>NZ_JBVVQY010000006.1:163217-198720 GCF_055811615.1 Mesorhizobium sp. WSM4807
CCCCCGGGTTTGGGGCGGTGCTTGATTTTTGTCCCCAAAACTTTTTGTTTGGGGGGCCCAAAATTTGGTTTCAAACCAACCTCCTCGGGGGGTTTTTGGTCCCCCAAAACCCGGCGCTCTAGTCTCGCATTTCAGTCGCCTTCGTCGGGTAGTTTCAGACCCGGAAAGCAGTCAGACCGGTTCCGCCTCGATGACACTGATGCGAGGTCCGGCTTCAACAATATTCGCGACCCGAAAATCCGACGCCGCAAGCAGCAACCTGAATTCTTCCGCCGTGCGCTCCTGCCCGCCCGGCATGACCAGCATGTTCAGATCGCCAAATTTTGCGC
Organism: Mesorhizobium sp. WSM4807; assembly: GCF_055811615.1. Lineage (NCBI taxonomy): Bacteria > Pseudomonadati > Pseudomonadota > Alphaproteobacteria > Hyphomicrobiales > Phyllobacteriaceae > Mesorhizobium > Mesorhizobium sp. WSM4807. The sequence goes on from NZ_JBVVQY010000006.1 coordinate 163,547, forward strand.
TGGCGCCTTCGTTGGGCGCCGCCAGAATGCTCTCGAGCACCAGCAGCTTGCCTTCTGGGCGCATCGCCCGGCGGCAGGTTTTCAGGATCCGGATGTTTGTGTCGTCGTCCCAGTCATGCAGGATCCATTTAAGCACGATCGCATCGGCGCCCTCGGGCACCGAGACGAAGAAATCGCCGGCGACGATGTCGCAGCGATCGGCCACGCCCGCAGCCTCAAAGACCGGGCCGGCCTTCGTCACGACCTGCGGCTGATCGAAAAGAATGCCGCGCTGGCCGGGATTGCGGCGGAGGATTTCGGCAAGCAGCGCGCCCTGCCCGCCTCCGACATCCATGACGACAGAGAACGGCCGGAAGTCATAGGCCGCGATCACCGCAGCGGCGACGCCACGCGACGTGGCCGTCATCGCCCGGTCGAAGATGACGGACTCTTCCGGATGCTCCGCCCGGTATTCCCAAACGCCCTTGCCATGAGCGTGGCGAAAGGCGTTTTCGCCGGTGCCGACACTGTGCTGAAGATCGCTCCATGCCCGACGGAAATACGGCCGTCCGGCCAGAATCGCCCACGGCGCGACCGAATGCTGAACATCGGATCGCAACGCGCCGCCAACCGGGGTCAGTGAGAAGAAGCGGTCTTCCGCTTCATGGAACACGCCGACCGAAGCAAGGGCGCGCAGCAGCCGGTAGAGCGCCTGCGGATGGGTATTGGTCAGCGCGGCCAGTTCGCCGCTGGTGCGTTTTCCGTCCTTGAGATGGTCTGCAATGCCCAGCGTGGCGGCGACGCATATCGCCTGAGATACCTGGAACCCATTGACCATTTTCTGGAGTTCGGCAGCGGCATCCCGCTCATCCATGACCAGCTCCCCTGGCCGCCAAAAAGATCCAGGCCGCCGAGCTCACAATACCAGCGGCATCGTCACCGGGCAATGCGACCGGGCTGGCGGAATACGGTCGTTAGCTCACACCAGTTCCACTTCCACCACGCCCGGCACCGCGCGCATGGCCGACGCGATCTGCGGCGAGACGCGGTAACGGTTGGGCAGTTCGATCTCGACCTCGCCCTGCGCCTCTTCCTTGATGACGATAATGCTCACCCGACTGTCGCCGCGTTGGGTAAGCTGCGATTGAATCGCCGACGCCGGTCGGTCATCTCTGACAAAGATGCGCAAGGCTTTTTGGATGCGACTTGCCTCGTCCTCCAGAGACTGCACGGTCTGGATGCGCAGATTGACGCCTTCTGGCCTGTCCTCGGCCGAAACGGTGATCACCACCGAACGGCCGGGCTCAAGCAGGTCGCGATACTGCGCCAGACCTTCGGAAAACAGCACCGCCTCATACTGGCCTGACGTGTCGGAGAACTGCACGACGCCCATCTTGTTGCCGGTGCGCGTCTTGCGCTCCTGCTTGGTGGTGACGGTGCCGGCAAGCCGCCCGGCGGCAGCACCCCGTTTGACGGCCGCCGAGAATTCGGCCCAGTTCTGCACCCGCATCTTCTGCAGCGCCGCCTTGTATTCGTCCAGCGGATGGGCGGAGAGATAGAAGCCGACCACCTGGAATTCACGGTGCAGGCGGTCGGCGGCGAGCCACGGGTCGGTCGCCGGCAGGTTGAGCGCCTGCGACTGCGCGCCGAGCGAGGCGCCGAAAATGTCGTGCTGGCCCGACATTGCATTCTGCTGCGCCAGCGACGCCAGCCCCATCATCCGCTCGACGCCCGCCATCATCGCGGCGCGGTCGTGGCCGAAGCAGTCGAGCGCGCCGGCCATGATCAGGCTTTCGAAGACCCGCTTGCCGACGATCTTCGGATCGACCCTTTCGCAGAAATCGGCGAGGTTCTTGAACGGTTTTTCGCCGCGCATGGCGACGATATGCTCGACCGCCGCGTCGCCGACGCCCTTGAGCGCGGCCAGCGAATAGAAGATCCGGTTCTCGCCGACTTCGAAGGCGCGGAAGCTGGTCATCACCGAAGGCGCCACGACATCGATGCCGAGGCGCAGCGCATCCTGGCGGAAATCTGCGAGCTTGTCGGTGTTGCCCATGTCGAGCGTCATCGACGCGGCCAGGAACTCGACCGGGTAGTGCGCCTTCAGATAGGCCGTCTGGTAGGAGACGACCGCATAGGCTGCGGCATGCGACTTGTTGAAACCGTAGTCGGCGAACTTTGCCAGCAGGTCGAAAATGAAGTCGGCTTGCGGCTTGCCGACGCCGCGCTCGACCGCGCCCGAAACGAAGCGCTCGCGCTGCTTGTCCATCTCGGCGCGGATCTTCTTGCCCATGGCGCGGCGCAACAAATCGGCTTCGCCCAGCGAATAGCCGGCAAGCTCCTGCGCGATCTGCATCACCTGTTCCTGATAGACGATGACGCCTTGCGTCTCCTTCACCAGATGGTCGATTTTCGGATGGATCGACGCCATCTCCTCCTCGCCATGCTTTCTGGCGTTGTAGGTCGGGATGTTCTCCATCGGTCCGGGCCGGTAAAGCGCGACCAGCGCGATGATGTCCTCGATGCAGTCGGGCCGCATACCGATCAGCGCCTTGCGCATGCCGGCACTTTCCACCTGGAACACGCCGACCACTTCGCCGCGCGACAACATGGCGTAGGTGTCGGGGTCGTCGAGCGGAATGTGGGCGAGATCGATCTCGATGCCGCGGCGGCGGATCAGCTTGACCGCGGTCTCCAGCACCGTCAGCGTCTTCAGGCCGAGGAAGTCGAACTTCACCAGCCCGGCCTGCTCGACATACTTCATGTTGAACTGGGTGACCGGCATGTCGGAGCGCGGGTCGCGGTACATCGGCACCAGCTCCCACAGCGGCCGGTCGCCGATGACGATGCCGGCGGCATGCGTCGAGGCGTGGCGGTAGAGCCCTTCCAGCTTCTGCGCCATATCGAGCAGCGTCTGGACGATCGGCTCGCGCTCGGCCTCTTCGGCAAAGCGCGGCTCGTTGGCAATGGCGTCGGCGAGCTTGACCGGATTGGCCGGGTTCGACGGCACCATCTTGCTGAGCTTGTCGACCTGGCCATAGGGCATCTGCAGCACGCGGCCGACATCGCGCAGCACCGCGCGAGCCTGCAGCGTGCCGAAGGTGATGATCTGGCCGACCTGGTCGCGTCCGTATTTTTGCTGGACGTAGCGGATGACCTCCTCGCGCCGGTCCTGGCAGAAATCGATGTCGAAGTCGGGCATCGACACGCGGTCTGGATTGAGGAAGCGCTCGAACAGCAGCGAGAAGCGCAGCGGATCGATGTCGGTGATCGTCGTCGAATACGCGACCAGCGAGCCGGCGCCCGAACCGCGGCCCGGCCCGACCGGAATGCCTTGCGCCTTCGCCCATTTGATGAAGTCGGCGACGATCAGGAAATAGCCTGGATATTTCATCTTCTCGATGACGCCGAGCTCGAAATCCAGCCTTTCGCGATATTGTTCGACCGTGTAGCCAGGGGCCAGGCCGTGCGCGGCGAGCCGCGCCTCCAGCCCTTCATGCGCCTGTCTGGCAAGCTCCTGCGCCTCCGCCTTCACCGCCGCATCGGCGTCGGCGACGTCACCGCCGGCAAAGCGCGGCAGGATCGGGTTGCGGGTCTTGGGATAGTAGGAGCAGCGCAGCGCGATCTCGACGGTGTTGTCGATCGCTTCCGGCAGATCGGCGAACAGCCTCGCCATGTCAGCCTGGCTTCTCAGAAAATTGTCGGGCGAAAGGCGGCGGCGATTGTCGACGGCGACGACCGAACCTTCGGCGATGGCGATCAGCGCGTCATGCGCCTCATAGTCGTCGCGCGAGGAAAAAAACGCCTCATTGGTGGCGACCAGCGGCAAGCCGTTGGTATAGGCGAGGTCGACTGACGATTTCTCGATGGCCCGGTCATAACCGGAAACCCGTTCGAGCTCGACATAGAGCCGATCGCCGAACAGCGCCTTGAGCGCCAAAAGCCGCGTCTCGGCGAGATCGCGGCGATCGTCTTTCAAGGCATTGCCGATCGGGCCGCGCGGCCCGCCGCTGAGACAGATCAGGCCGTCGCAATGGCCTTGCAGCATCTCGGTCGTCAGATGCACGGCCTCGCCGGGCGGCGTTTCCAAATAGACCCGGCTGACCAGCCTGACCAGATTGCTGTAGCCGGCCTCGGTCGCCGCGATCAAAACCACGGGCCGCATCTCCGGGCCTTGCCGCCTGCGGTCGCGCTGGCTGTCGCTGGCGTCACCGGAAAAAGCGAGAGCGGTCTGGCAGCCGATGATCGGCTGGATACCCTCCTTCACCGCCTTTTGCGCAAATTCGAGCGCGCCGAACAGATTATTGGTGTCGGTGACGGCAATGGCCGGAGCCTCATCCTTGACTGCATGGCCGACAACCGTGCCGAGCTGCAATGCGCCTTCGAGCAGCGAATAGGCCGAATGCACGCGCAGATGAATGAACGGCCGCGCCGGCGCTTCCGGCCGCGACGCCTTCACAAAGGCCTCGCGTCGCAAGGGATCGCGTGGAAGTGTCTCATTCGCCATGGTTTTTAGCGCCGTTTGAAACGACTCAGTCGATGAAGACGTATTGTCCGGCACCGGACGATGCGAGTCCAGCGAGAGCGGGCGCTCGACAGGCCAATTGTGGCGCCGTCCCTCATCCGCCGGCCGACACCTTCTCCCCGTATAGTGACGGGGCGAAGGGGCTGGTCGCAACCTTGGCACCCATTCTGCAAACGCTGGTGATTGGCGAAATCCTTTGAAAGGCAGCTTTCTCCCCGTCCCTATACGGGGAGAAATGCCCGGCAGGGCAATGAGGGGCAGCGCAAACCTAAGGCGATTGCCTTGTAGCTGCCAGTGGCTCAACTTGACAAGTGACGGCAGTTATGTTGCGCCAATGATTCGCCGCCGAGGCCGTTTTTTTGTTTTCAGCCTCACGCGAATTCCATGATCACCGCGTCGACGGCGAGACTGTCGCCCGGTTTTGCCCTGAGTTTCGAAACGGTGAGATCGCGCTCGGCGCGCAGCACGTTTTCCATCTTCATCGCCTCGACCACCGCCAGCGTCTCGCCGGTCTTGACCTCCTGCCCTTCGGCAACGGCGATCGACACGACGAGGCCGGGCATCGGGCAGAGCAGCATCTTCGAGGTGTCAGGCGCCACTTTTTCCGGCATCAGCCTTTCGAGCTCGGCGATGCGCGGCAGCATGGCGCGTGCGGTCACCGACATGCCTTTCCAGGCGATGCGAAGCCCGTTCGGTACCGGCCTGATCTGCGCCGCGATTCTTCGGTCGCCGACCGTGCCGCGCCAGATGAGATCGCCCGGACGCCAGTCGGAGGCTACCGTCAGCGCCTTGCCGCCGTCGATCGACAGACCGAACTCCATCGGAATGGAGATCATACCTTCGATAACCGAGGCCGAAAGGTAATCCCCGCCGATCTTGACCACCCAGTCGCGTTTCAGGACACCCGAATGCGGCGCCAGCCGCCCGCCCAGCCGGTCGAGCCGATCGCGGCGCAGCAGTTCGACCGCGGTGGCGATCGCTGCCAGCACCGCCTTCTCCTCGCTATCAGGCACGATCGGCGCGAAGCCATCAGGATATTCCTCTGATATGAAGGCGGTCGATATCAGCCCTTCCCGCCAGCGCGGATGCTGCATCAGCGCCGCCAGGAACGGCATGTTATGCTCGATGCCGTCGACGACGAAGCTGTCGAGCGCCACGGACATGGCGTCTATTGCCGCGATCCGAGTAGGCGCCCAGGTGCACAGCTTGGCGACCATCGGATCATAGAACATCGAGATTTCCGAACCTTCGGTGACGCCGGTATCGTTGCGGACGACGATTTCGCCGAACCGTCCCTCTTCCGGTGGCCGGTATCTCGTCAGCCGGCCGATCGACGGCAGGAAATTGCGATACGGGTCCTCGGCGTAGAGCCGGCTTTCCACCGCCCAGCCGTTCAGCTTGACGTCGCTTTGCTTGATGACGAGCTTTTCGCCGGCAGCAATGCGGATCATCTGCTCGACCAGATCGATGCCGGTGATGAGCTCGGTTACCGGGTGCTCGACCTGCAATCGCGTATTCATTTCAAGGAAATAGAAGGTCTTTTCGCTGTCGACGATGAACTCGACCGTGCCGGCGCTCTGATAGTCGACCGCCCTCGCCAGCGCCACCGACTGCTCGCCCATGGCTTTCCGGGTCTTGGCGTCGAGGAAGGGCGAAGGCGCCTCTTCGACGATCTTCTGGTTGCGGCGCTGGATCGAGCATTCGCGCTCGCCGAGATAAAGCGCGTTACCATGCGCGTCGGCCAGCACCTGGATCTCGATGTGGCGCGGATCGACCACGAACTTCTCGATGAAGACGCGGTCGTCGCCGAACGAGCTTTTGGCCTCCGACCGCGCCCGGTCGAACCCGTCGCGCACCTCGGCCTTGCTCCAGGCGATGCGCATGCCCTTGCCGCCGCCGCCGGCCGAGGCCTTGATCATCACGGGGTAGCCGATCTCGCCGGCTATTTTCTCGGCATGACCAGCATTCTCGATGACGCCGAGCCAGCCCGGCACCGTGCTGACTTTGGCTGCATTGGCGAATTTCTTCGACTCGATCTTGTCGCCCATCGCCCTGATCGCTCTGGGTTTCGGGCCGATGAAGACGATGCCCTCCTTCTCCAGCGCCTCGCAGAAGGATGCGCGTTCGGACAAAAACCCGTAGCCGGGATGCACGGCTTCAGCACCTGTCGCCTTGCAGGCAGCGATGATCCTCTCCGGCACCAGATAGCTCTCAGCGGCCGGCGAAGGCCCGATATGCACAGCCTCGTCGGCCATCTCGACATGCACGGCGTCGCGATCGGCATCCGAATAGACCGCCACGGTGGCAATGCCCATCTTGCGCGCCGTCTTGATGACGCGGCAGGCGATCTCGCCACGATTGGCGACCAGGATTTTTGTGAACATGCGGGTTGCGTTCCCTCGGCTGCCTTTCTTTTATGGGCTTCGCCCGGCCGGTCAAGGAAAGTTGGCGCATATCCCCGGGCGCAAGTCGTCCGGCGCCGGCCAAAACCCGGCAACGAACTGTCAATTCGTCCCATAGTCCAGAACCTGCAGATACGCTAATGCTCGGCCCCGATTGCAGACTTGCCCCTGAGAGGAGAGCCCCGATGAAAACCCGTGCCGCTGTCGCTGTCGCCGCCGGAAAGCCGCTGGAAATCCTGGAGGTCGACCTCGACGGACCGCGCGACGGCGAGGTGCTGGTCGAAATCAAGGCGACCGGCATCTGCCACACCGACGAATTCACGCTGTCGGGCGCCGATCCCGAAGGCATCTTTCCGGCGATCCTCGGCCATGAGGGTGCAGGCATTGTCGTCGATGTCGGCAAGGGCGTCACCTCGGTCAAGAAGGGTGACCACGTCATCCCGCTCTACACGCCGGAATGCCGGCAATGTCCGTCCTGCCTGTCCAGAAAAACCAATCTGTGCACCGCGATCCGCGCCACGCAGGGGCAAGGCCTGATGCCGGACGGCTCGTCGCGCTTCTCGATCGGCAAGGACAAGATCTTCCACTATATGGGCTGCTCGACCTTCTCCAACTTCACCGTGCTGCCCGAGATCGCGCTGGCCAAGGTCAACCCCGACGCACCCTTCGACAAGATCTGCTACATCGGCTGCGGCGTCACCACCGGCATCGGCGCGGTGATCAACACTGCAAAAGTCGAGATCGGCGCCACGGCCGCCGTCTTCGGTCTCGGCGGCATCGGCCTCAACGTCATCCAGGGGCTGCGCCTCGCCGGCGCCGACATGATCATCGGCGTCGACCTGAACAACGACAAGAAGGAATGGGGAGAGAAATTCGGCATGACGCATTTCGTCAATCCGAAGGAGATCGACGGCGACATCGTGCCCTATCTCGTCAACATGACCCAGCGCGGCGCCGACCAGATCGGCGGCGCCGACTATACGTTCGACTGCACGGGCAGCACCAAGGTGATGCGGCAGGCGCTTGAGGCATCGCATCGCGGCTGGGGCAAGTCGGTCGTCATCGGCGTTGCCGGCGCCGGCCAGGAGATCTCGACGCGGCCGTTCCAGCTCGTCACCGGACGCACCTGGATGGGCACCGCATTCGGCGGCGCGCGCGGCCGCACCGACGTGCCAAAGATCGTCGACTGGTACATGGACGGCAAGATCGAGATCGACCCGATGATCACCCACACGCTGAAGCTGGAGGACATCAACAAGGGTTTTGACCTGATGCACGAGGGCAAGAGCATCAGGAGCGTGGTGGTTTACTGACGAGAACCACCAGCCGCTGATACCGCGACTTGGACCGCGAAGAAGCAAGGCAATCGCTTCAGGTTTGCGCTGCCTCTCATTGCCCTGCCGGGCATTTCTCCCCGTATAGTAACGGGGAGAAAGACGCCTTCGCAAAGGATTTCGCCTATCTCCAGCGTTGCAGAAAGCGAGCCGAGATTGGGCCAGCCCCTTCTCCCCGTCACTATACGGGGAGAAGATGCCGGCAGGCAGATGAGGGGCGGCGCCGACCTTTGAAGCGACTGCGCTGCACCAACAGGTCCGGAGCGTTGCGGGGATAGCGACCACTCGAATATCATCGACGGGGCTTGGCGAAGTCGCCCGGCTTCATACGCGTTGGAATGAACCATGTCCGCACCCGCCGTTTACGTCGACGCCGATGCCTGCCCGGTGAAGGCCGAGGTCGAGAAAGTCGCCGAGCGCCATGGCGTCGTCGTCACCTTCGTCTCCAATGGCGGCCTGCGCCCGTCACGTGACCCGATGATCCGCAACGTCGTCGTGTCCAAGGGCGCCGACGCGGCTGACGACTGGATCGTCGACAATGCCAGGTCCAACGACATCGTTGTGACATCAGATATCCCGCTTGCCGCCCGCACGGTGGCGCTCGGCGCCCATGTGCTTGGGCCGACCGGGCGCCCGTTCACGCCGGAAACGATCGGCATGGCGGTGGCGATGCGCGACCTCAAGCAGCATCTGCGCGAGACCGGCGAAAGCAAGGGCTACAATGCCAGTTTCGCGCCGCAGGACCGCTCGCGTTTTCTCGGCGAGCTCGACCGCATCCTGCGGCGTGCGTTGAAATCCGCCGCACCGGACTAGAACGCGATCTTGAGGCCCAGCTTGCCGCTGACGGTTGAACTGTCCTCCGACCATTTGCCGCGAATTTCAGTGCTGACGGTTGTCGATGAAGACATCTTCAGATTGAAACCGGAGGACAGCGCCACCGAGAAATCCGCATCCTCGAAATTGCTCTTCAGACCAGAAACGCTTGCCGTGTTCGAATAGCCGAAACGCTGCTGCAGATCCGCGCGCGCATAAGGGCTGATGACCATGCCGTTTCCGAGCTGGTAATCCGCGTAAACCCCAGGGTCGAACTTGATCGCGCCAAACGATAAACGGCTCTTTCCAAATTCAGTGCCGGCGTCGTCCGTGTATGCGTCGCCAGTAAAGGTAACGCCCAACAGCCCGCCACGAAGATCGAAACGCATGCGATCGGTCAAGTTGAAGATGCGACCGATCGATCCTGTTATCGCGTAGCCTTGCGTGTCGTAGCTGCCGTCATTTTCCTTGACGTCTGTGTTGCCCAGGAACGCCGAGGCGGCCACAAGAGCATAGCTGGTGCCTTTACGATAAAGCCCATAGCCGCCGAACATGCCGCTGTTGTTGGTCGCGTCACCGACACCAAAAACGTCGACATTGACGTCAGCCGAGGCATAACCGCCGAACAGCCCCAGGTTCAATCCGTGCTCGCTGTCGAATCCGAAATGCTTTGCCGCATTGACGTCGACACTGACGGCAGCGGAGAATTCATCGACATCGAAGCTCGGTCCGTCAAAGACGTCAAAATCGTCCGAAACGGTGAAGCCGTCATGCTGCGTGTGGGCCAACTGGCCGGAAGCGAACACGCCGAACGGTGGAGACTGGGCCGGCGGAGCTGCGCTTGCGGGGCCGACATCCGCCTGGATGATGTCGTCGGACAATTTGAGAAGCGCATCCAGGGACGTGTCGACAATCGCGCTATTGACGGTCACGCCGACGTAGCAGTCCGTCTGCAGAGGGGGGCCTTCACTTTCGACTTCGATACAGGCGCTTGCCTTCGAAGGCAGGAAAACCAACGCAACGCCAATCGAAATTGAGCTCGCGCACAGGCGCAAACGCCAATTCTTGCCTTTCATTGTCCCCTTCCCCTGCTACTTGTGTCGTCTGGCTTAAATATCAGGACATGCAATACGCAGTTGAACTATGAAAAACATCACTGACTGCAGTAGATGCGAGTGCAACACTAAGCCAGCTTTGGTAGGAGCATAACAAATTATCTCTGGCGTGGATATGATTTCGTGTGGACCGGGAAACCGAGCTTGGCCGGATCGAAGGCGGGTCGCGCCCTTGCGCTTTCTTTGACATGGGTTCTGGTGTAAAAATTGCGATGGTCTTCGGAGAAACGAGTACCGGCGCATGAGCGGAGCGGCGTCAGTTGGGCGGACACTTCGGCGACTTGAAAATGTCACGCGCCGAAACGAGCCTTTGCCATGAGCTACCGTCTCCTCCTGCGCATTGCTGCGGTCCTGCTGGTTTCCCTTTTCGGATCCCTCGGCGCTCAAGCCGCGGTCGGGGAAGGCCAGTCGCCACAGCCAGGCAAGCGGCTCGCGATCGTCATCGGCAACTCCGACTACCGGAGCGCCCATCTCCCGCATCTGGCCAATGCTGCAAACGACGCCGCCGGATTGTCTGAAAGCCTGAAGAGGCTGAAATTCGATGTGCTAACGGCAACCAACCTGTCGTCCGACGGGTTCACCAAGCTTTTCGAACAAGCCGAGGGCAAGTTGGCAGGCGCCAGTGCTGTCCTCATCTTCTACGCTGGCCACGGCGTGCAACTCGGGGGAGAGAACTATCTTCTGCCGGTCGATACGCCCAGCGCCGAGAACCTGCAGGAGTTGATCGGGGGCGCGGTCAAGCTCAACGATGTGATTTCGAGATTTGCCAACCGTGAAAGGCAGACCTTCGTGTTTCTTGATGCCTGTCGTAACAACCCGATGGGCAAAGGCCCCAGCGCCATGGACGGCCTCGCGCAGATCGAAGTCGGTGAAAACACGTTTATTGCCTTTGCAACACAGCCTGGCAACGTTGCTGTCGACGGCTCGGGCGACAACAGCCCCTTCACCACGGCATTGTTGAAGAACGTCGAGATTCCCGGGCTCAGCATTTCGGATATGATGATCCGGGTGCGCAACGAGACAGAGGCAATCACCATCGGGCGTCAGGTTCCGTGGGATCAGTCGAACCTTCGCGAGCAGTTTTACTTCACCGAGCAGCAAGTGCTCGACCCGGCCCAGCTCAGCGCCAGCCTGTCGCGCATCCTGGCCGATCCTGCCGCCAAGGAGAGGTTGAAGGTCGAGCTCGCTTCCAACGACCTGCAGACGGCCGTGCTGATCGTTGGCCAGACATTGCGTTCGGTCGAGGTTTCGCCCTTACCCGACGCTGCGGCCAAGCCCGCCGGCACGCAGGTCGCCAGCCTTGAGGGGGCCAAGCAGAGCATCGTCTCCGGACTTGAAGCGCTGATCGTCGGTACTTCGGCGACTGAAACGGATTCCCAAAAAGCGACCGATCTCGCGCGCAGTATCCAGACCGAATTGCGACGTTTGGGCTGCTATCGGATGACAGTGGACGGAAGTTGGGGCAAGGGCTCCGTGCGCGCGCTCACCAACTACTACAAAAACACCGCGAGAACCGCATCCGCGACCGAGCCTACGGTTGAACTCCTGAGTGACCTGTTCCTGCACTCCGGGCGGGTTTGCAAGGATCCGGTGGTCGTGCGGAAGATCAAGCCGGCGAAGGTGGCATCAGAGGCGGCTCCGGCGCGCAAGGGGGCGGGCAACCGAAAAGCCGCAAGGTCGCAGCAGCGATCCTCGCGCCCGGTTGCACCTCCGCCCGACATCAGCGGCGGCATTGGGATCGGCGGCGTTTTCTAGCGCACGCCGCAAATCGGAATCGATTTTTTGCTTCGCCACCTTCGGTTCGGAAAGGATCACGCGCAGATTTCAAAAGTGTTACAGTGTCCTTTCGCGTCCGAAAGGACGCTCGGCACCGTAGAAGACGGACCGCCATCAGAGGCCGGGCCATGACGACCGAGCTGCCCCTGAAGAAACCACTGCACCGCCACATGCAGTTCGCGGTGTCGGCCTGCATCGGTGTAGTGGCACTGGCGATCGCGCTGGTCTTGCGCACTCCGCTGGCCCTTTCGATCGGCGCCAATGCGTTTTTCGCCGCCTACACCGTCATCGTCGTCGCCCAGATGCCGCTGCTCACCGGCCGCTATCTGAGCAAGAACGCGCGGGCCACCGACCAGCCGGTGCTGGTCATCTTTGCCGTGACGCTGATTGTCGTCACCGTCGCCATCATCTCGCTGTTCCAATTGATCAATCGGGAGGGCAGCGCGCACCCTGTCGAACTCACCTTCGCGCTGCTGTCGATCCCGCTCGGCTGGTTCACCATCCACGCCATGACAGCGCTGCACTACGCGCATGTTTACTGGGTCAACGATGAAGAGACCAACCCCGGCAGCAAAGCGAAACAGAAAAAGCCGGTCGGCGGTCTCATATTTGCCGGTAAGGAACGGCCGGACGGCTGGGACTTCCTCTACTTCTCGACCACCATCGGGATGACCTCGCAGACCTCCGATACCGCGGTCTCGACCACGCAAATGCGTCACATCGTGCTTTTGCATTCGATCCTGTCGTTCTTTTTCAATACAGTGATCGTCGCCGCCGCGGTCAACCTCGCCGTCAGTCTCGGGAGCCGGTAGTATCGGGCAGCTCGTAATAATTCCGTGATCGGATGAAACATCGCTTTGGCTGGCAACGTATTGAGAGGAGAACGATCGGAAAGGCCGACTGAACGGCCGGGAGGACGCGAAAGAATGGAATCGGTTGCCAGGAGCCAATCCACCGTCGGGCCAGATACTGCTCTCCCGAAGGATGCGACGCTGATCTACCGGCAGTCGCGCTGGACGCGGCTGACGCACTGGCTCTGGGCCGTCTCGCTGTTCTTCATGCTGCTTTCCGGCCTCCAGATCTTCAACGCCCGCCCACAGCTCTATATCGGCAAGGAGTCGGGATTTGCGTACAACAACACCGTCTTCGCCATTGGCGCCGAGAACACCGCAAACGGCCCGCGCGGCTACACCGAAATCTTCGGCAAACGCTTCGACACAACCGGTGTGCTCGGCTGGTCGGGGCCGGCGGGTCGGGAGACGTCCCGCGCCTTCCCGTCCTGGGCGACGATCCCCTCTTATTATGACCTCGGCACCGCCCGCGTTGTCCATTTCTTCTTCGCCTGGATACTGACCACGACACTGGTCGTGTGGCTGGTCGCCAGCCTGGTCAACGGCCATCTGCGCCGCGATCTGGCCCCGCGCATCGACGATCTCAGGCGTTTGCCGCGAGACATGGTCGATCATGCCAGGCTCAAGTTCCGTCACACGCGCGAATACAACACGCTGCAGAAGATGGCCTATGGCGGCGTAATGTTCGTGCTGCTGCCGCTGATGATCATCACCGGCCTTGCCATGTCGCCTAGCATGAACGCGGCGCTGCCGTTCCTCAACGATCTGCTCGGCGGACGGCAGACGGCGCGGACCATTCATTTCATTGTAATGCTGCTGCTCGTCGCCTTCTTCATCATTCATATGCTGATGATCTTCGCCGCCGGCCCGATCAACGAGCTGCGTTCCATCATCACCGGCTGGTACCGAACCGACCCGCCGGCGCATCGCGGCAAGGCGCCGGAAAGGAGTGCGTGAGATGGCGAAGTTTGTGATCAGCCGCAGAAAATTCCTGACCTCGGCCAGCCTCGGCGTCTCCGGTATCATGCTGTCGGGTTGCGATGCCTTCGACAGCCAGCTTCGCGTCGGCGACGGCCTGCGCAGTTTCCTCGAGGGCGCCAACGGCCTGACGTGGCGCGCGCAACGCCTGCTTGCCGGCGATTCGCTGGCGCCGGAATTCACCGAAGCCGACATTCGCCAGCCGCAGCGGCCGAACGGTGTCACCGCGCCGGACGACGATGTCTACAAGGGCCTGCTCGCCAACAATTTCGCCGACTGGCGGCTCGAGGTTTCCGGCCTTGTCGAAAAGCCGCTGTCGCTGACCCGTGAGCAATTGATGAACATGCCAAGCCGCACCCAGATCACCCGCCACGACTGCGTCGAAGGCTGGAGTTGCATCGCCAAATGGACCGGCACACCGCTGTCGCTGGTGCTGGATCAGGCCGTGGTCAAGCCGCAGGCGCGCTACGTGATGTTCCATTGCCTCGACACGATCGACCGCAGCCTGTCCGGCGACATCAAATATTACGGTTCGATCGACCTGATCGATGCCCGTCACCCGCAGACGATCCTTGCCTATGGCTTGAACGGCAAGCCGCTGCCGGTCGAGAACGGCGCGCCGCTGCGTGTCCGCGTCGAGCGCCAGATCGGCTACAAAATGCCGAAATATCTCCGCAAGATCGAACTGGTCGACAGTTTCACGACTTTCGGCGGCGGCAAGGGCGGCTACTGGGAGGACAATGGCTACGACTGGTACGGCGGCATCTGAGGCCATAGCTCCGCCATTTCCGATCAGTGTTTTAGCGCTTTTTGCTCAAGCGACCTTGTCGATCAGCGGCTTGAGCACCGGATGAATTTCCGGCGAGGCATGCTTGATCAGTGTCAGCAGCGCGCGCTCGTTCTCATGCAGCGGCCGGTCGCTGCCGATGCGCTCGGCCAGCCACTTCGCCTCGCTGGCGTCGATGGTTTCGGCGCGGCGGGCCAGCGCCTCGGCTGCCTTGTTGTTCGATTCCCATTCGGATTCGATATCGCCCGGCGCGCGATAGGCTTCCATGATGCCGGCGAGACCGCCCGATACCATGCGGCCGAAGAAGCCGCCGATCTCCGGATCGGCCTGATCCAGGAAAGAATCTCGGCGCAGCGCCACGTCGCGTACCGGCGCTTCGTAGCCGGCCGAGCACATGACGAAATTGGCGATCGCCTTGACGAAGAGATCGTTCCAGGATGGGTCATTGTGGACCGCCGCGGTCCGCTCGTTGATCTTGAATAGCATCTCGGCCTCGGCGCGGGTGATCGCAATGTTGCCGTCGCCGCCATGGGCGTAGAGAATGCGGCGCAGAAGCTCGACCTCGGCTTTGGCGATCAGGCCAGGAACCAGCTTGCCGCCGTGCATCAGCGGCCCCTTGCCGTCGATGACGGCATGGGCGACCTGCTCCAGCGCATAGGCGCAAAGCCCGTTCGGCGAGGATTTCGCCCTTTCCAGCACATGCACCAGCAATTCGAGTTCGGTCCAGCTGTCGACCATGCCGTCGCGCGAAATCGCTCGGACCAGCCAGTCGGCATTGTCCTGCGAGATATAGCCCGCCGGCTTTTCCTGATGAACGATGAACTCGGTGACGGCTTCGATGAAAAAGTCCGGCCATTCCGCGCATTTGTGCTTGGCCGTTGCGTCGAGCGCAAACAGCGCCTCGGCCTCGCCGCGCGTCACCACACCATCGCCGAACACTTCGCGACGCAGCATGACGACATCCTCGGCCGTGATGCGGTCCTTCGAGGTCATGATCAATCCGCCCATTTTCGTTCCCCGTCCAAACGTCGTTTGGACCCGATATATCGGCAGTGTCTTGAGAAACCGGCAAACCGCGTGGTTAGCGAAGACTTGTCGGTAAGGTGTCGCTGGCAGGTGACAAGGTGTCGCCCACAGGCTATGGATGAAGAGTCGAGGGCTCAAATTGAGTCCTACCTGTTTGCGGGAGAGAGCAGCGAGAGCTGCCGCCGAAGGGGAAATCGCCCGAAATCTCTCAGGCAAAAGAACCGTAGACGGGAAAGACACTCTGGAAAGTCGGGGCTTGCCCCCGCGCCGAAGGTGTAAGCGCTGCCGACAGAGTTACGGGGCGCGAGTCTCTCAGGCTTCAGACAGAGGGGCACGGACTGGTCGCCATTCGCGGCCGATTGCGTGCGACTCTGGAGATGACATGACGGGCGACGACACCAAACACCTTCCCCTCGAAGACCTGCACGTGGCCGCCGGTGCGCGCTTTGGCGCGTTCGCCGGCTGGTCGATGCCGCTGACCTATCCGGCCGGCGTGATGAAGGAGCACCTTCATGCCCGCGAACATGCAGGGCTGTTCGACATCTCGCACATGAAGCTGTTCGAGATCAGTGGCTCGGGCACCGTCGCACTTCTGAACCGAGCCTGCCCGTTAGACGCCGGCGCGCTTGAGATTTCCCAGTCCAAATACACGTTCCTTCTCAATGAAGCCGCCGGCATCCTCGACGATCTGATCGTCACCCGGCTCGGCCAGGCGCGCTTCATGGTCGTCGCCAATGCCGGCAATGCCGAAGCCGACGAAAAGCACCTGCGCGCCCTTGCCATGGATTTTGACGCAAAGGTGGACGCACTCGACCGCGTCTTCCTGGCGATCCAGGGGCCTGAAGCCTGGGCCGCCCTATCCCGCGGCGGCATCGAAACCGGATCGCTGCTGTTCATGCACGGCTTTGAGCCCCGCGAGAACTGGTTCATGAGCCGGTCGGGCTATACCGGTGAAGACGGTTTCGAGATCGGCCTGCCGGAAGCGGACGCGCGAAATCTCGTCGCCAAACTGCTCGTGGACGAGCGCGTGATGTGGGTTGGGCTGGCCGCCCGCGACAGCCTGCGGCTCGAAGCAGGGCTGTGCCTGCACGGACTGGACATCACGCCTGAGATCGACCCGGCCAGCGCCGGGCTGATGTGGGCGATCCCAAAGGAGGTTCGCGCCTCTGGCGCTTTCATCGGCGCCGACGCATTGCGTGCAATCCTGGAGCGCGGCCCGGCGCAGAAACGCGTCGGCCTGAAGCCGGAAGGCCGCCAGCCGGTGCGCACCGGCGCTGCCCTTTTCGACGCCGACGGCGATCCCGCCGGCCACGTCACCTCCGGCGGCTTCGGCCCCTCGGCCACCCATCCGGTCGCCATGGGCTACGTCCTGACAGCGCTGGCCAAACCTGGCACAAAACTCTTCGCCGACGTTCGCGGGACGAAAATCCCGGTCGATATCAATCCCCTGCCCTTCACGCCGCATCGCTACCGCAAAGGATAAATTTCATGGCAAAGACCTATTTCACCGAAGATCACGAATGGCTCCGCGTCGAAGGCGGTATCGCCACCGTCGGCATCACCGACTACGCACAGGAGCAGCTCGGCGATCTCGTCTTCGTCGAATTGCCGGAGCTTGGGAAAAAGCTGGTCAAGGGCGATACGGCCGTGGTGGTCGAATCCGTCAAGGCGGCATCGGACGTCTATGCACCGGTCGACGGCGAGGTCACCGAGGCCAACACCTCGCTCTCGTCGGACCCGTCTTTGGTCAATTCGGCGGCAACCAGCGACGGCTGGCTGTGGAAGATGAAGCTGGCCGATGAAAGCCAACTCGAAGGTCTCCTGGATGAGGCCGCCTACAAAGCCCATATTGGTTGATAGAAGGACCAGGAAAGATGACTGCAGCACCCTACTCCTTCTCGGCCCGCCATATCGGCCCCGGCCTCAATGACGTCAGAGCCATGCTGGCGACGATTGGTGTTCCCTCGGTTGAGACGCTGATCAGCCAGGCTGTGCCGAAATCGATCCGGCTCGACCGGCCGCTGGCCTTGCCGGCCCCGGCGAGCGAAGCGGAGGCGCTGGCCGAGCTTTCAGCGACAATGGCGAAAAATACAGTTCTGAAGAGCTTCATCGGCGCCGGCTACCACGGCGTCCATGTGCCGCCGGTCATCCAGCGCAACCTGTTCGAGAATCCGGCCTGGTATACGGCTTACACGCCCTACCAGGCCGAGATCAGCCAAGGCCGGCTCGAAATGCTGTTCAATTTCCAGACGCTGGTCACTGAGCTGACCGGGCTGCCGGTGGCGTCTGCCTCGCTGCTCGATGAAGCGACGGCGGTGGCCGAGGCGGTCGGCATTGCGTTACGCCATCATCGCGACAAGCGGACCAAAGTGGCGCTGGCCGGCACGCCGCATCCGCAGACGCTCGACGTCGTGCGCACCCGCGCCGAACCGCTCGGCATCGAGGTCGACGGCGAAACCATCGACGACAATACCGCCGCTCTGCTGGTCTCCTGGCCCGACACGTTTGGGGTCTATGGCGACCACAAGGCGGCAATCGAGAAGGCCCGTGCCATCGGCGCGCTGGTCGTCTTCATTGCCGATCCGCTCGGGCTGACGCTGACCGACGCGCCGGCAAGGCTTGGCGCCGACATCGCCGTCGGCCCGATGCAGCGGTTCGGCGTGCCAATGGGCTTTGGCGGGCCGCACGCCGCCTATTGCGCCGTATCCGACAGGCTGACGCGGCTGATGCCCGGCCGCCTTGTCGGTCAATCGACCGACAGCAAGGGCCGCCCCGGCTATCGCCTTGCGCTCCAGACGCGCGAACAGCATATCCGCCGCGACAAGGCGACATCCAACATCTGCACCGCGCAGGCGCTGCTCGCCAACATGGCGACGGCCTATGCGATCTGGCACGGCCCCGCCGGGCTGCAGGCGATTGCCGGCCGAACCCATGAATTGGCTAACCGGCTGGCTGCCGGTCTCAAAGCAGCAGGCGTTTCGGTGCTTGGCGCAAGCCGCTTCGACACGGTGACGGTGGAAGTGAAAGACAGGGCCGGCGCAATCGCCGCCGCTGCTGAAGAGACCGGCCGATTGCTGCGCGTCATCGACGCCGACCATATCGGCATCACCTTCGATGAGACCTCGACCGTTGCCGATCTGGACGAGATCGCGGCGCTGTTCGGCGCCAAGGCAGGCGCCGCTGCCGGCAGCACCATGCCCGGACAGCCGCGCGGCAAGGAGTTTCTCACGCAGCCTGTCTTCCACGACAACCGTTCGGAAACCGACATGATGCGGTTCCTGCGCCGGCTGGCCGACAAGGACCTGGCGCTCGACCGCGCCATGATCCCGCTCGGCTCCTGCACCATGAAGCTCAACGCCGCCGCCGAGATGATGCCGGTAAGCTGGCCTGATATCGCCAACCTGCACCCCTTCGCCCCGACAAGCCATTCGGCCGGCTACGGCGCGATGATCGACGAGCTGGAAGGCTGGCTGGCGGAGATCACCGGTTTCGACGCGGTGACCCTGCAGCCCAATGCCGGCAGCCAGGGCGAGTATGCCGGGCTGCTCGCCATTCGCGCCTATCACCGCTCACGCGGCGAAGGCCATCGCACGGTCTGCCTGATTCCGTCATCCGCGCATGGCACCAATCCGGCGAGTGCGGCGATGGCCGGCATGAACGTCGTCGTCGTGCGCTGCACCGAAGACGGCAACATCGACGTCGATGACCTGAAAGCCAAGGCGGACGAGCATGCGCAAGACCTCGCAGCGCTGATGTTCACCTATCCCTCGACGCACGGCGTTTTCGAGGAAGGCGCGCGCGACATCTGCGCCCTCATCCACAGCCATGGCGGCCAGGTCTATTTCGACGGTGCCAACCTCAACGCGCTGGTCGGTCTCGCCCGTCCCGGCGACATCGGCGCCGATGTCTGCCACATGAACCTGCACAAGACGTTCTGCATCCCACATGGCGGCGGCGGTCCTGGCGTCGGCCCGATCGGCGTCAAGGCGCATCTAAAACCGTATCTGCCCGGCCACGTCACCGAAGGCTCGGGTCATGCCGTGTCGGCCGCACCGTTCGGCAGCGCTTCGATCCTGCCGATCACCTGGATGTATATCCGCATGATGGGCGCTTCCGGCCTGAAGCATGCGACCGAGACGGCGATCATTTCCGCCAACTACGTGGCGACGCGGCTCGAAGCGCATTTCCCGGTGCTCTACAAGGGCCGCCACGGACGCGTCGCCCATGAATGCATCCTCGACACCCGCGTGCTCAAGGACAGTGCCGGCATCAGCGTCGACGACATCGCCAAGCGGCTGATCGATTATGGTTTCCATGCGCCGACCATGTCGTTTCCGGTGGCCGGCACCTTGATGGTCGAGCCGACCGAGTCCGAGCCCAAGAGCGAGGTGGATCGCTTCTGCGAAGCGATGATCGCGATATCGGGCGAGGCTGCCAGGGTGGCGAAAGGCGAATGGCCCTTGGCCGACAATCCGCTGGTCAATGCGCCGCATACCGCGGCCGAGGCGCTGGCCGGCCAGTGGACCCACCCCTATTCGCGCCTGGAGGCGGCCTACCCGGCCGGCGATGCCGACACATCAGCCAAATACTGGCCGCCGGTGTCGCGCATCGACAATGTCGCCGGCGATCGCAACCTCGTCTGCTCCTGCCCGCCGCTGTCGGAATATCTGGGTGCGGCGGAGTAGACCATGATCCCGAAAAGTGGAATCCGGTTTTCGGACAAGATCATGGTCTGACAAGAAGGTAGAAGCCTCAGTCAGGCAGAACGCAAGGCCGGCGCGTCGGCCTTGCTCGCCTTGTTCTGGGCAACGACGCGGTTTCGTCCGGCGCGCTTTGCCGCATAGAGTGCTGCGTCGGCTTCGGCCAGCACCTGGTCGAGACTGGAGCCACCCGTGCCGCCAAAGCCGATGCCGCCACTGACTGTGCTGCGCAAAGGACCAAGCTGGGTGGCCACGACTTCCGTGCCAAAGGCGACGCTGATCTTGCTCGCAATGTCATAAGCCTTCTCTTCGGTCACCCGCGACATGACGATGACGAATTCCTCGCCGCCCAGTCGGAAGGCGTCGATGCCGGTCCTTGCGTATTTCCTGATGACAGCGGCGAAGCGGCGCAGAACCTGATCACCGACGGGATGACCGAATACGTCATTCGTTTTTTTGAAATGATCGAGGTCGAACATGGCGACGGACATGAACGGGCCGAAAACCCGCTCACCGTAGAACGCCGTTAACGCCCGCCGGTTCATCAGCCCGGTCAATGGGTCGGTCATGGTCTCGGCCTTCAATTCGATCTGCGCCTGCAAATGGTGCAGGGAGAGCGTCAGTGCCCCGAGCCCAGTCATGCAGGCGACCGCCACGACGGAATTCAACCGTTCGGCCCAGTTGTCGGGTGCAACGCCGAGCACCCAATGGCCCTCGACCAGCAGGACCGCGCCGCAAAGCACGAAGGACAGCGCACAGACGCCGCTCAGGAACGACACGACCAGCAATATCCGGCGATCGAGACCACCTTTGATCCAGAACATCACCCCGATAAGCGAGAGCAGCGCCGTTACCGTCGCGTAGGTGACGATGAAGCCGACGCCATCAAGGCCCAGCGACGTCGCGCCTGCGCAAACCGCCATCGCAGCCACGGTCGGCAAGATGGCGCGCCTGTAGTCGCGCACGCCGAGATACTGCATGGCCGACAGGCAGAGGGTCAGGAAGCCCAGGCTGAGAAGCGCAAGCACAATCTGGCAAAGCCAGGGGCTGGGATGCCTGGCATAATGCCAGAACAAGACCACATGCGCGACGAGCACGAGGATGCCGCACGCCACCGTCAGCACAAAGCGTGCCTGTGGCGCGGTGAACCAGATCGCAAACATGGTGATGCTGAGGCACGTGCCCGACAGCGCCGCCGCGAGCAGGAGCGAACTGTAATCCAACATGCGCTAGCAGCAGCCTTTTCACGGGTTCTGCCGCATTCTAGGCCAGCGGCAGTGGACGGATACCGTTTTTCGGCCAACCTTCGGACGTAACCTTCGGACAAGGTTTACAAAGCGTCGATGCCCTCGACCCATTTCCGCCGCTTGGTTGTCGGATGGTTTTGCGGTAAGAGGCTCTATCCTCGAACGTAACGGGAACCTCCGTCGCCTGCCCGCAAAAAGCGTGGCAGTATCGGGTGGTGATTCGCAGCATCGGAATCCAGGACCAGCATGGACGACAGTAACGATCTTTTCGGCAGTTTGGACAAGCAGCCGCAACCGGTTCGCGCAACCGCGCGCCCGGCCGACCCGCTGGTGCAGGCGGCGAAGCGCCCGGCATCCCGCGACGGCAGCGAGAGCTACAGTGCCGCCGACATCGAGGTTTTGGAAGGGCTGGAGCCGGTGCGGCGGCGACCCGGCATGTATATCGGCGGCACCGACGACAAGGCGATGCACCATTTGTTCGCCGAGGTCATCGACAACGCGATGGACGAGGCGGTCGCCGGCCACGCAACCTTCATCGATGTCGAGCTTTCTGCCGACGGATATCTGGCGGTCACCGATAATGGCCGCGGCATTCCGGTCGATCCGCATCCGAAATTCAAGAAGCCGGCGCTCGAAGTCATCATGACGACGCTGCATTCCGGCGGCAAGTTCGACAGCAAGGTCTACGAGACCTCGGGCGGCCTGCACGGGGTCGGCGTCTCCGTCGTCAACGCGCTGTCGGACCATCTCGAGGTCGAGGTCGCGCGTGGCCGCCAGCTCTATCGCCAGCGTTTTTCGCGCGGCGTTCCGGTGACCGGTCTGGAGCAGCTCGGCGAAGTGCACAACCGGCGCGGCACCAAGATCCGCTTCCATCCCGACGAGCAGATCTTCGGCAAGGGTGCGGCATT
The DNA here is from genome assembly GCF_055811615.1 of Mesorhizobium sp. WSM4807. Taxonomy (NCBI): domain Bacteria; kingdom Pseudomonadati; phylum Pseudomonadota; class Alphaproteobacteria; order Hyphomicrobiales; family Phyllobacteriaceae; genus Mesorhizobium; species Mesorhizobium sp. WSM4807. Next base: position 185,988 of record NZ_JBVVQY010000006.1, read on the forward strand.
CGAGCCGGCGCGGCTCTATCGCATGACGCGCTCGAAGGCCTATCTGTTCGGCGGCGTCGAGATCCGCTGGACCTGCGATCCGTCGCTGATCAAGGAGAAGGACACGACGCCGGCCAAGGCCGAGTTCCATTTTCCCGGTGGCCTCAAGGACTATCTGAAAGCCTCGCTCGGCGACGACTTCCAGGTCACCCGCGAAATCTTTGCCGGCAAAAGCGACAGGCAAGGCGGCCACGGTTCGCTCGAATGGGCGGTGACCTGGTTCGGCGGCGACGGGTTCCTCAATTCCTACTGCAACACCATCCCGACCGGCGAAGGCGGCACGCACGAGGCCGGCTTCCGCAACGTTTTGACCCGCGGCCTGCGCGCCTATGCCGAGCTGGTCGGCAACAAGCGCGCTTCGATCGTCACGTCGGAAGACGTCATGATCTCGGCGGCAGGCATGCTGTCGGTGTTCATCCGCGAGCCGGAATTCGTCGGCCAGACCAAGGACAGGCTGGCGACGATCGAGGCGATCAGGATCGTCGAGACTGCCATCCGCGACCCCTTCGATCACTGGCTGGCCGACAATCCGCAGGAAGCCTCGAAGCTGCTCGAATGGGTGATCGCACGTGCCGACGAACGGGTGCGCCGCCGCCAGGAAAAGGAAGTGTCGCGCAAGAGCGCGGTGCGCAAGCTGCGCCTGCCCGGCAAGCTCGCCGACTGCACGCAGAATGCCGCGGCCGGCGCCGAACTCTTTATCGTCGAGGGCGATTCAGCCGGCGGCTCGGCGAAACAGGCGCGCGACCGCGCCAGCCAGGCGGTGCTGCCGCTGCGCGGCAAGATCCTCAACGTCGCCAGCGCCGGCAACGACAAACTTGCCGGCAACCAGCAGATTTCCGACCTGATCCAGGCGCTTGGCTGTGGCACGCGGTCAAAATACCGCGATGAGGATCTGCGCTACGACCGGGTCATCATCATGACCGACGCCGACGTCGACGGCGCCCATATCGCTTCGTTGCTGATCACCTTCTTCTATCAGGAGATGCCGAGCCTGGTCCGCGGCGGCCATCTCTATCTGGCGGTGCCGCCGCTTTACTCAATCCGGCAAGGCGGCAAAGTCGCCTATGCCCGCGACGATGCGCACAAGGACGAACTGCTGCGCACCGAGTTCACCGGGCGCGGCAAGGTCGAAATCGGCCGCTTCAAGGGGTTGGGCGAAATGATGGCCGCCCAGCTCAAGGAAACCACCATGGACCCGAGGAAGCGCACGCTGCTCAGGGTCGATGTGATCGACGCCGAGGCGGCGACCAAGGACGCGGTCGACGCGCTGATGGGCACCAAGCCGGAAGCCCGCTTCCGCTTCATCCAGGAACGTGCGGAATTCGCCGAGACGGAAGTGCTGGACATCTGAGCGTCTTCTGCTCGGCGAACCGCAAACGGGCGGCCGTCACTGTTGCGAGGCAGTATGTGGTTGGCATCACCGAGCGAAGCGAGGCGGCCGACATGTCGCAGATCGCAGCCTCTCTGCGGATTATCGCCGCGATCAAGGATTTCCCGGATTTTTCGCGAAGGTCTAAGCCGCCGCGATCGCCAGCGCATGGCCACGCGCGTTTTCGCGCAGCGCATCGAGATGGATCGATTTGACCAATCCGGCGAGATCGCCTTCGGCGGACTGCCCGCCCAATTCCTTCAGCATTAGCCAGCTCACTTCCTGGACGCCGGCAAGGCGCTTGCCATTGGCGACCTCGCGCCAGATCTTCAGCGCACGCAGGATGATCGCGTGCGTAACCGCGGCCAGGCCGGCGCTGCGGAACAGCGCCTGCAGCGCCACGTCGTGCCCGCCGGCCAGCAGCGCTCTCACCCGTTGTTCGGATTGCTGGCTGAGCGCAACCAGCGCCGAGCCGAAGAAGTCGACCTTGCCATGCGCGATGGTGCGAATAATGAAGCTTGCGGTCAGGTCGCCGCGCAGGCGCAGATGCTCGATGAGCGCCGCATGTTCTTCCTGGCGCGTGCCTTCGATCAGCGTCATGGAAGCTTTGACGCAGGCGTCGTGCATGACGCGCTCGGTTCTGGCACGGCCCATCAGCGCCACCACCAGCGGCGAACCTTTGAGCGTTTCACCAAGTTTTATCAGCAGCATATGCCGGCAATCGGCGGGCAGGCGCGCATCGGAAATCAGCGCTTCGCGCACCGAAGGCAGATGGCCATGGCGTTCGGCGATACGGCGGAAGCTGAGCGAAGCGATGTCGGCGCCGCTGTTGGCGAGAAGCGTGGCGCAGGCTTCCGGCTCGCCGATTTCGGCGATCGCCGCTGCGACCGCCATGGAAACGCGCGCACGATCCGCGATCAGTTTCTGCGTCGCCTTTTGACCACCGGCAACGCGGTCGATCAGATCGGCATCGGTGAGCATCGGCGAACGTGCCAGCACCAGGCTTGCAACTTCCGGTTGATCTGACGCCAGCGCGCTGATGATCTGCAGCGGCGCGTGATGGCTCATCGACAGCGCTTCTGCAATCGCCAGCCGCACTTTCGACGAGGCATCGTCGAGCAGCAGCGTCAGCGCGGCCTCCGCCGCGCAGCGATCCTCGAAAGGCAGATCGGCATTGATGTAGGCGCGAGCCAGAGCGCCTGCCGCAGCGGCGCGCTCCGAAACCCTCGCCGTGTAGATCCATTTCAGGAAATGCGAAACAACCATGCCGTCCGCTGCGCCCCTAACCCGAGTCCGTTCCCGCCCCGTGACGACCGTAGGCAGAAATGGTTTACGAACGGTTCACCATGTTTGTTAACTGGCTTGCGAGCGCGGTATGCAGCGCCTATCAACCTTTCCTTAGGGCGACATGGTCCCTTTCGGAAAGTACGCTCTAACACTTTGAATCTTCGCATCGTGCTTTCCGAAAAATCGATTCCGATTTCGGGCCGATGCGGCAGCGGAGGACATCGATCATGGCCGGGCTTTATCTGGAAGAGTTCGTCGTCGGCCATGTCTTCCGGCACACGCTGCGGAAAACCGTCACTGAAAGCGACAACATGCTGTTTTCGGTAATGACGCTGAACCCGCAGCCGCTGCACATCGATTTCGACTTCGCCGCCAAAAGCGAATGGGGCAAGCCGCTGGTCAATTCGCTGTTCACGCTGGGCCTGATGATCGGCATTTCGGTGAACGACATCACCGTCGGCACCACCATCGCCAATCTCGGCATGAAGGAGACGGTGTTTCCGCATCCGGTCTTCCACGGCGACACGATCCGCGTTGAGACGACGGTGGTGTCGGTGCGCGACTCCAGGTCGAAGCCGGACCGCGGCATCGTCGAGTTCGAGCACCGCGCCTACAATCAGAATGACGTGCTCGTCGCCAAATGCACGAGGCAGGCGATGATGATGAAGAAGGCGGCCTGACCGATGCGCTCGCTGCTGTTCGTTCCCGGCGATTCCGAAAAGAAGCTGGAAAAGGCGTTTGGCGCCGGCGCCGACGTGGTCATCGTCGATCTCGAGGATTCGGTTGCGCCACAAAACAAGGCTTTGGCACGCGACATCGCCGCACGCTTCATCACCGAACACAGGCATCAAACCAGATCCGCAATCTATGTCCGCATCAACGATCTCTCGACCGGCCCGACCGATGACGATCTGGCGGCACTCGTGCCGGTGAAACCCGACGGCATCATGCTGCCGAAGTCGAACAGCGGCCAGGATGTCCAGCATCTCTCGGCCAAGCTCAGGGTGCACGAGGCCGAAAGCGGGCTGCCGGATGGTGCGATAAAAATCCTGCCGATCATCACCGAAACAGCTGCCGGCGTGCTGGCGGCTGCGACCTACGCCAACTCAAGTGCGCGGCTTGTCGGCGTGACCTGGGGTGCGGAAGACCTATCGGCAGCAATCGGTGCGCGCACGGCCCGCGACGAGAACGGCCGCTACACCGATGTGTTCCGCTTCGCCCGCACCATGACCATCCTCGCCGCGGGTGCCGCGGAAGTCGCGGCGATCGACACGGTTTTTCCGCACTTTCGCGACATGGCCGGCTTCGAGGCGGAATGCGCCGAGGCAGAGCGCGACGGCTTCACCGGCAAGATGGCGATCCATCCGGCGCAGGTGCCGGTCATCAACGCCGCCTTCACGCCGTCGGCTGAGGCGGTGAAACACTCCCTGGTGATCGTCGAGGCATTCGAGGCGGCTGGAAATCCCGGCGTCGTCGGCATCGATGGCAAGATGTACGACCGGCCGCATCTCAAGCTGGCAGAGCGACTTCTGGCGCGAGCCAGAGCGGCAGGGATTCCGGCCTAATATTTTGCCAGCCTAATCTTTTCTCCAGCGAGGCCGGCTCATTGAAAATACCTCGCTGACGCTGGCATAGTCCATATAGCCGAGACGGCCGACATTGCCCGCCTTGACGATATCGAACATGCCGTCTTTCAGAAATGCATCGTCGATATGCACGCCGACGACTTCGCCGGCAACGACGACAGCGCCGGTCAGCGTCCCATCCAGCGCCTTTGGCCGCAAGATCTCCGTCACCCGGCATTCTAGCGCCGCGGGCGCTGCCGCCACGCGGGGCGGCGCAACAAGGCGCGACGGCGCCATGGTGAGATCGGCATAGTCGAATTCGGTGACGCCGCGCGGCGCATCGACCGCCGTGCGGACCATTTTTTCAGCAAGATCGCGGCTGACGAGATTGGCGACGAACTCGCCTGTTTCTTCGGCGAAGGTGGCGCTGTCCTTCTCGCCTTCGGACGAAAACCAGACGATGAAGGGCCGCGTCGAAAACGCATTGAAGAAGGAATAGGGGGCAAGGTTGACTTCGCCGGCCTTGTTCACCGTCGAGATCCAGCCGATCGGCCGTGGCGCCACGATCGCCTTGGACGGGTCATGCGGCAGCCCGTGACCTTTAGACGGCTCGTAGAACATTCAGCCCACCCACGGCCCCGCATAGTCGGCATAGAGCTTTGCCGGATCAGGCCGCGGCCGCTCGGGCGCCGGCCCCTGATAGGAACCGATATGGACGAATCCGACGACCCGCTCATGCGGCGCCAGCCCCAGGATCGCCCTGCCCTCCGGCACATCGGAATACCAGTTGCTGATCATGTTGGTGCCATAGCCCAGCGCATTGGCTGATATCATCAGGTTCATCGCCGCCATGCCGCCGGACAGGAACATCTCCCATTGTGGGATTTTTGGGTTTTCCTTCGGGCTCGACACCACGCCGATCACCAGCGGCGCGCGCGAAAAGCGCGCCAGTTCCTGGTTGTGGCGGCCTTCTGGCAGCGGCCCTTCGCGTTGTTCGGCAAGGCTTGCCAACTTCTTGCCGATCTCGACGCGTGCCTCGCCCCGGTAGAGGATGAAGCGCCAGGGCTCGAGCCGGCCGTGGTCCGGCACCCGCGAGGCGGCGGCAATCATCGTCGCGATGTCAGCGTCGCTAGGTGCTGGTTCCTTCAACTCCGGGATCGGCGCGGAATTTCGGGTCAGCAGAAAATCGATGATCGGCGACGCCATGGGCGCAAGTCTCCTTGGAATTTAAGCTGAAGCGCACCATCGGGCATCGGGCGGCTCGGGCATTGGCGCGGCGCGCCGACAAAGAGCCTCTAGCAGAAGCTGATCGGACTCTTAAGCCTTGAAATTGCCACCGCCTTGGGCTTCAACGCAAGGCATGTTTGAGGGGACATTGCGACTTTTCCTGATCTGGCTCGCTGCCGCGCTGTTGATGGTGCCGGTGTCGCTTGCCGTCGCTCAGGATGCGGACGGCCTCGGAGATCTGAAACTTCCCGGAATTTCGAGCTATGCGCCTCCGAAAAGCGATGCACCGCTGGCATCCGGGAGCAGCGGGGCGATCACGCTGTCGGCGCAATTGACCGACAAAGGCGCCGACATCACACGCGGCATCGTCTGGCGCGTCTTCAAGCCTGACCCCACCGGTGACGGCAAGCTGCCGATGGTCGCTTCCGCCCATGGCGGCAGCGCGGTGTTCCAGCTCGAGCCCGGCAGCTATCTGGTCCATGCCTCCTACGGCCGGGCCGGCGCCACCAAGCGCATCACCGTCGGCAAGGATGCCAAGCGCGAAAGCCTCGTGCTCGATGCCGGCGGACTCAAGCTCGACGCCGTCCTATCGGGCGGGGTGCGAATACCGCCGAAGAAACTGCGCTTTTCGATCTATGAAGGCCAAGCCGAGGCCAATCACGATCGCGCCCTGATCATACCCGATGTCGAGCCGAACAGCGTCGTGCGGCTGAACGCAGGCGTCTACCACGTCGTCTCGACCTATGGCTCGGTGAATGCGGTCATCCGCTCCGACATCCGCGTCGAGGCCGGCAAGCTGACCGAAGCGGCCGTCGAGCATCGTGCGGCGGAGATGACTATGAAGCTGGTACGCGAGTCGGGTGGAGAGGCGATCGCCGACACCTCCTGGTCGTTGCTCAACGAATCCGGCGATCCCATCAAGGAAACCGTCGGCGCCTTTGCTTCGATGGTGCTTGCCGAGGGCGACTACACGATCATCGCCAAGAACCGCGACCGGATCTACCAGAAGGATTTTACCGTCGTGGCCGGGCAGAACAAAGAAGTCGAGGTTTTGGCCACGGAGGCATCAGCGATGGATCCCGAGGAAGGTGCGGACTAACCGTCCGGATACTGCCGTGTAGATTCGGGGTCCAGCAGCCCATGAATTGTCGATCAGGCTGCCTTGCGTATGCGTCGCGGCAGGAATTGGCCGCGGCCGCGCGCCTCGGCCGGCGCCAGATCGAAAACGCCACGATGGAGGCGGTCGAGCAAAGCCTTGCGGTCGCGCAGCGGCTCCAGTTCGTCCCATCCCAACACGTCACCGATGCGCACGTCGATCGATTTGCCCGACAGCCGCGCGAATTCGTGGATGAGTAGGGAAATGCGCAGCGTCAGCGAAGCCCTACCGACTAACTTCGCCACACGCCCGTCGCGCTCGGCCATGTTCATTGGTCCGCTGACCAGGTGGAACAGCCGGCCGTTCTGGCCGGAAAAGTGCATTGGGACAACCGATGCCTTGGCATCCTGGACGAGACGAGCCGGAAACATCTTCCACGGCAGATCGCGCGCCCGGCCAAAACCTTTCGGCGCGGTGGCGACGCCGCCCGCGGGGAAGACGACGATGATAACGCCCTCTTTCAGCAGCCGCACCGCCTCATGGCGCACCGCCATGTTATTCCTGAGCGCGTCCTTGGTCTCGGAAAAGTCGATCGGCAGCGAATAGGGCTCCATTTCGCGGATCTTGAGCAGATCCTTGTGGATCATGACACGGAACGGGCGCTGAAGCTGCTCGGCCAGCGAGAGCACCGCAATGCCGTCGCCGATGCCAAACGGATGGTTGGCGACGATCACCAGCGGCGTGTCAGGCAATTTTTCCGGCGGCCATTGGCCGGTGGTCCGCACCTCGACATCGATCAGCTCCAGCATCCGGCTGAACACGCGCTCGCCGATCGGCACCACATGGCGCCGCCAAAAGTCATAGAGGGCCGCGAAGCGGTCGCGACCGGACAGGCCTTCGATGGAGTGGATGAACCAGCGCGTCAATGCCGGCTGATGCGGGCTGGCATAGGAAAGCTCGGGAAACGGTCTTTCGCGCATCTTCAGCTTGAGCATGAGGGCTCGTTACAAGGCTGGCGTGACAAGCATGTGAAATGGCGGGCATCTGAAATGGCGGGCATCTGAAATTGGCGGTGGATCGCTTCACCGCCATTTCGTCGACAATCCGGCTGAACTCAGGCCGCTCGTCTGCGCTTGCGGTCGGGCGTCACCGCTTCTTCGGTAAGCATCGCCACCGCCTGGCCAAGGCCGAGCGACTCCTGGTCGCGCGAGCCGAGCCGGCGGATGTTGACCGTCTCTTCCTCCGCCTCGCGCTTGCCGCAGACGAGGATGACCGGAACCTTGGCCAGCGAGTGCTCGCGGACCTTGTAGTTGATCTTCTCGTTGCGAAGATCGGCCTCCGCCAACAGTCCGGCCGCCTTCAGCTGCGCGACGACCTTTTGCGCGTAATCGTCGGCATCGGAGGTGATCGTTGCCACCACCACCTGCAGCGGTGCGAACCACAGCGGGAAATGGCCGGAATAGTTCTCGATCAGGATGCCGAGGAAACGCTCCATCGAACCGCAGATGGCGCGATGCACCATCACCGGCTGCTTCTTTTCCGAATCGGAACCGATGTAGAAGGCGCCGAACCGTTCCGGCAGGTTGAAGTCGACCTGCGTGGTGCCGCATTGCCAGTCGCGGCCGATGGCGTCCTTCAGCACATACTCGAACTTCGGTCCGTAGAACGTGCCCTCGCCCGGATTGACGCCCGTCTTGATCCGGTTGCCCGAGCGCGCCGCGATCTTGTCGAGCACGTCCTGCAGCACGCCCTCGGCATGATCCCACATCGCGTCGGTGCCGACCCGTTTTTCGGGGCGGGTCGCCAGCTTGACGGTGATTTCGTCGAAGCCGAAATCGGCGTAGGTCGACAGGATCAGGTCGTTGATCTTGATGCACTCGTCGGCGAGCTGTTCCTCGGTGCAGAAGATGTGGGCATCGTCCTGGGTGAAGCCGCGCACGCGCATCAAGCCATGCAGCGCGCCGGACGGCTCATAGCGATGCACATTGCCGAATTCCGCAAGTTTCACCGGCAGATCGCGGTAGGACTTCAGCCCGTGCTTGAATATCTGGACGTGGCCGGGGCAGTTCATCGGCTTCAGCGCAAACACCCTGTCGTCGTCGGTGTCGTCGCCGGCAACCGTCACCTTGAACATATTGTCCCGGTACCAGCCCCAGTGGCCTGACGTCTCCCACAGGCTCTTGTCGAGCACTTGCGGCGCGTTGACTTCCTGATAACCCTGCTCGTCGAGGCGGCGGCGCATGTAGTTGACCAGGTTCTGGAACATTCTCCAGCCCTTGGCATGCCAAAAGACGACGCCCGGCCCCTCTTCCTGGAAATGGAACAAGTCCATCTCGCGGCCGAGCTTCCTGTGATCGCGCTTTTCGGCTTCCTCCAGCATCATCTGGTAGGCATCGAGCTGCGCCTGATCGGCCCAGGCCGTGCCGTAGATGCGGGTCAGCATCGGGTTGTGCGAATCGCCGCGCCAATAGGCGCCGGCCACCTTCATCAGCTTGAACGCGCTGCCGATCTGCCCGGTCGAGACCATGTGCGGGCCGCGGCAGAGGTCGAACCAGTCGCCCTGCACGTAGATCTTGAGGTCCTGATCTTCGGGAATGGCGTCGATCAGTTCCAGCTTGTAGCGCTCGCCTTTCTCGGCAAAGATTTTTTTCGCCTTCTCGCGCGACCACACCTCTTTGGTGAAAGGCTTGTTGCGCGCGATGATCTCGCGCATCTTCTTCTCGATCACCGGGAAATCGTCGGGCGTGAACGGCTCGTTGCGGGCAAAATCATAGTAGAATCCGTTCTCGATCACCGGGCCGATGGTCACCTGTGTACCCGGCCACAATTCCTGCACGGCTTCGGCCAGCACGTGTGCTGCGTCGTGGCGGATGAGCTCCAGCGCGCGCGGATCTTCGCGGGTGATGATCTCGACCTTGCCGGACTTGCCGAGCGGGTCGGAAAGGTCGCGCACCACACCATCGATCGAGTAGGCGACGGCCTTCTTGGCCAGCGACTTCGAGATCGATTCGGCCAGGCCGGCGCCGGTCATCGCCGCCTCATAGTCGCGGACGGAGCCATCGGGAAATGTCAGGGAAACGGAATTCAGCATAAAATTCTCCTATCCAGTCCCGCAAACGAACGCGGGTGGTGAAATGCGTGTCGCCCAAAAGTGTGCAGCGGTTTTGGGGGCTACGACATGCACAAGGTAAACGCGGGGATGTGCGTCCGGCGGCAGTCTTTTATGGGCAGATTCCAGTGCCGTAAAGGCGAATGGCCGATCACTTACTCTTGTTGATGAGATTCGGCAGCTCTTTCAGGAATATCGTCCGCGTCTGAGGACCCTTGGGCGTGTCGGAACGTTTCGTATCGATTACCAGGCGGGCAAAGACGATCTTGCGAGCATCCTTTTTCGCCCAGCCGACAAACCAGCCAAGCGAGCGCTTGTCGGCGCTGTCGCCAAGCCTGGTGGTCCCGGTCTTGCCCTGCACGGTCCAGCCACCTGCCTGGAAGGTCGGCAAGATCGCCTCGGTCATCGCATAGGCCTTGTCCGAAACCGGCAGTTTGCGGGCGAGCAAGCGGCGCAGGAAATCGACCTGTTCAACCGGCGAGATCTTGAGGGAAGAATTCACCCAGGACCGGGTGAGGCCATCATTCTTGCCGGGAGTGCCGGAAACATCGGTGTTGCCGTAGTCGAATTTCGAGACGTAGCCGGCGAACCGCTCGTTGCCGAGCCGGCGGGTGATTTCCTGCGAAAACCACAGCACCGAGTCTTTTTTCCAGATCGTCGGGTCGACGGTTTTCTGGTCCCGCTTCACCGCATTGAACTCGGGCTTGTAGTCCCAGGCCGGCGTGTGCTCGTCGCTCAGGATTCCCGTGTCATAGCCGATCAGGGCCAATGGGACCTTGAACGTCGAGGCGGGACTGAAGCGCTTGTCACAAATCCCTTGCCGATGCAGCGTTTCGCCGCTCGCAGCATCCAGGATCAGCGTGCATTCGACGTCCTTCAGCGGTGCGGATTGAGCGCGGATCGGAAAACCCAACAGCCAGGCCAGAAGGTAGATAACCAATGCGAAAACGAATGGACGGCGGTCTAGCTGGCGCATTGGCAATCTCTCCTGATGGCTGTCAGGAGCGGCTTAGCGAGGCGCTTTGTCTCGATTTTGTCTTAAATGCGCAAGATGCTGTTAACCCTAGCAAATCGTAAAGATCTGCCCGATGTAGAGCTCCCCTTTCCGCGTTAGCTCTCAGGATCACCGCGCTTTTTTCCGATCCGCCAGTACCGCCAGGGCGTGAACCAGACATAGCGATCGGCCAGCACCTCCGGCACACGATCAATGCCATGCGTTCCGCCCGGCCCGCAGCGCAGCACGCGGAAAAACCCCATCCAGCCGCCGGCCCATAATCCATGGCGGGCGATCGCTTCATGCGCATATTCGGAACAGGTCGGCAGGTGCCGGCAGGAATTGCCGACAAAGCCGGACAGCGTCAGCTGGTAAAAACGCACGAGCGACGTGCCGAGAATTCGGCCGGGCGTCTTGCGCCATGGGCCGGGCCAGTTGCGCGTGTATCGCGGCCGCTGATGCTGGTGCGTGTGATCCGTCGCCATTTGACGGCTACGCCGCCTGTTCGGCGCGCTTCTTCTCGATCTGGCCGATCGCGTCGACCACCGCATCGAAGGTCAGCATGGTCGAGGCATGGCGCGCCTTATAGTCGCGCACCGGTTCGAGATATCTGAGGTCGGCGAAGCGGCCTTCGGGCGGCGCGCCGTTTTCCTTCAGCATCTTCAGCATCGTCTCGCGAACGCTGCGCAATTCATCCGCGCTGGCGCCGACGACATGCTGCGCCATGATCGAGGACGACGCCTGGCCAAGCGCGCAGGCTTTGACGTCATGGGCGAAATCGGTGACGACGCCGTCATCCATCTTCAGATCGACGGTCACGGTCGAGCCGCACAGCTTGGAATGCGCGCGCGCGGTTGCGTCGGGATGGTCGAGCCGGCCGATCCGCGCGATATTCCCGGCAAATCCCAGAATTTTCGCATTGTAGACGTCGTCGACCATATTTTTCCAATCCGTCGCCGCCAAGCGAACAGCGATTGCCGCTGACGGTCTTCCTTTCGCTCGGCACGATCATATATAATGCTGGTACTCGGGTATGGACAAGGCAAACCAAGGCCTTCGTTTTTGCCCAAATCACTTCACGCCGCTTACGGGCTGGAAACCGGGCACGTTTCTAACACCCGAAAGGTCGTGGTCCGTTCAACTCGTTCCTCCTGAGAGGGGAACTACGGGAGACGCCTTTATGGATGCCGTCATCAAGAAATTCATGCCCCCTTCCGCCTATATGGAAAAGCCGGTCACCGATCGGCCGACCGAAGCCGAAGCCGAGGCCGCGGTTCGCACGCTGTTGCGCTGGACCGGCGACAATCCGGACCGGGAGGGCCTGGTCGATACGCCAAAGCGTGTGGTGAAGGCCTATCGCGAAATGTTCGGCGGCTACGACAAGTGCCCGGCCGAGGAACTCGGCCGCACTTTCGAGGAAGTCGCCGGCTATGACGACCTTGTCCTCGTCAAGGATATAACATTCCATTCGCACTGCGAGCACCACATGGTGCCGATCATCGGCAAGGCGCATGTCGGCTATCTGCCGGACGGCAAGGTTGTCGGCCTGTCCAAGATCGCGCGCGTCGTCGATATCTTCGCCCAGCGCCTGCAGACCCAGGAAGCCATGACCGCACAGATCGCCGGCGTCATCCAGGACGTGCTCAATCCGCGCGGCGTCGCCGTCATGCTCGAAGCCGAGCATATGTGCATGGCCATGCGCGGCATCCGCAAGGAAGGCTCGACGACGCTGACCTCGACCTTCACCGGCGTCTTCAAGGACACGCCCGAAGAACAGGTCCGGTTCGTTACCATGGTGCGCGGCGGCAGGGGCTGAACGACCGTCGCCGGTCGCTAGCCATGGTCCCGAGAAGCGGGAACCGGTTCTCGGATAAGATCATGGCCAAACAACAAGACAGAGCCTCGGGGGGGGGGGGGGGGGGGGGGGGGGGGGGGGGGGGGGGGGGAGGAGGGGGGGGGGGGGGGGGGGGGGGGGGGGGGGTGGGGGGGGGGGGGTGGGGGGGGGCGGCGGGGGGGGGGGCGGGGGGGGGGGGGGGGCGGGAGGGGG
>NZ_JBVVQY010000006.1:198730-317093 GCF_055811615.1 Mesorhizobium sp. WSM4807
CCGGGGCCCCCCCCCCGGCCCGGCGTCCCCCCCCCGCCCCCGCCCCCGCGCCACCCTCGTATCAAAAAACACACCCCACACACCCCCCCCCCCCCCCCCCCCACCCCCCCCCCCCCCCCCCCCCCCGAGGCTCTGAACAAGGACCGGCGATGTCGGCAGTGGAATTTCCGAAAGCTCCATCAGACAAGAAGGCACTGGAAGAAAGCATGGTCTTTTCGCCGCGCTTCGATGCCGGCGGCCTCGTCACCGTCGTCGTCACCGATGCCGAAGACGGCATGCTGCTGATGGTCGCGCATATGAACGCCGAAGCGCTGGCGCTGACGCTGGAAACCGGCATCGCCCACTACTGGTCGCGGTCGCGCAACGCTCTGTGGAAGAAGGGCGAAACGTCCGGGAATGTCCAGAAAATCGTCGAGATGCTCACGGATTGTGACCAGGATGCCATATGGTTGCGCGTCAAAGTGATGGGCCACGACGCAACCTGCCACACCGGCCGGCGTTCTTGCTTTTATCGGACGGTGGGACTGATCGGCGGCAAGGGGACGCTTGCCAGCGACGGCAGCAAGCCGCTGTTCGATGCGGAAAAAACGTATCGAAAGCCCCGTGAACCATCCATATGAACCATTCGCCGAACTGCAGCCACGTATATTCATGATTTCGGAACGGTCAGCCCGTATGTTGGCCGTGGGACAAGGGAGATTGTGATGCTCGAATGGGCGTCATCACGCAACAGACCGGACGTTCGAGAGGCCAATGGCCTGTCATCGTCCGCCGGTGCATCCGAAACGAACCCCGCCAAGAAAACAGGCATTTCGCTGGCATTGGGCGGCGGCTGCGCGCGCGGCTGGGCCCATATCGGCGTGCTGCGCGCGCTCGACGAAGCCGGCATCGAAGTGTCGATGATCGCCGGCACCTCGATCGGCGCGCTGGTCGGCGGCTGCTATCTTGCCGGCAAGCTGGACGAGTTGGAAGAATTCGCCAGAAGCCTGACCAAACGGCGCATTTTTGGCCTTCTCGACCTCAATCTGCGCGGCAGCGGCTTGTTCGGCGGCATGAAGCTCGATGCACGGCTGCGCGAGCACATGGCCGGCATCCGTTTCGAGGATCTGCCGAAGCCTTTCGTCTGCGTCACCTCGGAGATCCGCACCGGCCATGAAATCTGGCTGTCGGGCGGGTCGCTGATTACCGCCATGCGCGCCTCCTATGCGCTGCCCGGCGTTTTCGAACCGGTCAGTTGCAACGGGCGCGTGCTCGTCGACGGAGCGCTGGTCAATCCGGTGCCGGTCTCGGTCTGCCGCGCCTACGAGCAGCCGCTCGTGGTCGCGGTGAACCTTCACTACGATCTGTTCGGCCGCGCCGCCGTCATCAAGCACAGCGCCGGCGAACTGGTCATCGAAAAGGATGCGCCAAGGCCCGGCCAGATCGACGCAGGGCACCAGTACCAGACACGGCTCGGCATCACCGGCGTCATGGTCGAAGCCTTCAACATCATCCAGGACCGCATTTCGCGTGCGCGACTTGCCGGCGACCCGCCTGACATGTCGCTGCAGCCTAAACTCAGCCATATCGGCCTGACCGAGTTCCACCGCGCCGACGAGGCGATCCGCATCGGCTATCAGGTGACGATGGCCCAGATCGACGAGCTGGCCCGGCTGCAGACGGTTCTGGCTTAAACGCGATCCGCGCGGCAGAATCGGGAAGCGATTTTCAGGCGCATGCGGCATCGACGATGCGGAACTGCACCGTGCGGTTGCCGTTCCAGTGATTGCCCGACAGCGAACCGGCGACGTGCACCGGCTTGCCCCTGTTCTTGAACAGGAATTCGCCGAGCGCCGTATCGACGGCGCGAAAGGCGATCGCCTGGATGCGGCCGCCGCTTTCCGACTGCAACTCGGCGCGGATGTGATTGGTGCCGACCGGCCTTGCATCGGCGAGGCGATGGCGCGGCAGCGCGAAGATCGGTGCGACATGCCCGGCGCCGAACGGGCCGGCTTTCTCCAATGCATCGAGCAAGCCGAGCGTCGCGCCCTCGGCGGCCAGCGCACCGTCGATCGCCAGGCTTTCCTCGCCCTGCAGCCGGAACACGTCGGCCGCCGCTCGTTCCTCGAAGAAGGCCCTGAGCGCACCAAGTTTCGCCCGCTCCACTGTGATGCCGGCCGCCATGCCATGGCCGCCGCCCTTGACGATCAGCCCGGCAATGGCCGCCTCGCGCACCAGCCGGCCAAGGTCGAAGCCCGACACCGAACGGCCCGACCCCGTGCCGACACCGTTGGCGTTAAAGGCGATGGCGAAAGCGGGCCGGCGCGCATGGTCCTTGAGCCGCGAGGCCAGCAGGCCGACGATGCCCGGATGCCAGTTGGAGCTGGCGGTGACGACGATGGCCGGCCCATCGCCGCCGGCAAGCTCGGCATCGGCCTCCACGCGTGCCGCGGCCAGCATTTCCAATTCCATCTGTTGCCGCTCCTGATTGAGCCGGTCCAGCGTCTCGGCGATGGTGCGGGCCTCGACGGGATCGTCGGTGGCGAGCAGGCGGCTGCCGAGTGCTGCGTCGCCGATGCGCCCGCCGGCATTGATGCGCGGGCCGATCAGATAGGCCAGATGGAAGGTACTGACCGGCTCGCCGATGCGCGAGACCCGCGCCAACGCGGCCAGCCCTTCGTTCCTCTGCTGGCGCGCCATCTGCAGCCCCTTGACCACGAAAGCGCGGTTGACGCCGGTCAGCGGCACCACGTCGCAGACGGTCGCCAGGGCCACGAGGTCGAGCAAGCCGAGCAGGTCGGGCGATGCGGCATCCGGCAACCGGCCGCGCAGGACCTTCGCCGTCTGCACCAGAGCCAGGAAGACGACGCCGGCGGCACAAAGATGGCCCTGCCCCGAAAGGTCGTCCTCGCGATTGGGATTGACCACCGCAACCGCTGCCGGCAACGGACCGCCGAGCTGGTGATGATCGAGCACCACGACATCGGCGCCGGCAGCCTTCGCCGCGTCGATGGAGACGGCGCTGTTGGTGCCGCAATCGACGGTGACGATCAGCGTCGCGCCGCGCGAGACGAGTTCGCGCATGGCTTCCGGGTTGGGACCGTACCCCTCGAAGATACGATCCGGTATGTAGATCTCCGCTGGCACGGAGAAATGCGTGAGAAACCGCTTGAGCAGCGCCGAAGAGGCGGCGCCATCGACATCGTAGTCGCCGAAGATCGCCACCTTTTCCCTGGCAATGATTGCCCCGGCGATGCGGGCGGCGGCCTTGTTCATGTCGGTCAGCGACGCCGGGTCCGGCAAAAGGTCGCGGATGGTCGGATCAAGGAACCGCTCGGTCTGCTCGGCGGTCACGCCGCGCCCGGCAAGGACGCGCGCGACGATGTCCGGCACGCCATAGCCTTGCGCTATCGCAAGCGCGGTGATGTCCTGCCGCTCGGTCAGCCGGTGTTCCCAGGAAACACCTGATGCCGACTGCCTGACGTCGAGGAAGATACGGTTTTCGCCCGTCATGCGACGCGCCGTCTGCGGATTGTCATTTCTCACAATATGCGACGGCTAGCCGAGTCGGGAATCAAAACTTTTCCAGATCCTGATGCCTTGCCTTGATCTCGCGCACGGTGCGCGACGACGAGCGCAGCACGATCGTGTGCGTGGTGATGGAATTGCGGCCGAACTTGACGCCGGCCAGCATGTTGCCGTCGGTCACGCCGGTTGCCGCGAACAGCACGTCCCCGCGCGCCATGTCTTGCGCGCGGTAGACCCGCTTCGGATCCAAGACGCCCATCTTCGCCGCGCGCGCCAGCTTTTGCGGCGTGTCGAGGATCAGCCTTCCCTGCATCTGGCCGCCGGTGCAGCGCAACGCTGCCGCCGCCAGAACACCCTCCGGGGCGCCGCCGGTGCCGAGATAGATGTCGATGCCGGTTTCGTCCGGATCGGTGGTGTGGATGACGCCAGCGACGTCACCATCGCCGATCAGCCGGATCGCAGCGCCCGTGGCGCGCACCGCCTCGATCAGCGCGCCATGGCGCGGCCGGTCGAGGATGCAGGCGGTGATCTCCGACACCGGCACGCCCTTGGCCCTGGCCAGGCTGGCGATGTTTTCGGCCGGCGAGGCATCGATGTCGATGACGCCGTCCACGTAGCCCGGGCCAATGGCGATCTTGTCCATATAGACGTCGGGCGCAAACAGGAGACTGCCCTTTTCCGCAATGGCGATGACGGCCAGCGCATTAGGCAGGTTCTTGGCGCAGATCGTCGTGCCTTCGAGCGGGTCGAGCGCGATGTCGACCGCCGGGCCTTTGCCGGAACCGACCTCTTCGCCGATGTAGAGCATCGGCGCTTCGTCGCGCTCGCCCTCGCCGATCACCACCGTGCCGTTGATGGCGAGGCGGTTGAGCTCCTCGCGCATGGCGTCGACCGCAACCTGGTCGGCGGCCTTTTCGTCGCCGCGTCCGCGCAACCTTGCCGCCGCAACCGCAGCGCGTTCGGTGACACGCACCAGTTCCATGGTGAGTATCCGGTCTAGGCCGGCGACGATGTTCTGGGCAACGTTCATCGGTGGACAATCCTCGTTGGCACATTGCCTCCCGCCAGAGGCGCGCCGGTTGTGTCAAAGCTCCATGACAACAGCAAGACCTGGGCGGGACTTTTTTGAAAACACAACGATATCAATCGATTGAAGGAGAAGGAGAAATCCCTATTCCGCGCGCTCGATGCGGATAACCTGAGGCTTGTCGGTCAGATGATCGTCCTTGGTGATGCCGTCGACAGCCTTGCGGACCGCCGCTTCCGTCGTCTCGTGGGTGACGAGGATCACCGTCTTTTGCAAGGCGGTATCCGGCCCGGCGGCGTGCTGCACGATCGATTCCAGCGAAATGTCGTTGTCGGCCATGCGCTTGGCTATGGCGGCAAAGACGCCGATGCGGTCATGCACGGTCAGCCGGATGAAATAGCCGCCGGCATGGCTGCGCATCTGCGCCTTCTTGTACGGCCGCAATTCCTTCGCCGGCAGGCCGAAGACCGGACCGTGCTGGAAACCGGGCCGGCTCTTGGCGATGTCGGCAATATCGCCGACCACCGCCGATGCGGTGGCGTTGCCGCCGGCACCCGGACCGGAGAGCAGGAGTTCGCCCAGAATATCGGTCTCGATGGCCACCGCATTGGTGACGCCGTGCACCTGCGCGATGACCGAAGCCGTCGGCACCATGGTCGGGTGCACGCGCTGTTCGATACCGCTTTCCGTGCGTTGGGCGACGCCGAGCAGCTTTATCCGGTAGCCGAGATCGCTGGCCGCGCGGATGTCGGCCTGGCTGATGTTGGAAATCCCTTCCATGTAGATGTCGTTGGCGGCGATCCTCGTGCCGAAGGCAAGGCTGGTCAGGATCGACAGTTTGTGTGCGGTGTCGTGACCCTCGATGTCGAAAGTCGGGTCGGCCTCGGCATAGCCGAGCCGCTGCGCGTCCTTCAGGCAGTCGTCGAACGAGATGCCCTCGGCCTCCATGCGGGTCAGGATATAGTTGCATGTGCCGTTGAGGATACCGAAGACGCGGGTCACCGAATTGCCGGCCATCGCCTCGCGCATCGTCTTGATGACCGGAATGCCGCCCGCCACCGCCGCCTCGTAATTGAGCAGCACGCCCTTCCTCTCGGCGATCTCGGCCAGCGCCACGCCATGCTTGGCGAGCAGCGCCTTATTGGCGGTGACGACGTGGCGGCCGGCTTCAAGCGCTGCTTTCACGGATGATCGCGACGGCCCTTCGTCACCGCCGATCAGTTCGACAAAGACATCGATATCGGCGGCCTGCGCCATTCCTACCGGATCGTCGAACCACTTGACCGCGTCGAGATCGACGCCGCGGTCGCGTTTGCGATCGCGGGCCGAAACGGCTGACACGACGATCTCGCGGCCGCATTGCCGCGTCAGTTCCGCCGCCTTGTCGCGCAGCACGCGCGCCACCGACGCGCCAACGGTGCCGAGACCGGCGATTCCAACATGCAACGCTTCAGCCATGACCGCCGACGCCCCTCAAGGATTTGGTTGATGTGATCAAGCACTCAACGATGCGCGGCGAGCGGCACCACATTGTTGGGCTGTTTGGCGCTGGACGTTAGGAAGCGCTTGATGTTGCGCGCCGCCTGCCGGATCCGGTGCTCGTTCTCGACCAGCGCGATGCGCACATGATCGTCGCCATGCTCGCCGAAGCCGACGCCCGGCGCCACCGCCACATCGGCGTGCTCGATCAGAAGCTTGGAGAATTCGAGCGAACCGAGATGCTTGAACGGCTCCGGGATCGGCGCCCAGGCGAACATCGACGCCGCCGGCGCCGGAACAGTCCAGCCGGCGCGGCTGAAGGCGTCGACCATGACGTCGCGACGCTTGTGGTAGATGTCGCGCACTTCGGCGATATCGGCGCCGTCGCCGTTGAGCGCGTGCGCGGCCGCCACCTGGATCGGCGTGAAGGCGCCGTAGTCTAGATAGGATTTCACCCTGGTCAGCGCCGAGATCAGCCGCTCGTTGCCGACGGCAAATCCCATGCGCCAGCCGGGCATGGAAAACGTCTTCGACATCGAGGTGAACTCGACCGCCACGTCGATCGCGCCCGGCACCTGCAGCACCGAAGGCGGCGGATTGCCGTCAAAATAAATTTCCGAATAGGCAAGATCCGACAGGATGATGACGTCGTTCTTCTTGGCGAAGGCAACCACGTCCTTGTAGAAATCGAGCGAGGCGACCTGCGCCGTCGGGTTCGACGGATAATTGAGGATCAACGCCAGCGGCTTCGGGATCGAATGGCGAATGCCGCGCTCCAGCGCCGGAATGAAGCCGTCGTCCGGCTCAACCTGCAACGAGCGGATGACGCCGCCCGACATGATGAAGCCGAAAGCGTGGATCGGATAGGTCGGGTTGGGGCACAGGATCACGTCGCCGGGCGCGGTGATCGCCTGCGCCATATTGGCAAAGCCTTCCTTCGAGCCCAGCGTCGCCACCACTTGCGTGTCCGGGTCGAGTTTCACGCCGAAACGGCGGGCATAGTAATTGGCCTGGGCGCGGCGCAGGCCCGGAATGCCGCGCGACGACGAATAGCGGTGCGTGCGCGGGTCGCGCACGACCTCGCACAATTTGTCGACGATGGCCTTGGGCGTCGGCAGATCCGGATTGCCCATGCCAAGGTCGATGATGTCGGCGCCGCGCGAGCGGGCACTGGCCTTCAGCCGGTTGACCTGCTCGAAGACATAGGGCGGAAGCCGGCGGACCTTGTGAAATTCTTCCATGTCAATTCCAGACGGTCAAAGTGGTTTTTGGCAAAGGTGCTTGTCGGTCGCGCGATATAACCCTATTTGCAGGTAGGGTCGAGGGCGGGATCGCATTTGGCTTCGATCTGCTTCAGCGCGTCGGTGCCGTGCTTCCTTGCCAGTGTGTTCAGCGCCGCCTGGTTCGTGGCTTTGACTGCGCCGCCTTTTGAGCCCTGCGCCTGCTCGTCGGCTTTCAACTGGGCGAGCTTGGCGTTCTTTTCCGCCTCGGTGAACTGCTCTGCCGCTGCCTGCGGCGGGATATTCAGGTTGGGATAGGTGCCGGTGTTCTTTGGCCCGTCGCTAGCCGCGACAGGCGTGGTACCCTCGACGTTGGTGCTCGAACAGCCTGATATCGCCAGCAGGACGATCGCCGCCCCCATGCGGCAAAAACGACCAGTGCCAGAAAAACCAGTGGTAGAAAAAACAGCGTCGCCAATATTAATCGTCATATTGTTTCCTTGGCAGCCGAGGTAGAGCACGTTGGACCCTGTCGGACATCCCATGGTAATATGTCAAGAAAACGCTTCGGGAGGAACCCGCCAACCATGTCCAAAACACCCGATTCGGGAAAAACGGAAGATGAGCGGCCTTCCACCGTCGAGCAATATCTGGTGAAGGACCCGGAACGCTTCGCCTTGAACATGGCGCGCATGATCGAGCAGGCCGGCAAGGCGGCCTCCGCATGGGCCGAGCCGCGGGAAAAAGGTGAGGTGCGCGATCATGTCGCCGAGCCGGTCGTCGACATGGTGAAAACCTTCTCCAAGCTGAGCGAGTACTGGCTTTCCGATCCGCAGCGCGCGCTGGAGGCGCAGACGCGGCTGTTCTCCGGCTACATGACCGTCTGGGCCAACTCGATCCAGCGCCTCAGTGCCGGCGGCGAAGATGCCGACGACGCGGTCAAGCCCGAGCTCGGCGACAAGCGTTTCCAGGACCCGGAATGGGGCCGCAACGCTTTCTTCGATTTCCTCAAGCAGGCCTATCTCGTCACCTCGCGCTGGGCGGGCGAACTGGTCGAGCACGCCGATGGCCTGGACGAGCACACCCGCCACAAGGCCAGCTTCTACGTCAAGCAGGTATCCAACGCCATCTCGCCATCGAATTTCATTCTGACCAATCCGGAACTGTTTCGCGAGACCATCGCCTCGAATGGTGAAAACCTGGTGCGCGGCATGAAGATGCTGGCCGAGGACATCGCCGCCGGCAAGGGTGACCTGAAACTGAGGCAGGCAGATTACTCGTCCTTCGAGATCGGCAAGAACCTGGCCACGACACCCGGCAAGGTGGTGGGCCGCAGCGATGTCGCCGAGATCCTGCAATACGATCCTGCGACCGAGACCGTACTCAAGCGGCCGCTGCTGATCTGCCCGCCATGGATCAACAAATTTTACATTCTCGATCTCAACCCGCAAAAATCCTTCATCCGCTGGGCGGTCGAGCAGGGTCACACCGTCTTCGTCATCTCCTGGATCAACCCGGACGAGCGCCACGGCACCAAGAGCTGGGAGGCCTATATCAGAGAGGGCCTGCAATACGGCCTGGACACGATCGAAAAGGCCACCGGCGAAAAGCACGTCAACGCCGTCGGCTATTGCGTCGGCGGCACGCTTCTGGCGGCGGCCCTGGCGCTGATGGCGCAGGAAGGCGACCACCGCATCAAATCGGCCACGTTCTTCACTACGCAGGTCGATTTCACCTATGCCGGCGACCTGAAAGTGTTCGTCGACGAGGAGCAGGTCGCGGCCGTCGAAAAGGCGATGAACGAGAAGGGCTATCTCGACGGCACCAAGATGGCGACCGCCTTCAACATGCTGCGCTCGGGCGACCTGATCTGGCCCTATGTCGTCAACAACTACATGCGCGGCAAGGATCCCCTGCCCTTCGACCTGCTTTACTGGAACGCCGATTCGACCCGCATGGGCGCGGCCAATCATTCCTTCTACCTGCGCAATTGCTATCTCGAGAACAGACTTTCGCAAGGCATGATGGAGTTGGCGGGCCGCGTGGTGTCGCTGAAGGATATTACCATCCCAGTCTACAACCTCGCCTCGAAGGAAGACCATATCGCGCCGGCGCTTTCGGTTTTCCTCGGCTCCAAATATTTCGGCGGCGAAGTCGACTACGTCATGGCCGGCTCCGGCCACATCGCCGGCGTCGTCAATCCGCCGGCGGCGCAGAAGTATCATTACTGGACCGGCGGCAAGCCGGCGGGCGACTTCGACCAGTGGATCGCCGAGGCCACAAACCATCCCGGCTCCTGGTGGCCGCACTGGCAACGCTGGATCGAGGCCAAGGACAATACCCGCGTGCCGGCGCGTAAACCCGGCAAGCACATGAAAACCCTGGGCGATGCGCCAGGGACCTATGTCAAGGTGCGAGTGTAACCTTCTGTAATGTGTGGTGAGTTGACGCGCCGCCAAAAGAGGACGAAATGGTGTCGTCAACCCTTAAGCAGCCTCGATTCCTCTCTAGCCGTCGAATTACTCTGGGGCTTGCGGATTTGACACAGGTCTCGTTTCCGTTCGGGGACAAGGATTTATTTCGGCGAGTCGTTCCGACGCCGCGCCAATGATTTACCGGCCGGACATCGAGGGGGAATTTGGTTTTGAAATCAGCAGGATCGCGCCTCGCGAAGGGAGAAAGCCGCGCCATTGCGGTCGCGCTTTTCTCCGTGCTCCTGGCGTCCTGCACCTCGGCCGGTGACCCGTCCCTGTCAGTCGGCATGCCCGGTTATAACGCCTCTGCTACGGATATCAGCACGGCCTCTGGTACCCAACAGGTCGCCGTTGATTCGTCGTCGCAGATCACGACTTCACAGATGACGATGACCGCCGAGGGCGACGCAAGCCTTCCCGAGCAGGTCGCTTATGTGCCAATGGCCAAGCCGGGAACCCAGGGGGGAGCCCCCCAGGGAGGCGCCAAGTCCGATGCCGGCTTCCCCGTCACGGCTCCTGCGCGCGCAGACGCTACTGCGGGCCAGACGCCGCAGCCACAGGAACAGTCGGCGCAGACGGTTGAACAGGCCGACGCTGCTGCGCAGAAGACTGAAACCGCCGATGCAGGCACGGCCGCGCCGAAGTCCAAGGCCGAGGCCGCCGCGCCGGCGATGAACAACCCGGTTTATGTGACCGCCGGAGAGCCGCAGCCGCAAGCCTATGCGCCGAAGAAGAAAGGGTTCCTCGCCTCTTTGTTCAGCGCCACGCCCGCCTCGGCGGCCCCTGCCCCGCAGGCCAACAACAGGTCGGGCGAGCAACCGAAGGCGGCGCAGCCCAAGGCGGCGGCAAAACCGACCATCACCTTGGCCTCGGCCAAATCGGCTGAAAAGCCGGTGCAACTGGCTTCGATCGGCGATACCAGCCATTTCACCGATGACGCGCTGCCTGGCGTACGCAAGACCGCACTCTTCGAGATCAAGCGCAAATCCGGCCTCGACGACGACAGCGACGTCGATCTGAACGAGGATGAAGGCGGCGCCTATCAGGTGGCATCCGCTGCCGGGCTTGCCCGGCTGGCGCCCAACGGTCTTTTGAAGCAGACCGAGAATGTCGACGTTGCCTGCCTAAAACCTTCGCTGGTCCGCGTGCTCAAGACGATCGAGGGCCACTACGGCAAGAAGATGATCGTCACCTCCGGCTATCGTGACCCGGCCCGCAACCGCCGCGCCAACGGCGCCAAGAATTCGCTGCACATGTATTGCGCCGCTGCCGACATCCAGGTTCCAGGCGTCTCGAAAGCGCAACTGGCAAGCTACATACGCAGCATGCCCGGGCGCGGCGGTGTCGGCACCTACTGCCATACCGAATCCGTTCACATTGACGTCGGTCCCGAGCGCGACTGGAACTGGCGCTGCCGCCGGCGGCGGTAGCGGCTGGTTCTTCCCTCGTTTAATGCAACGTCCGCAATGCGCCGTCTCACGACGGCATACGGTGCCGCGTCGAACCGGGCTAAATCGCCGAAAATACGCGGTTTTGCGGCCACTGAAAAAAGTTGTCGCAGGCGGCTGCAGACGGGTTGCCGGTTTGGTGCAACGCAACTATAAGCGCTCACATCTGAGCGCGCCCATCGTCTAGCGGTCAGGACACCGCCCTTTCACGGCGGTAACAGGGGTTCGATTCCCCTTGGGCGTACCAGAAAAATCAAGCACTTAAGCCTCCCTGGCCTGATTTCATCGAATATCCACCGAATAAACCCCCGCGAATTTCAGCGAACAGAGAGCCAATGAAAAAGCCCGCCACCGTAAGGCAGCGGGCATTCCGATCAGACTTCGCGGAATAATGATGGACCTGAGACGTTGTCGATAGAGAACACCCTACCAAAGGAGGTTATCGATATGCGCCTTTTCATCCTGTTTTCGGTATTACTTTTGACTGCCTGCATGACAGCACCACGCGGCGAGGCTCCGCCCGCACCGCCAACCGCGTCTACATCGAGCGGGGGCAGTAGTGGCAGTGCCGGCGGTACTGGCGGTGGCGGCTACTAAAGACGCGATCGACACTCAGTTTTGGAAATCGCAGAGAACGCTAATCGCGCCGAACTGGACCGCCCCAGCAAAAAAGCCCGCCACCGTGAGGCAGCGGGCTTGCTGGTGTGTGTGCGGGTCAGTGCTTGTCGCTGCTGTCGCGATCATTCCAAAGCCGCTCGGCTTCTGCCCATGTGTCGGCAGTCGGCCCCTGTGCGCCGCAGCGCTTGCAGCGGACGTGATAGTCGCCGTCGAAATGCTCGACCGCGACGTCGCGGCTCTTGTCGAAGGGGCATTCCCGAAGGCGGGTTGGCATCAGGTTGGTTTCCGTTCAATCTCGATCGGTGCGGTGCTCATATTCCCCGTGCCCTCTTCACGTCCATGTGATTTTGCTGACACCGGGTTCTGACAAAATTCCTGATCGTTTGGAAATCGTCGCCTCGGGCGCACATCTCTTTGACTGCGGCGATGATCGCGAAAATTTCTAGCCTCAACCGCTGAGCCTCTTCCGGCGGCAGATCCAGCAGCATTGCATCGAGACTGGTTTTCTTCCGCGTAGCTGGATCGCGACATCGACAGGCGGCGCGGCGGTAGCGTCGATGATCATTGAAGCGGCAGCCAAGGCCGCCGCAGCGGCAGCGGCGGTTGAAGTAGCCGCGAGGCCAAGCAGAAGGCGGCGGCGGTTGATATCGGGCATGCCTTCGGCGGCTGCCCGAACAGTGATGTTCGACATGTGGTCTATTCCTCGTTAACTAGTTATATTTACCAGTTCACCATGAACCCGAATTATGTTACCGTCAACATCAAACTATGAAATATTCCTAGTAAGCCAATATGAGGACACAGAATGCTCACAACCGGAAACCAGCTTCGCGCAGCCCGCGCCTTGGCTGACATGGACCAAGGGACGCTTGCGAAGCGTGCCGGAATCAACATCAACACGGTAAGCGCCATGGAAAAGAAGGGCGCCGAAGGGCTCACGAGTGGCCTTGATAAGGTGCGCGCCGTGATGACCGTGCTGGAGGCGGAGGGTATCGAGTTTCTGAATCACGGAAGCCCAGGCGTCCGGCTGAAGGCGAAGCCGTGATCGTGGATGATCTGAGGCCAAGGGCTACCTGCCGAAAGGCGCAGCAGAATAGCTATGCTCGTCACCGTCAGCCGGGAGGAGTGTAGAGCGGCTCTCTGCATCGATGAACCAGGCACTGGCCATCGCGCGTCGGCACAAACCCTACCGCTGGGATTAACGACCAGTCGCACGCATTGCTGTACTGGCGGACGTAGAGGGCATAGGTGTTCGGGCCGGTGGTCAGCACCGCCGAGCCATGGCTCTGGATTAGCGCCTGCGTCTGTTGGCAGGTCATGGCGCGGGTGTCCGGCCTGGCCTGGGCGAGGGTTGTGAAGGCAAGCGTGACCGCTGCCGAGGTCAACGCAATCCGGCGAATGGACATGACGAGACTCCCATGATGAGCCATTTGGTTGACAAACTCGCATGTCGCAGGGCAGCTGTGCAATGGCGGCCTCCAAATCGGAATTCCCGACTGGAGCAAACCGCCCGCCCCGTGCGAACTGACGGCGTGCCGCTGGAGCCCGCAACCGAGGACGCTCTCAACTCCATCGCGGCTGAAATGAAAATTGGCCGGGCGGATCTCATTCAAACCGTGCTCCGCGAATGGCTGGAGACAAACGCCTATCTGCCAGTCCGAACGATCGACGAGGAAAGCGAGACGGACGGCAGCGCTTAGGGGGCTTCCGTGATCGCGTACCTACCGCCCGCCCCAACCTCTGTTAGCCTGGTCGTGCGGCGGACCCCAATCCGCCCGGCCGGCGCCCTACAGGCAATCTACCCCAACGCCCCCCACAGTGGCGCCAGCCACTTTCAGCCCCCTCGTTCGAATGTTGGCTTCCAGTCGCGATTGCGCGCCCGCTGCTGGCCTTCGTAGTCAGGAATGCATGTGAAGAACACCTGCCGGCGGTCACGACCGGCAGCCTTGCAATTTGCGCAGACAAAGAGCCCGACTAGGTCGTCATGCATCGAGCCGTGGTCACGGCCGAGCCTGTCAATCAGCGCCTGGATATCGAGCTTCGTCGATTTGGAGCACATGGGGTGTCCGCAATTGACATAGAGGGTTTCGCGGGCGGCCCGGCTGTCGGCGAGGGTCTTTTGGGGCATAGCGATCTCCGTTGAAGGGCTCGCCGCAACGGGGAGGAATATAATTCGGGCGGCGCGCGGACTGTTGAACTGGACTGTCCGCGATCTTGCCGACAAGTCGGGCGTGCACAGGAACACCGTGACCAGAATCGAGACTGAAGCGACAACGCCAGGGCACTCCATCGCGGCCGTTCAAGCATCCCTCGAAGCGGCCGGCGTCGAATTCATCCCGGAGAATGGCGGTGGCGCCGGCGTGAGGCTGAAGAAGGATTGACGCGCCGCCCATGCCCGCGCGATGCCTTAGCGAGGGTGCGAGAAGGCGCGAGAGCGCCGGCACAAGCGGATTCTGGACACGGTGCGCGACAACGACATCGCGATCATCGGGCGCTGAGATCAGGGCGATCCTGCAAGGCCTCCGGCTTTGCGGGTTTGTTAATCCCGCCCGATCAGGACGCTTCCTGCACTTCCTCGACTTGTGGCGTCACGGGTGCAGGATTAATGACGTAGGTGT
This sequence comes from Mesorhizobium sp. WSM4807, assembly GCF_055811615.1. Lineage (NCBI taxonomy): Bacteria > Pseudomonadati > Pseudomonadota > Alphaproteobacteria > Hyphomicrobiales > Phyllobacteriaceae > Mesorhizobium > Mesorhizobium sp. WSM4807. The sequence goes on from NZ_JBVVQY010000006.1 coordinate 213,122, forward strand.
TCGAGGTCAGGTCGCTTGTAGATCGGATGATGATACCGTCGTCTCTTAATCGGGCAAACGTTGCCCTTGCGATACGCATGGGCTTGCCTTTGGCATCTGCGGCTGTGACTTTGTTCGACCAGGGAACGTGAGTGATGGTGTCAACGCGCTTGAGAAAGCGCTTTTCCCTCTCGGTCAACTCGATCACGCCCGTTCCTCCATATCGTTGGCAGCGTTTGGCTGGCCGGTAACGCCGATGATGCGACTCCGTTCCAAGGACCCACACGCCAAGCGCTCGCGCGGTGCACCAAATTGAGATCGTGTCTTGCTGCCGGTCATCGCCCGTCCTTTGCCTTGCCGTACGCATTCGGGATGGTGTCGGGCGTGTAGATCAGCCCGACTTTCTTGCCGCCGCACTTGGCGCATTTCAGCTTTGGAATGAGGTCATCCGCGCCATTGCCGGCGCGTCTGGACGCGGCAGCACCGCTTAGGGCTTTCGCGCCCTTGCGGGGCGAAGCTTGCGAGTCACTAGACGTTGCTCCACGATGACCATCATGCGAGGGGCACAGCAATCATGGCCACAAGGTTTCAGTCATCTGAGAGCCGCAGCTTTTGGGCAGGCATTATCCTGTGGTCAATTTTGGATTTTGCGATCGTCCTGGCTATAGCGTCGATGTGGAACGATTGGCCGGCCATTGGTGGTAGCCGCGGCAGCCACCATCGCAATTTGGTTGGCTCAAATGGTGCTGGCCCTCTACAGCTTCGCTCGCTACATGGCATACTTCTGGTTTTTTGAGAGGGAGAGCCTAACTAGGGCAACGGTTGATCAGCTTGTTCAACTGAAAATGCCGGCTCCCAATGAGCTTTACAACGACGTTGATGAATATCTGCTGTCGGCGGCAAACGATCCATCAACATCAAACGACGGCAGATTGTTTGCTGGAGCTACGCTCGGCATTTTGGAAGCCACAAGGAAGTTCGGACCCAGGGGCGTCGCTATCTCAACCGCTATGGTCATCGAAGAAAGCCTCCGCCGATATAGTCGTTTGAAGCTGGCTCAAGAATGACCGGTTGCCGAGTGCTTTGCCGTCACTGCGAACGCTCGACAGCAAACGTTGGCGCGTCATCTCCCCCGCCGGCCTGGAGAAATTCAACGACAGCAGAAAGAAGTCGCTCGGCCACGATCCTATTCATGGCCAGCTCAATCGTGCCGCTGTCGGTCTCCAGTTCGAGCAGTCCGATCAGCGGATCGGCCGACATCCATGTGGTGTCGGCGGAGAGCAGTTTGGTGAATCCGGTTTTGCTGGGCTTGCGTTTCATGGTGCCTCCATCGGCTGGAGAAGCTTCCGGGGGCAGTGTTCGTTCGAATGATGCTTTTCGGTTGCCTTTGAGCGCAAGTTTTTGGTCAGCCAGCACAGCGCCTCCTCTTAAGCTCGCTGGTGGTCAAGGCCCGGCGGCCGGCTGATGGTCACCCCAATAGGGCTGCCGGGCCGCTAGAACTTGCTCAACGGATGGCGCGGACTTCATGACCCGGATTAGAACCAACAACCACACCAGCGGCATCCTCTTTGGCGAGGTGCTATATCATGCCGATCCCGAGCACCCGCCGCCATCCTATGTGTCGCAATATGGGGTGCAGGAAGATGAAACGGCTAATCAAATACGACCCTAAGCGCCACATGCGCTACGATCCGGACCTGCTGCCCCGCACGGGGCACAGGTACAAGCCAGCCAAACCGGCCCACGATGCCGTATGGTGGCCCAATGTCATTTCGGTAATTGCTATTGCCGGTTTCTTCTTCCTCACGTTCATCTGGAGCTGACGATGCTGCCTTTTGTGCAGGCAGATGGTCTCTCAGGCAGGCCGCTGCTCAGCCATTTGTGCAAGAAGTTCGTACCGCGGGTGCTCATTCCGTCACAAGCCGGCGGAGCGCATTAAGTTCCTTCGTCCCAGAAATCCTGCAGCGAGGCATGGCGAAGGTCTTCCTCGCCGCGCAGGTGCTTACGCGGGCTTTGATTCCCGGCTTGACCCACTGAGTTGCCGGCCGCTTCTTCATGTCCTTGGGCGCCGGACTATTCGGTCGGCATTGGTTGGACGCAAGCGCCATGCTCCTGATCAAGAGCCGTCGTCTACACGCTCGGCTATAGCGAACGCCTGTAGGTTTTTCGCCTTTCCGTCGTCCTGGTCGGCGTTGGCGATAATCGAAAAGAACGCCGCGCGGGCGATGTCTTTCTTTGACGCGTTCGGATGTTCTTTCCTTGCCGCCTTCAGCAGTTGTTTCGGCGTCATATCCGGCGTCACGATCCGCATCAGAGTATCGCTGATCGCCTGCAATTCGGCTGCATCCATTGCGACAACGCTCCTTCTTTGGCTCCCCACTGCCAAGTCTAGCAGAGCGCCTTTATGAGCTGAAACTAAAATTCACGCTACATGGAAGCCTCGCCGGCGCGTTCCGGCTGGCCGGCTGTCTCATACGGGCGAAAGCAGCCCTTCGCCAGAAGGGCGTTAACCAGCCAGGCCGTGCAGTGCCGCTCCGCAATGGGGCGGAGAGACAGAGAGAAGAAGCCGCGCCGAGAGTTTCAGTCTTCCTTCAAATCTCCGGCTTCGTCTTTGAGCTTGGCCCAGTCGGCACCATGTTTACGCAACAAAGCGCGCGCCTGTTTCGGCGAGACGTCGGTAATTTCAGTCAGGTGCTCTACCTCCAGCTCTTGCCCCTGCACCACGCGGCTCGCCTCCTTCTTTCCCTTCTTTTCTTTCTTTTCTTTGGTAGCCATCTCTGTGTCCTTCTCCTGCATCATCGGATGAACGAGGACTGAGAAGTGTGGTTCCGGCTCGCGCATTGTCGTTCGCCGGCTTGAGGTCCGGCCGCAGTTGGTCGAGGCGGGCGGTTGTTTGTGACAGTTTTATGACCCATCATGCGGTGGGGTGCCTCCGATTACCGTGAAGCGACGCTGCGCGAGGCCATCATGCAGGAAACGGAACTGAAGCTCGAGCTTTCGCGGTCGGGTGCAGGGTCGCTCCTGAAGAAAAATCCGTTCGGATCCTCGCCCACCATTCTTCAGCAGAGATCCATCTATTTCGACACCCCCCGGATGGGATCTGTCCAAGCGCGGCCTGTCGCTTCGCATTCGGCAATCGGGAAATGAACGGATACAAACCGTCAAAGCCGGCGATGGCGCCGCGGCCGGATCGATTACACGCGAGGAATGGGAGCGACCGGTCGCCGGCGATGCACCGATACTTGACGATCCGCAGATCCGAGACCTGCTTGCAGGGGCTGGCTCAAAGCTCGCGCCCTTGTTCGAGGTTCATGTCAAACGGCATTCCTGGAATGTGATTGATGACGACGCCACGGTCGAGGTCGCTTTGGATATCGGCAAGGTCGTTGCAGCCGATCGCGAGTCGCCGCTCTGTGAGATCGAGTTGGAAAAGAAGGCGGGCCCACCGAGAGCGCTGTTCGCGCTCGCCCGGAAAGTCGACCTGATCACGCCGGCGCATCTCGGGGTGATGAGCAAAGCGGAACGGGGCTATCGTCTGCTTGGCCCGGCGCCCGGTGCTGCGAAAGCGGCTCCGACCCCGCTCACGTCCGACATGAGCGCAGCAACGGCTTTCGCGTGCATCGCCGCGGCTTGTCTCAGACAGTTTCGTCTCAATGAGGCGGCGCTGGGCTGGTCCGGCGATGCCGAGGCCCTGCACCAAGCTCGGGTGTCGCTGCGACGGTTGCGCTCCCTATTCTCGATCTGCAAGTCGCTGTTCGATGACAGCCGTTTCGACCACCTGCGAGAAGAATTCAAATGGCTTACCTCGGAACTTGGCGATGCGCGCAATATCGACGTGATGATCGACCGTGCTTCGAGCGAGGCTCTTTCAAGCTGCCTTCGTGAAGCACGCGACGAGGCCTATGCGGCGGTCGAAGCATCGCTGTCCTCAACGCGCGCCCGCTCCTTGATGATCGATGCCACCGAGTGGATCTCCATCGAGGGCTGGCGAACCCAATCGGACGAAACGTTGCACGTGCAGTCGTCAAAGGATTTCGCCTCGATGGTATTTGATAAATTTCGGAAAAAGGTGGCGAAGGACGGCGACAACCTCATCGATGCCGATGACGAGAGCCGTCATAAAGTGCGCATCGCCGCAAAGAAACTGCGCTATGCGGCGGAGTTCTTCGAGCCGCTTTACAACAACAAGACGGAAGCCAAACGCCATCGACGGTTCATCAAGGCCCTGAAGGACCTGCAGGATCAGCTCGGAAGCCTCAACGATATCGCCACCGCCCCCGATATGCTGGCAGCGCTGGAGCTTTCGGAGGTGGCTGGGGCGAAGGATCTCTACAGCGCCGAAGACAAATCCAAGCTTCTTGAGGACGCCGCGAAAGCGCACGACGCCTTTGTCAACACGAGGCGCTTCTGGCGTTGAGGCAGCATGCAGAACCATAGGGACCGACGAAGCTCTAGCACCGCTTGCCAGCAGGCGACGAGGAGGCGGATCGTGCGGAGTGGAGAGAAGTTGTGACGGTTGTTTTTGGGCTTGACCCAGTGCTCGAGCCCGAGCGCGCGCGGCACACTCACGACACGCATCTCGCCCGAGCGCGTTGGATGACCGAGCATGGCTACCGACAACTTGTTCGAGCCGGTCACCATTGATTCCCAGCTAATGACAAAGCGAGTCATTTGAAACTGGAACCTTTGTTATCATCGCGTGTTCGACGGTCATGATCAGGTTCAGGGATGCCCGGTGCCAAGGTTTTACGCCGAGCAGATGGTCGGTGGTGCAGTCATGTCGCGAACCCTGATTGTCGTTGGTCTCATCATAGTTGCGGTGGGCTTATTGTGGCCCTGGTTGTCACGGATGGGCCTTGGCAGACTGCCTGGTGACATCGTGATCGAGCGTGAGAACGTCACGTTCTATGCTCCGATCGCCACCGGGATCCTGATCAGCGTCGTGCTCTCGATTATTCTGTGGCTGGTCAACCGGTAGCGGGACACTCGGGACCACAGCCGGCCCCCTTCTGGACTCTTCCTCGCGATGGTCGCATTCTCCCTTTGGGGAAGAAGGGCGTGGACAAATCTCGCTACGACAATCGGTCTGGCCGGTGGCGAAAGCGCGCCGGCAGAAGAACGCCGTCACGGCGGATGCCGCGACCGCTCTTGGGGCTGATCTTCCTCGGCGTCGGCACGCTTGCCTCCATAGCCACCCAATTCGTGATCCAGAGCACAGCAGGCCTCCAGAGCACGGTAACGAACTGGATTGAGCCGCCGCCTAGTGCAATGGAAGGCCGGGCCTCTGTAATCGACGGCGACACCGCACCGTGGGATGATCCCAGCCCCAGCTTCTCCTGTGGCTGCCTTGTGTGTCCTCGCCCTGCTCTGTCAGATTTGTCCATGTGATGTTGTTCGTGTTGCGCTTGCACGCTCCACCGATCAGGAGGCCATCGGCAACGGTATCGATATTGAGGGTTTGCCGGTTCCGTTTTGCTCAATGTCCGGTAGCTGTGCCGAATCCGATCGCGTTGTCAGATCAAACCCGACCACGCGCAACATCACCAGGAAGAGAGCGGGCCGGGCAGAAGTCGCCGCAACGTCGCCGCTGGACGCTGCCGGTTGCGCTCGAGCGATGCAGATGCCGGTGGCGGAGCCAGCGCCGTTCCCGGTATGATCGACCTGTTATGCCCGGGGCCGCAGCCTTCTCGCCCTTCAGCGGACGGATGAGGCGGCCCAGGCTTTCACGCTGGTCCTTGAAATGGATCGCCCGCGCCGGCGGAAACCGCCCTGCGCGCCAAGGCCCGGCGACAATTGCAGCAGTTGAGGACAGCCAAGCCGCTCTACATTCTAAAGAAACCTGAGCGCGAGACGCCCGTCATCCAGCCGTCGGTGCCGCTGGGGCTGACAAATCTGCTTAAGGTTGCGCGGCCGGCAACCACGAGCCGCTCCATCTCTTCTGTTGCTTGACGAGGGGCTTGCCTTAGGATCAGCACGCGATTGGCCCGTCCAGAGCGGCCAAACGCAACGGCAATCAAGTCGGGAGAGGTCCCCTGCCGCTGCAAGCCGCTCAAACAACTCGGCGCCGCCTCGTCATGGAGCCGGTTGGGGCCAGCGCTGCAACGCAGCACGGCCAAGGTCGCTCAGCGCATAGACGCCGCGCTCGGCCCTGGCGAACCAGCCATAGACGTTGTGAAGCAGGATCTTGGCAGCGCGCGGTGAAATGGTTTTCAAGTCGCGCGGACGCTTCGGGCCGTCAACCATCGCGGCGGCGCAGGCCAGCGCATCCTGCCGGTAAGCGGTCATTATCGGCGTACGCGAGCCACCGCCGACTACAGGGTCGCCTCGCCGGCGCCGATGCTCGTCCACCAGACGCGATCTTCGCCTCGGATCTCGCCTTGGCGGCAGGGCGGCCGGGCTGAGCAGCAATTCGACGTTGCCGGCGGAGCCAACCCCCAGAAGCCCGAAACCAAGCCGCCTGCAGAGTGCGCGGAACCGGCGATCATGCTCACGGCCTTTGCCGTGGGCCGACATCCGCGCCGCAAGCCAGACCTCATCGCATGACGCAGCACGATCGACACCTTGAAGTATGAGCTCGAGGTTGAACTGCAATTTCAATTCGCAGATGACGACCACGGGCGGCTCGCCGTCGCGCAACCCCACGACGTCGCAACCACCAACTTCGCCTTTTACGGTGAATTCCAGGCCCTCAAGAAACCGCTTCACCGGCATGTAAAGAGACGTTTCCTGCATGCGCGAGGCATAGCCGATTCGTGACTGGCTGGCACAGCATCACCAAAGGGCATGCCGCTCTGGGGCAGATTTGCCGCTCGTCGAACGCATGGAAGTGTGGGATGCCAGCTCGGCCGCTAAGCCCTCAGCCCCCTCGCCTCGCCAGAACGCTTGCCCGGAACGATCATATCCCTGGCCAGCAGGCGGCTGACTCGGCAGAACGCCATGAACGCCCGGCAAGCCTCCTCGGTCTCGACCAGGTCGACCGTGGCGCCGAAGCAGGCATTGAATGCGGCCTGATAGACCGGGCCCTGCCGACGAACCGGCCAGCCTTGCAGGAAATCCAGCGCCTGTTCGACGCTGTAGATTTCCTCGACCGGCAGGCCAGGCGCGGTCGTGATGCGCACCGGCACCTCGAATTGCAATCTGTCCATTCCTGTCTCTCCAGAACGCGTGCCCGCAGCAGCGCCGCTCGTCGCAAAAAAGTTGCTTTGACCGGCTTTTCGCTTAGGCCTCTCTTCTTGTTCAGAAATATGTCGTCAGTGCGGACGAGCACCCCGGCACGGGCCGGATAGGCACAAGATGAAGCCGCAAGACATGAATATCGCCGGCTTGAGCCCATCGCCGGCAGTTCGTCCTTGAACCTGGCGCCGTCCGGTGCCAAATCTGGGAGGATTTTCGCGCGGGCTCATTGGAAGCCCTTTCTTCCGGCAAGACGGACACAATGGTCACCTATCTCGACGCCGCCATGGCACCACTCAGAAACACCGGCCAGATCCGCCTCTATGGCGAAGAAGGCTTTGCCGGCATGCGCAAGGCCTGCGATCTCACCGCGCGCTGCCTCGACGAACTGGTGTCGATCGTCGCACCGGGCGTCACCACCGAAACCATCGACCGTTTCGTCTTCGAGTTCGGCATGGATCACGGCGCATTGCCGGCGACGCTCAACTATCGCGGCTACACGAAGTCGTCCTGCACCTCGATCAACCACGTTGTCTGCCATGGCATTCCCGACAACAAGCCGTTGAAGGACGGCGACATCGTCAACATCGACGTCACCTACATCCTCGATGGCTGGCATGGCGATTCCTCGCGTATGTATCCGGTTGGCACGATCAAGCGCGCCGCCGAGCGCCTGCTCGAGGTCACGCATGAATGCCTGATGCGCGGCATCGCGGCGATCAAGCCCGGCGCCCGCACCGGCGCCATCGGCGCCGCCATCCAGACCTATGCCGAAAGCGAGCGCTGCTCGGTGGTGCGCGATTTCTGCGGCCACGGCGTCGGCCAGCTCTTTCACGATGCGCCGAACATCCTGCACTATGGCAGCGCCAGCGAGGGCGTCGAGATGCGGCCGGGCATGATCTTCACCGTCGAGCCGATGATCAATCTCGGCCGGCCGCACGTAAAAGTGCTGTCGGACGGCTGGACGGCGGTGACACGCGACCGCTCGCTGTCGGCGCAGTACGAGCACACGATCGGCGTCACCGAAACCGGATGCGAGATTTTCACGCTGTCGCCAAAAAGCCTCGACCGTCCCGGCCTGCCGGCCTAAGCTGGAGGCAAGGGAATACCAGACAGTTTGCAACCATCTATTACCCGCTGCATAGCCTTGGTCGAACCACGGGAACTGAAGGAGGCGGAATCTTGGTTGCCGGAGATATCGTACCCGACGTTGATCTTTCCCTTTGAGTCTTTGATCTCTGCAATAACAGCCATCAACTCTGGTATTCGGCCTACCGCGACGACCCCTGCATAATTGTCATTCCACGTCCGTATTGTCGCCTCAAGCTTAAGCGGAGAGGCGCTGCTGCCTTGGATGTAGAGCATTGCCGGTGTTTCAGTTACCTCTTCAAACTCTTTCTTGCGGAGGACATAGGCAACAAATAACGTCTCTTTGCTATCGCATTGAACAACCAGCGAATCGCGAGCGCCACCTTCGGTCGCGATCACCTTTGTCACGCCAAACACATCTGGACCTTCGGTTCTGGCCTCCCAAGCACAAGCAGGCTGAATACTAATCGCCGCAGCAAGCAGAAAAAAAATCTTAAACATTTCAGAACCCTCCACCGAGATAAATAGAAGCAGATGGGCGAGGGTTTGTCGACTTCATATCCTCGGCCTGCCGTTTCAATTTCCTTCAGCGCACGCTAGTGCTGGACGCGCAAGAATACTCCAAGTTTTTTGAATCCATCCACCGTGCTTTCGAAAATTGATTCCGAATTTCGGGCCGATGCTGTAGTGCTTCTCCCTGCGTCGGATCTTCCCGGCCAGAGAATGCGGGCGGGCCTATGGGTAAAACCAGCGACGAAGACGACCGGATCTTCTTTCCCGAAAGACCGATAAAATCGCTCGCGAGAGCCACGTCGGTCGAAAAGCCGCACTATCTCGGCCATCGCGACCGCCTGCGCCAACGGTTCGCGGCCGCGGGCTCCGACGCCCTCCCCGATTACGAATTGCTGGAGCTCTTGCTCTTTCGCCTGATCCCCCGTGCCGACACCAAGCCCGTCGCCAAGGCATTGCTGGCGCGCTTCGGCACGCTGGCCGAGGTGCTTGGCGCGCCGGTCGCGCGGCTCGAGGAGGTCAGGGGTATCGGCCCGGCGGTGGCGCTCGATCTGAAGATCGTTGCCGCGGCCGCCCAACGCGCGGCACGTAGCGAGATCAAAGGCCGCGAGGTCTTGTCGTCCTGGACGCAGGTTCTCGGATACTGCCGGTCGGTCATGGCCTTCGAGGAGCGCGAGCAGTTCCGTATCCTGTTTCTCGACAAGAAGAACGCACTGATCGCCGACGAGGTGCAGCAGGTCGGCACCGTCGACCACACGCCGGTCTATCCGCGCGAAGTGGTCAAGCGCGCGCTCGAACTCTCCGCCACAGCGATCATTCTGGCGCATAATCATCCGTCAGGCGATCCGACGCCGTCACGCGCCGACATCGAGATGACCAAGCTGGTCATCGAGACGGCCAAACCGCTCGGCATCGCCGTCCACGATCACATCATCATCGGCAAGAAGGGTCATGCCAGCATGAAGGGCCTGCTGCTGATCTGACGCCCTGCTTGAACATGCGTCGGCTTCTCGCCGAAAGCGTCCCGTCTTGTGTCATGACACGCCAGGCAGCGAAGGACGTGTCGCGGGAGCACGGCTGCCAACCGCGATGGCGAGCGCGACGACGATCAGTATAGTCGCGACCGCGAACGTGATCCGCATACCGGCGGCAACGGCTCCGGGGCGCGCCGTTGCGATGTCGATCGCCTCTGAGGCGAACGCGAACACGGCACCCATGACGGATGCGCCGGTGATGAGTCCCAGATTGCGCGACAAATTGAGCAAGCCGGAAATGACGCCCCGCTGGTCCGGGCGGATATCCGACATGACGGCGGTGTTGTTGGCGGTTTGGAACAGCGCATAGCCCGATGTGATGACTGCGATCGGGGCGATGTAGCCAGGGATGCCCGATATTGCCGGCATCACGGATAAAATGAAGCAACCGGCGGCTATCGCGATGAGCCCAATGATGGTCATGCGCCCAGCGCCAAAACGGTCGGCTATGCGACCAGCCGGCACACCGGTCAGCGCGGCGACAAGCGGACCGACCGACATGACGATGCCAACAAGAGCCGCGTCGAGCCCGAGCGCACGAGACAGATAGAACGGCCCGACCACCAGCGTCGCCATCATCACCGTCGCAGCGAGCGCGCTCATGGCGAGGCTCGCACTCAGCATCGCATTGCGGAACGCGCCCAATCGGATCAAAGGCGACGCCACTCTCGCCTCCACAAGCACAAAGAAGCCGGCTCCGAAGACGGCAGCCACCAACAGAGCCATGTTGAGCGGACCAAAACTGCCACGCCCGATCGTCATCGCGAGCGCATACGCGCCAAGCGTCAAGGCAAGCAGCAGCGTGCCGACAACGTCGAAGCCGGCCCGATCCGTCTTCGGCCCCCGGCGATCAGCCGGCAGATAGCGATAGGCGAGAACAAATGCCAGCAACCCCAGTGGCACGTTGACGAGGAAGATCGCCCGCCAACCGGCTCCGGCAATCAGAAGGCCGCCGAGCGAGGGACCGAGAGCGGTGCCGATCGCCGACATCGTTCCGAGCAGCCCCATGGCGCTGCCGGTCCTTGCCTTCGGAACCGTCTCAGCGACAAAGGCCATGGTCAGCGCCATCATGATAGCCGCCCCCAAGCCCTGCGCCGTCCGGGCTGCGATCAGCAGCCAGAGCGTCGGCGCGAAACCACATAGGACTGAGGCCGTCGTGAACAGGAAGAGCCCGGCCAGCAGCAGCAGCCGGCGGCCGGTGATGTCACCGAGCCGTCCGACGCTGACGATCAGCGTGGTGATGGCGAGGAGATAAGCCAGCACGATCCACTGGACGTCCTGGAACGAGGCGTTGAACGCCTGCGCCAACGTCGGCAAGGCAACATTGGCGATGCTGATCCCGAGTGAGGACAGCAACATCGACAACGAAAGGCTGGCGAGTGCCCACCGAACCGAAGGTGCCCGTTCTGGATTTCCAGCGACTGCCCGTCCTGCATCGATTGGCTTCAACATGAACTCCGTTTTCTGGCGACTCCTGAAACGGAGCTGTCAGAGACGTAGTCCTTTGCCTAATATGGCGGAAGATGCATCATTTGCACTTAATCATTGCGTTTGACGCTATGTCAGATCGTGCTGACCGTGCTACGCTCAGCACATGTCGCATCCCGATCTCAATCTGCTTGTCACCCTTGATGTGCTGCTGACGGAAGGCAGCGTTGCGCGCGCCGCCAAGAGGCTGCGGCTGAGCCCGTCGGCAATGAGCCGGGCGCTGGCGCGATTGCGTGAGACGACCGGCGATCCGCTGCTGGTCAGGGCTGGACGCGGCCTCGTGCCCACCCCCCGAGCCATCGAGCTCCGCGAGCGCGTCGGTCAGCTTGTAGAGGACGCCGAATCCGTTCTGCGTCCTGTTGAGACGCTCGACCTGAAACGGCTCGTGCGAACCTTCACGCTCAGAAACCAGGATGGCTTTGTCGAGAATTTCGGACCGGATCTCATTGCGCGGGTCGGCCAACAAGCACCGGGCGTGCGGCTGCGTTTTGTGTTGAAGCCAGACAAGGACAGCACGCCCCTGCGCGACGGCAGCGTAGACCTGGAAACCGGCGTCGTCGGCAACGCCACGGGACCGGAGGTGCGCGCGCAAGCGCTGTTTCGTGATCGTTTCGTCGGCGTCGTGCGGATGGGGCATCCATTATGCGAGCTGACGATCACCCCTGCCCGTTACGCAGCCTGCCGGCACATCCTCATCTCCCGTCGCGGGCTCGACAGGGGGCCGATCGACGACGCCTTTGAGCCGTTAGGGTTGAAACGAGAAATCGTCACGGTCGTCGGCGGCTTTTCGGAAGCTCTGGCCCTGGCGCGTGCCTCGGACCTGATCGCCAGCGTTCCCGAACGCTATACGGGGAACCTGCGCGACGGGATGTTCTGTTTCCCTCTGCCGGTTCCCTTGCCGGAAATCACGGTTTCACTTTTGTGGCACCCGCGGCTCGATGCCGATCCGGCGCATCGCTGGCTGCGCGGTTGCGTTCGAGACGTTTGCGCCGGAATCACTCACTGGATTTCTTAGTGGTTGAGGCGAGCGTTGCTGGTCCGATCACGGCAACTCGGTGTTGCAGGTGCTGGCGATCTGGCCGACCGCCTCGCTGAGCCCGGCGAGGTCGAAATCGGCTTCGCCTCGCCCCGACAGCAGCCCGAACCGCCAGGACAGCTGGAGCCGGTCTGCAGAAACCAATCGCCTGATCCCGTCGACACCATCCCGAACGAGCCTCCTCCCGCGCTTGCTGACCGACTAGCTTTCGTTGACCTTGCAGGCCTTGTCGACGGTCACCGACACGGTGATGGTCCGGCTGGCGGAGACGGCATCGTTCAACTGCAGCCATTCGCTCCAGCGCGAGGAGGAACGCCGTGGCGACCGCGCCTCCAATGCCGACGAATAGCTTCAACGATCCCTCCAACGACCTGCACTTTGCAACTCGGCGCAGATAATGATCAAAACCTGGTATCGCCAGCCACCAACCGCTGCTTGGGCACGAATCTATCGCCTACCGCATCGGCTCGAAAATCGGAATCGATTCGCGGACAGCACGATGCGCAGATAGTGAGCGTGCAGAGTGTATTTTGTCCGTCTAAGTGGCCGCACGTCGCTCTAAGGTCAAAACCGCACATGGGGCGGCCTTTTACAATTCGGCGGAAACCCGTGTTGTTCGGCGCTTTTGGCGGGCTTTTTCTTCGCCGCAGCCTTCTTCTTCTTAGGTTTTTCCACATCACCGCCACTGCGGTTTCGGCTGGCCGGAAGACCGCACTAGAATTTCGATCAGAAATCGAGCTATGATGCATTTGGCATTTCCTGGGACGGCTTCGCGCCCTTGGAATGCCGGGAGGAAACGGGATATGGCCATAGCGCTTGTACTCGTTTTGGTAGTTGTGGGCTCAGTGTTGTTCCACTTCCTGAGCCCATGGTGGTGGACGCCGATTGCCTCTAACTGGGATTATATCGACAACACCATCATCATCACCTTCTGGATTACCGGCGTCGTCTTCGCCGCCGTCGTCCTATTCATGGCCTATTGCGTCTTTCGCTTCCGTCATCGGGAAGGCAATCAGGCGGCATACGAACCCGAGAACAAGCGGCTCGAATGGTGGCTGACGATCGTCACCGCAATCGGGGTCACGGCCATGCTGGTTCCCGGCCTGTTCGTCTGGAACCAGTTCGTCAGCGTCCCAAGCGACGCAACAGTGGTCGAAGTCGTCGGCCAGCAATGGCAGTGGAGTTTCCGGCTGCCCGGCAAGGACGGCAAGCTCGGCACATCCGACACCCGCAACGTCAGCCCTGAAAATCCCCTGGGCGTGAACGCCAGTGATGCCAACGGCCAGGACGATGTCGTCGTCGAAGCCGCCGATCTGCATCTGCCGGTCGGCAAGCCGGTCAAGATGCTGCTCCGCTCGATCGACGTGCTGCATGATTTCTACGTCCCTGAATTCCGCGCCAAGATGGACATGATCCCGGGCTCGGTCACCTATTTCTGGTTCACCCCGACCAAGACCGGAACTTTTCAGGTCCTGTGTGCCGAACTTTGTGGCCAGGGGCACCCGTTGATGAATGGCGTGGTCATGGTCGATACGCCGGAAGACTATCTGGCGTGGCTCGGCGAACAGCAGACTTTCGCGCAATTGTCGGCCCCCCAGCAGGTGGGCTCGGCAGAGTAGACGCCGGCAAGGACGGCGATTTTGGGTTGAAATTGCGGCAGGGCTCGAAACTGTCGAGCCCGGTCGAAAAGGGCACGGAGGTGTTCCTATATGGTCGATGTCACACCTGCAGATGCGGTACCGCCGGCCGAGGTCGCGGAGATGGAACTCTATCATCCGCACAGCTGGTGGACGAAGTACGTCTTTTCGCAGGACGCCAAGGTCATCGCCATCCAGTATTCGGCGACGGCCACGGCAATCGGCATGGTGGCGCTGGTGCTGTCCTGGATGATGCGGCTGCAACTCGGCTTCCCCGGGACGTTCGACTTCATCACCCCGGAAGCCTACTACCAGTTCATCACCATGCACGGCATGATCATGGTGATCTACCTGCTTACGGCACTGTTCCTGGGCGGCTTCGGCAACTACCTGATCCCGCTGATGGTCGGCGCGCGCGACATGGTCTTTCCCTATGTCAACATGCTGAGCTACTGGATCTACCTGCTCGCCGTGCTGGTTTTGGTCTCGAGCTTCTTTGCGCCCGGCGGACCGACCGGCGCCGGCTGGACCCTCTACCCGCCGCAGGCGATCATGACCGGCACCCCGGGCGGCCAGGACTGGGGCATCATCCTGATGCTCGTCTCGCTGATCCTGTTCATTATCGGCTTCACCATGGGCGGCTTGAATTATGTCGTGACGGTGCTGCAGGCCCGCACACGCGGCATGACGCTGATGCGCCTGCCGCTGACTGTCTGGGGTATCTTCACCGCGACAGTCATGGCGCTGCTCGCCTTCCCGGCGCTGTTTGTCGCCTGCGTGATGATGATGTTCGACCGTGCGCTCGGCACCAGCTTCTTCATGCCGGCCATCGTCGAGATGGGCGAACAACTGCAGCACGGCGGCGGCAGCCCGATCCTGTTCCAGCATCTGTTCTGGTTCTTCGGCCACCCCGAGGTCTACATCGTGGCGCTCCCGGCCTTCGGCATCGTGTCCGATCTGATCAGCACCCATGCGCGCAAGAACATCTTCGGCTACCGGATGATGGTCTGGGCCATCGTCGGCATCGGCGCGCTGAGCTTTGTGGTCTGGGCGCACCACATGTATGTCAGCGGCATGCATCCCTATTTCGGCTTCTTCTTCGCCACCACGACATTGATCATTGCCGTCCCGACCGCGATCAAGGTCTACAACTGGGTGCTGACACTGTGGCGCGGCGACATCCACCTCACCATACCGATGCTTTTTGCCCTGGCCTTCATCGTCACCTTCGTCAATGGCGGGCTGACCGGACTGTTTCTCGGCAACGTCGTCGTCGACGTTCCGCTATCGGACACGATGTTCGTCGTTGCCCATTTCCACATGGTCATGGGCGTTGCCCCGATCCTGGTGATCTTCGGGGCGATCTATCACTGGTACCCGAAGGTCACTGGCCGGATGCTGAACGAGGCGATGGGCCAGTTCCATTTCTGGGTCACCTTCCTCGGCGCCTACCTGATTTTCTTTCCCATGCACTACATCGGCCTGATGGGCGTACCGCGCCGCTACAACGAACTGACCGCCACGACGGTGATGACCGAGTCGGCCCACGATCTGAACGCGTTCATCAGCATCATGGCGTTCCTCGTCGGCTTCGCCCAGGTCGTGTTCCTGTTCAATCTGATCTGGAGCATCCGCCATGGCCGCGAGGCCGGCGGCAATCCGTGGCGCGCCACGACACTCGAATGGCAGACGTCCGAAACACCGCCCGCCCATGGCAATTTCGGCAAGGAACTGCCGATCGTCTATCGCTGGGCCTATGACTACAGCGTGCCGGGCGCCAAGGAGGACTTTATCCCGCAAAACATGCCGGGCTCCTTCGGATCCTCCAGGGAGCCGGCATGAGCGTCATTCTGGTCTTCCTCCTCGTCATCGTCGGCTTTGCCGGATGGTGGCTTTCCCATCAGCGGCTGATGGCCAAGCCATGGCTCGAGCAAGGTGTGATCGGGGATATTATCGGCCCGGAAGGATCAGCGCTGCCGACCGCCAAGATCGGCCTCGGCGTCTTCCTCGCCGTCGTCGGCTGCCTGTTTGCGCTTTTCACCAGCGCCTATTTCATGCGCATGGCGCTGTCGGACTGGCAGGCGCTGCCGCTGCCGCGCGTGCTCTGGTTCAACACCAGCGTGCTGGTCCTGAGCAGCATCGCGCTGCAATGCGCCTCGGTCGCTGCGCGCCGGGGTCAGGTCGACACGGTCAGGCTCGGCCTGGTCACGGCGGGGCTCACCGCGCTTGCCTTCCTGATCGGACAGCTTGTGGCATGGCGGGAACTGACCGCCGACGGCTACTTGCTGACCGCCAATCCGGCCAACAGTTTTTTCTACCTGATAACCGGGATGCATGGGCTGCACATACTGGGAGGGCTGGTCGCCTTGAGCAGAACGACTGCCGGCGCCTGGACCGGAGCACCGCCGGAGCGGCTTCGCCTCAGCGTCGAATTGTGCGCCATGTACTGGCATTTCCTGCTTTTCGTCTGGCTCGCCATCTTCGCGCTTCTGGCCGGCTGGGCCGCTACTTTTATCGAGATTTGCCTACAGTTGCTGACCTAGGAGGGCCGGGCGAATGGCAGACACGACACTGACTCATACTGGCCAAGCACAGCCGCGGCCGGCGGGCTTGCAAGGCGTCGCCGCCGACTGGTCCTCGGATCAGCGCGCGTTCAAGAACGTGTCCTGGGGCAAGGCCATGATGTGGATCTTCCTGCTCAGCGACACCTTCGTCTTCGGCTGCTTCCTGCTCTCCTACATGACCGCGCGCATGTCTACCCGAGTGCCGTGGCCCAATCCGAGCGAGGTCTTTGCCCTTCACATTGGCGGCTCGAATATTCCACTGATCCTGATCGCGATCATGACCTTCGTGCTGATCTCGAGCAGCGGAACGATGGCCATGGCGGTGAATTTCGGCTATCGCCACGACCGCCGCAAGACGGCGATCCTGATGCTTCTGACCGCAGCGCTCGGCGCGACCTTCGTCGGCATGCAGGCCTTCGAATGGACCAAGCTGATCACCGAAGGGGTACGGCCCTGGGGCAATCCGTGGGGTGCGGCGCAGTTCGGGTCATCCTTCTTCATGATCACCGGCTTTCACGGCACCCATGTGACGTTCGGGGTGATCTTCCTGATCATCGTGGCGCGAAAGGTCTGGCGCGGAGATTACGAAACCGGCCGGCCCGGGTTCTTCACCAGTCGCAGGGGCCGCTACGAGCACGTCGAGATCATGGGGCTCTACTGGCATTTCGTCGACCTGGTCTGGGTGTTCATTTTCGCATTCTTCTATCTTTGGTGAGAGGCAGATATGGCTTTGGTGAGAGGCAGATATGGCTGAAGCAACCGCAAATGGCCTGGGGCAACATACGCTGCACGGAGCTCAAGCGCATGATGCGACAGCAATCGGCATCGCCCCCGCGGAGGTTCATCAGGAGCACCCGATCAAGCTCTATCTGGTCGTCTGGGCATGGCTGTTCATCCTCAGCGCCTGCTCCTATATGGTCGATTATCTCGGCCTCCACGGCTATCTCAGATGGTCGCTGATCCTGATCTTCATGATGCTCAAGGCCGGGCTCATCGTCGCGGTCTTCATGCACATGGCCTGGGAACGGTTGGCGCTGACGTATGCGATCATCTTGCCGCCGATACTGGTGCTGGTGTTCGTGGCAATGATGGTCTTCGAATCGGATTACACGCTTCTCACCCGGACGGTGTTTTTTGGGGCCGGCCCCTGACACGCAATCCGGGTACAGGGTCGACGGCGTCTCCCGTCAAGAGCTGGAAGCGCTAGTTGCGGTCCGCTCCTGTCTGCCTTGAAACAATCGACAGCTGGCCCATTTTTGTTAGCACGGGAAACGACGGAAGGAGAATGATTGCCTGCGTTTCCACATGCGTCGCGAACTCCAGCAAGGGAGGCTCAGGATGACGATCGCAAACAGACTGAAGGACTTTATCGACGGGAAAGGAATTTCCTATGACACCGTCGAGCACCACCGCACGTCGACAAGCAGGCAGGCCGCCATAGCGGCGCATGTGCCCGGCAGCATAATGGCCAAATCGGTGGTCGTTCACCACGAACTCGGCTATGCGCTGGCCGTGGTTCCCAGCACGCACAGGATCGAGCTCGGCACGTTGCAGGATGTCATGGACAAACGTATCGGACTCGCCTCCGAAGACGAGGTGGTTTCGCTCTTCGAGGATTGCGACACCGGCGCCATCCCGCCGATCGGCGCGGCCTACGATGTGCCGGTGATTCTCGATGAGAGCCTCGGCAATGCCGCCGACATCTATTTCGAGGGCGGCGACCACAGGACGCTCGTACATGTCAGCGGCAAGGATTTCCGCAACCTGACCAGCGACGCACGCCAGGCCCGCTTTAGCTACCCGGCTTACTGAACACCCTGGCCAACTTGCCGCACCGATGCTCTCGCCGGTGCGGCAGGCAGGATTTTGTCAGTTAGCCGGTCTGGTGGAGGCCGGCGATTCCACAACTTTCCGATAGACGTGCCAGGTGGCGTGACCGAGGATCGGCAGCACCACCGCCAACCCGGCGAACACCGGCAGCGAGCCTATGATCAGGGCGACGGCGACAATCAGGCCCCACACAGCCATCACGATCGGGTTCGCCAGGACCACGCGCACCGAGGTGTGGATGGCTTCGTAGGCGCCGACGTCACGGTCGAGCAACAACGGGAACGCGACGACCGTGGTGCACAACACGACCGCGGCGAAGACGAAGCCGATGGCGTGGCCAAGGATAATCAGCGTCCAGCCGCGTCCGGTGGCGAATATTTCACTGATGAAGCTGGAGAGCGAATCCGGCGGGGCCGGGCCGAACACTTGCTGGTAAAATATCTGCGCGGTCAAAAGCCAGGCGATGAAGATCGCAAGCAGCATGATCCCGACCGCCGCGATGGCCGGCAGCGCCGGAGAATTCCTGACCCCGAAAGCGTGGCTCCAAGAGGCGTCGAGCCCGGCCTCCCGTCGCCGACTGATCTCATAGAGGCCGATCGCCGCGAACGGACCGATCAACGCAAAACCCGACACCAGCGGAAACAACAGCGGCAGCGCATTGTTGCCCGACGTCCAGACGGCGAGCACGACGCCGACAAGCGGATAGATCAGGCAGAGGAAAACGATATGCGACGGTTTGACCATGAAATCGTCGACGCCGCGCTTGAGCGCGTCGAAAAGGTCGGAAACGCCGATCCTTCGAATTCTGGTGTGCTCCAGCGTCTCGCTGGCGCCTGCAATCACGTGAAAACTTGCCATGACCATTCCTCCAGACCAGGTCCGGTAAGGTCGCGATTTTACGGTGCTGTCGTTCAGCGTGACTGGCCACGCAAAACCGCGACCTGCACCATGATCAACATACGCTCTTGCAGGGGATTTGTCGCCGCCCTTTGTCTTGAGAGGACGGCTCCGGTGATCCGGCTAGCTCTAACCGCCTTTCTTCGATATTCTCCAAGCTGGGTTGAAGGGTGAAGGTCATGGATGGAAAGACCGTTCTCATGCTCGGCCTTGGCGTAGTTATTCTGCTGTTGCTGGGATTCTGCGCAGTGCCAATGTGAGGTTTGAGCAGGTTCGGGGCGCACCTCGTTCAGCAATCGCCGATTCTCAACGCGGCAAGCAATCCGAGAACATCAGGATTCAATGCAGCCACGAGGCAGGTCTGCCGTCAATTTCCGGCTGACATGACGGCACGCATTGCAATGGTATCGGCAAGCAGCACGGCAAAGATCGCGAAAAGATAGAGAATCGAATAGGCAAACAGCGCCTTTGCGAATTTCATCTCCTTGTCGATCAGAAGCTTCCAGGCATGCCAGATGAAACCCGCGCCCAATGCGGCCGAAACAATCCCGTACAATCCGCTCGCGAATCCAAAAGCCCAAGGCAGCACGCCAATTGGTGCCAGGATCAGTGAATAGACGAAGATCTGTTTTCTGGTCGAGGCCTGGCCGGCCACGTTCGGCATCATGGGAATGCCGGCAGCAGCATAGTCGCCGATCTTGAACAGCGCGAGCGCCCAGAAATGCGGCGGCGTCCAGAGGAAGATGATCAGAAACAGGATGAGACTTTCAGCCCCGACGGCGCCGGTGGCCGCCGCCCACCCGATGACAGGAGGAAGGGCACCCGCGGCGCCGCCTATGACGATATTCTGCGGCGTCGAGCGTTTCAGCCACATCGTGTAGATGACAACGTAGAAGAAGATGGTGAAGGCCAGCAGCGATGCGGCAAGCCACCCAACCAGCACGCCGAGCGTCATGACCGAAAGTACGGAAAGCACCAGGCCGAAGCCGAGAGCTTCGCCTGGCATGACCCGGCCTGACGGGACCGGCCGCTTTGACGTGCGCGACATCAACGCGTCAATATCGGCATCGTACCACATGTTGAGTGCCCCGGCCGCTCCCGCTCCAACCGCAATTGCACCGATTGCAATCACGGCGATGACCGGATTCATTGCCCCAGGCGCCACCATCAGGCCGACGAAAGCGGTAAAAACAGCAAGCGCCATGACGCGTGGTTTCAGGAGCGCGAAGAAATCACTGACCGTCGCTTCAGAGATCTGGATACCGGTATCCTTGAGGCCGCTTTCCCGAGCCGACATTTCAGGCGACCACCGATGGAGGCCGGCAATCTGGCCGGTCCATCGGCCGGCGGAAGAACCGGGTTACTTCCTGGCGGAAGAACCGGGTCATTTGGAGAATTGCTTCAGATAGGCGATGACGTTGGCGAGATCCTCGTCCTTCTTGAGGCCGGGAAACGCCATCTTCCCACCTTTGATCATGGCCTTGGGATCGCGAAGGTAATTCGTCAGCGTAGCGTCGTCCCATTTGACGCCGGATTTTCCCGCCTCGGTCATGGCTTTGGAATACTTGAACCCCGGATGCGTGCCGGCCGTCCGGCCGATAACGCCGCTCAACGACGGACCGACCTTGTTCTGGTCTTTGTCCACGACATGACAGACCTTGCATTTGGTGAAGACCTTCTCACCCGCGGCGGCATCCTGTGCCTGCGATTGGTTTGTGACAAAGGTCGCAACGGACACGACGGCGAAAAACGCGATTGCACGCATGGCATTCCCTCCCCGATCGCCAAATCTGCCTTGACGATCTGCGCGTGCCGACAGTTTCGCCGGCATGCGCCCCTTGCACGACAGAGCGGAATATCCGCGTCTCCCGCATGGAATTGCGGCATCTACATACCACAGAAACTGGCCGGCAGATAGAAGAAGTCGACGAGCAGGATTGCCCCCGAAACGATGAGGCAGCTCGATCGGCGTCGAGCGCAGTCGGAACGCATACCGGCTAAAAGGCGTTAGACCAGCTACGGTTCAACGTCTGCAAGATCAAAGATCAGAGAAGCGTCCATGAACGACAGGAGCGTCCTGGACGTGCGCCACGGCACCCGCACGATCGAAGGCGAGACGGTCTTTTACAGAGACGCGGGCCCTCAAGCCGCGCCGGTGCTGCTGCTTCCGCATGGCTATCCCTGCTCATCCTTCCAATATCGCCGGCTGATGCCGGCGCTCGCCGATCGCTGGCGAACGGTCGCGCCGGATTTCCCCGGCTTTGGCTACAGTGGAACCCCCGATCCGGCACGGTTCGGTTATGATTTTGACGCCTACGCGACTTTCCTGGAGCGGTTCACCAACGCGCTGGGGCTCGGCAGCTACGCGTTATGGCTGCAAGATTACGGCTCGCAGATCGGCCTGCGCCACGCTATAGCGCACCCATCGCGGATCAGTGCCTTGATCATCCAGAATGGCGACATCTACGCGGATGCTCTTGGCCCAAAATACGAAACGGTCCGGCGTTTCTGGCGGGATCCTTCACCGGCGAACCGTGCGCCGCTCGAAAACGCGGTGAGCGAGGATGGCTTTCGCGCCGAGTTCGTCGGCGAAGTCGATGGTGACGTCGCTCGACGTGTCCCGCCCGATATGTGGAAGTTGCATTGGCCGCTGATGAATACGCCTGTGCGCCGTGCGCTTTCAGTCGGACTGATGGAGAAGCTCAAGGCTAATCTCGACTGGTTCCCTCGTTACCAGAAATACCTGCGCGAGCAGCGGCCGCCGGCGATGATCCTTTGGGGACCGAAGGACGAATACATGCCCGAACCGGCAGCGCGCGCCTATCTGCGCGATCTCCCCGAGGCCGAACTGCATGTGCTGGACGACGCAGGGCACTGGCTGCTGGAGACCCATTTCGAGGTCGCCTTGCCACTGGTGCGACGGTTTCTCAGCAAGGTCCTGCATTAATCGCCCGCACAACACCGCAGCGGATCCCGCCATCGCTGCCCCATCCTCATGACAACCCACCGAGCGCAAGTCATGACCGACAACGCCACAATTGCCCGGATCTGGCGGGGAAGGACACGCAGTGATTTGGCAGACGTCTACGAGCACTATCTACGCCGCGAAGGCATTCCGCCGCTTCAGGAGAAGGCACTTGGCGTGCAGTTGTTTCGCGAAGATCGCGAAGAAGAAACAGAGTTCGTGACGATCTCGTACTGGCCTGACGTCGAAGCCATGGCGAGCTTCACCGGCGGCGACCCGCACAAGATCCATCACCTGCCGCGTGACGAAGAGTTTCTCGTTGAACTGCCCCAACGAGTGACGGTGATGCGGATCCTCGTCAATCAATTACCTGGCAACTAGGGCGGCAGCGGCCTTGCGACGTCGACAGCATCGAAAAAGGCCGCCTCGAGGGCGGCCTTTCGCAATTCGCAGAATGCCGTGTTATTCGGCGTCCTTGGCGGCTTTCTTCTTCGGCGCGGCCTTCTTCTTGGGCTCTTCCGCATCGTCGGCCTTCTTGGCGTCGGCCTTCTTCGCGGCAGCTTTCTTCGCCGGCTTCGCCTTGGCCGTCTCGCTGTCCTCGTCGTCGGCCATCAGCTCTTCCTTGCTTACCTTGACGTCGGTGACCGAAATCTGGCTGAGTAGATGGTCGACCACCTTCTCCTCGAACAGCGGCGCGCGCAGCGTGTTCAGCGCTTCGGGATTGCTGCGGTAGAATTCGAAGGCTTCCTGCTGCTGGGCGGCCGGATAGCGGCGCACCTGCTCGAACAGGCCACGCTGCAATTCCTCGTCCGACACGGCGACGCCGGCCTTCTCGCCGATTTCGGCGAGAACCAGGCCGAGACGCACGCGGCGCTCGGCAAGCCGCATATATTCGGCGCGCGCCTCTTCTTCCGTCGTCTCCTCGTCGGCGAAGGTGCGGCCGGCGGCTTCCAGATCGCGGTTGACCTGGTTCCAGATGTTGTTGAACTCTGCCTCGACGAGCTTCGACGGCGCCTCGAACGAGTAGGCGGCGTCGAGCTGGTCGAGCAGCTGACGCTTGATCTTCTGGCGCGTCATCGAGCCGAACTGGTTCTCGATCTGGCCGCGCACCACGTCACGCAGGCGCTCCAGCGATTCCAGGCCGAGATTCTTGGCCGTTTCGTCGTTGATTTCCAACGCACCGGGCTTGGACACTTCCTTGACGGTGACGTCGAAGGTGGCTTCCTTGCCGGCCAGATGCGCCGCCTGGTAGTTTTCCGGGAACGTGACCGTGACCTGCGTCTCGTCGCCGGCCTTGCTGCCGATGAGCTGATCCTCGAAGCCGGGAATGAATTCCTTGGAGCCGAGCACCAGCGGCTGGTCCGTGCCGGCGCCGCCGCTGAAGGCTTCGCCGTCGATTTTGCCGACATAGTCAATCGTCACGCGGTCGCCTTCGGCGGCCTTGCCGGTCTTCGGCTCGTAGGTGCGCGCCGATTCGGCGACACGCCGGACCTGCTCGTCGATTTCGGAATCCGGTACGTCGAACACCTGACGTGTCACCTTGATGTCGGAGAAATCCTTGATCTCGATCGGCGGAATGATCTCGTAGTTCAGGCGGAACTCGAAGTCGGCGCCGCCGGCCAGGATCTTCTCGGCCTCCTTCTCGTCCTCGGTCATGATCACTTCGGGCTGCATGGCGGCCTTTTCGCCGCGCCCGGTGATGATCGAACGGGTCGAATCGTTGAGGATCTCATTGACCACTTCGGCCATGAACGACTTGCCATAGACCTTGCGCAGGTGCTGCACCGGCACCTTGCCGGGACGGAAGCCGTTGATGCGAACCTTGTTCCTGGCATCGGAAAGCCGCGCCATCAGCTTGGCTTCCATGTCACCGGCCGGCACGGTGATCTTGATCTCGCGCTTGAGACCGGAGTTGAGCGTTTCGGTGACCTGCATCATAGAACCTTTGTTTCCACCAATGAGGCAGCCAAACGGCTCCTGCCGTTTACAGCCTGCCGGTATGATCTTGCCGGGAATGGCTTTTGGTGCGGGACTTGGCGATTTGTCCGCCCAACGCGGCGCAAATCCTCCAGAAAATACACTCCAAAATGTGAATAAGTCTTTGTTTTTCCTACTTCTTATCACATTCTGCAGAAGCGGATCGTCGCATCCCGTCACATTCGACACGCCTTTTGTCACAGGCGCGGCTAATTTTCAACCATCTTCGCGTCTACAGCGCCGCGCGTCCTTCTTGGACGCGCAAGGACGCTGTAGCACCTTGATTTTGGCGCATGATCCCAAAAAACGATTTTTCGATTTTCGGGATCATGCGCCGGCGAACGGCCCCTATTTTGACCGCGACATTGACAGAATAATGGCTCAGCCCAGCGATCCTGATGCAGAGAAGCCCGCCACGTTGCGGGTGGCGGGCCGGCCGCGAAGCCAGGAGAGTATTGTCAAAGCCTCCACGGCCGATGCGACGCTCTCGTTTGCGAGTGCTCAGCGACGCGCGATCAGCATGCAAAGCTGCCGCAGGTCAAGGTCATAGGTGCCTTCGCTGCTGAGCACGTCGACACAGCGTTTCTTCATGCGCATCAGTTGGCTGCTGGACATCTGCGCGACCACGCTCGGCATGCCGGGAGTCCCCGGTGTTCCAAGAGTGCCAAGTGTCCCGGCAAGCGTTCCGCCGCCGACGCCGACACCGACACCGCTCGTGCGAGCGACGTTGGCACCCAGGCCCGCTGTAATGCCGCCGGTGCCGCCCACTTTTGCGCCTGCACCGGCAGTGGTACCACCAGTCCCACCGACATTGGCACCCAGGCCAGCCGTGACGCCACCATTGCCGCCCACATTGGCGCCGGCACCAGCGCTAACGCCCCTACTGCCGCCAATCGATGCACCGGCGCCTGCATTTACCCCGCTCCTGCCGCCGATCGAGGCGCCGGCACCAGCGGTAAAGCGCTTGCTGCCGCCAACCGATGCACCGACGCCGGCATTCACCCCGCTGCTGTCGCCGATCGAGGCGCCGGCTCCCGCATTGATGCCGCCACTGCCTCCGACCGAGGCGCCGAGACCGGCGTTTACGCCGCCTCGGCCGCCGACCGATGCGCCGGCGCTAATGCCGCCTGCACTGGAGGGAAAAGATAGAGATAAAACAAGTGCACCACTGGCCAAAGCTGTGGCGAAACTCTTAACGACCTTTGCCATGACACTCTCCCTTTCCTTTGGTAGTTACCTCACAGCAGCAGTTTCAGCGCCTGCTACTTTAGCGATAACGAACTCAGGGAGTTGTTGAATTGCTAACGCGAAACAATGTTTGCGATCGTAACTTACGGGTAGCAAAATATTCCGATTCAATTTGAAAGAATTTGGGAATACATCCTTGGGCAGGAAGACTTGCCCGCCGACGAGTTCGTTCGCGCCGCCGTCGCCTACTTTGGACGGAAGGTCCGCGCCGTGCCGCCGACGGCACCATCTCGTGTTCATCTTAGCCTACAGCTTGTAAGGAAATTGAATGTCCCATCACGACTTTATGCTCCAGCGGCAGACCTAATATGACCGTCAGTTTGGGCGCGATGCCGATGCATGGCGCGGCGTGAGCCCACGGTCCACGGGCTGGGACTTGCCCAAGCGACCGGCGTAGCCGGCAACGCGAGGCCCAAAAACCTCGAAAATCTAAGTCTTGAACTTGTGACATGGCTTGTGACATAGACATGTCACGGTGACACGAAGCCAGCGGGTATGGCGGAATTGGTAGACGCACCAGATTTAGGTTCTGGCGTGAGAACGTGGGGGTTCGAGTCCCTCTACCCGCACCACTGCTCCCCTCGAACAGTGGATTAAGGTTCCAGTGCCGAAAGGGTTCGAGTCCCTTCATCCGCACCAATTTGGTGCCTACTCCTCAAAGACCTGGCGCGTGAACCATCCGGTCAAAGTCGCAAGTTCAGGCCCCAGCACGCGATCGTCACCGACCGGCGGCACGATGCTTCTGATATCTGCGACGAACGACTGAAGCGCCAGAGGCGCCACGCGCTCGGTGACATGCAGTGCCTGCGAGGCGATCACCGCCAGCATCGCCATCGCGGCATCGAGGCAGCGGCCGGCGCGTGCTTCCTTCGTCCATGCGAGGAACACCGTCGTGGCGACGTCGTCCTGCCCGGCGCCGGCCGATTCCGTTCCCGGGATGAAGGTGCGCTGGGCCGCGAGTTTCGCCTGCTCCAGATAACCCGTGATCGCCATCGGCACATAGCCGACATTGCCGTGGCCGTCGCTGTCGCTCCAGTCCCGCCCCGTCAAAAGCAGATCGGGCAGGAGCGAGACCTTGCCGTTCAAAAGCTTCGAGGCGTGGCGGTCGCACAAGAGGCAGATATCGGCCCATATCGCTGCCAGGTCATCCAGGGCGGGTGTTGCCATGGCATTGTGATAGCCGCCCGTGCTGATGCAGCGCCCGAGCGGATGCTCGTCGTCTGGCGGGATGTAGGCCGGGTTGTCCGATACAGAGGCGAGCGACACGGTCGCCGCGCGTTCCGCCGATGCCAGCGCGCGATGCGCGTGCCCCAGGATGCGAGGAACGATGCGATAGCTGACCGGCGCCTGATAATTGCGGCGCCCAGTGCCGGCGCCGGCAAGAAACTCCCTCAATCCGCGCAGCGCCGCTGCTTCGTGTTCATCGCCCCAAAGCGCGTCGAGCGCCGGGTCGTAATGTTCGAGCGGCGCGCGAAACGCTTCGATCGAAAGCGCAAAGACTTTTTCGGCAAGGCGAATGCGGCGGCGAGCCGCCAAGGCAGCGTCGGCCACAAGTGCGGCAGCGCAGGGCGAGCCATTGATCAATGATCCCCTTTCCTTGACTTCCAGGTCGAAGCGCGTCGAAAGTTCTGCAAAGAGCGGATAGAGGGCGAGGATTTCACCGGCACCGCCCTGGCCGGAGGATGGCACCAGGGGCATAGGTCCGCCATCCAGCATCGCAGCGACGGCGAGCGCCATGCGTGGTGTGGTCGCAGCATTTCCTTCGAGGAAATTCGCCAGGCGGGCGAGCACGATCGCCCTCACCACGCGATCTGGCAAAGGCTCGCCGAACGATGTGGCGGCTGCGAAAGCCTTGATGCGCGCATGGCGACCCCGCTCCCCAAGTTCGAGCCGCCTGCTCGCCAATTCTCCCATAGCGGTGGTTACGCCATAGATGACCGGTATAGGGTCGGTTTCAATAAGACGCAGGAACGACGCGCGACACTCTGCGATGCGCTGCAAAGCCTTGCCGCTGATTTGCACCGTGTCTTTCTTCCAGGCGACGCGGAAAACCGAGTCGAGATTTATGTCTTCTCGTGTCGTCAGGATAATTGTCATGTTTGATGCTGTCCGAGCCGGCCACGCTTTCCAATTCTAATCCGGCCAGGCTTTCCAATTCTAATCCGGCCAGGCTTTCCAATTCTAATAAGGCGGTTCCTCGAACAGCGTCTTGTCGCCGTCCATCAGCGCCTTGATCTGCGCGGCGCCATCGGCCGCGATTGCAACACGGATGCCGAATGGCCGCACCCGCATGTCGTTCTGGATCGCCATCCCCTCGCCTTCCGGCAGATAGAAG
Organism: Mesorhizobium sp. WSM4807; assembly: GCF_055811615.1. NCBI lineage: Bacteria > Pseudomonadati > Pseudomonadota > Alphaproteobacteria > Hyphomicrobiales > Phyllobacteriaceae > Mesorhizobium > Mesorhizobium sp. WSM4807. The sequence goes on from NZ_JBVVQY010000006.1 coordinate 240,884, forward strand.
CGTTCAATGCCGTAATTCGGCGCGATCGTCGTGGCTGCGCTGAGATCCCACCCCTCAGCCACATGCCCGACGATATCGGCTTCGTCGGATGCTGCCGGCGCAGGCGCTTGCCCGAACCAGGCCGCGGTCGCCTCCCAATAGCCGTCGGCGCCCTGCTTCAGCCTGACGACGATCGGCGTGTCGTCGCTCGTGAGCTTACCGGCCGGAATGTTGGCGATCAGCTTCACCGGTATGCGCGAAATCTCATAGCCAAGGCGAATAAAGTCGCCGCGCAGGAGATCGCGCGGATCGATCGGTTCGACCCTCAGCAGCACTTGCCTGCCGTCGCGCAAGATCGCCGCACGGCCGGCGATGATCCAACTCAGGAAGCCGATCTGGACGAGCGCCAGCACCACCGCCGAAACGATCAGTCTTTTACCGGTCATCATGCCGCCGCTCCTTCCACGATCGAGGCCCTCATGCGCTTTTCCACGCGGAGGATGACAAGGGCAAGCAGGCCAAGAAGCACAGCGGCTGCAAGGAAGAAGCCTGCTGTGTCGAGCATCGACTGCAACATCACCACATAGATGATGGCGAGTTCGAGGGCGAAGCCGGCATAGGCAACCCAGCGCAAGCCCCTGCTCTCGCGGCCTCCCAGCACAATCGCCGCGCCAATGCCGGCAAGCGCAACGGCCGAGGCAATGCCGAAGCCGCTGTTGTTGCTCTCACCGGCCAGTTCGAACTGGATCATCGCCAGACCGGTGAGAAATCCGATCAGCGCGTGTAAGGGCTGACGGCCGCCAAGCTGCAATATTCGGTCGACGGGCCCGGCAGCGAAGATCGCAGTCGCGAAAAGCAGCGTCGACACGACAATGAGCGGGACGGCGACCTGCAGCGTTTCGTATTCCGTAAACAACAGCACGAGATAGAAGATGACCGACAGGATGATCAGGTGCCGAGCCGCCTGGCTGCGGGTCCAGAACGAAATGGCGAACAACACGCTCGCCATGACGACGAAGAGATGCGGAAATTCCGCGCGCCCGAAATAGTCGAATTCCCTCAGGAACAGCCATGCGTCGGCAATGCCGACAGAAGCGACGGTCAGCGGGTTCGAGCGCAGCGCAACCGCCGCCAAGGCCGTGCCAGCGCCCCAGGTGATCAAGGCCGATGTTTCGTCGCCGGACAAATGATACATCTGGCCGATCAGCGCGATCGATCCGCCGAATGCCGCCGCGGCGATGATCCAGAGTGCCTCGCCGATAGCAGCATGGTCGCGTGTCTTCAGCACCGCGCCGCCGACATAGCCGGCGACGATGATGGCGAAGAGCGCTGCCACCCGCGCCAGCCGCGGGATGGCTTCCCAATTGGCAGCGACGAAGATAAGGACGGCCGCACCAAAAAGCAGCGCCGCCATCATCGCCAGGATCGAGCCGAAGCTCAGCGATTTGCGCTCATTGGCCTCGACGTCGCGCGTCAGCGCGTCGGCCGTCGAGGCGTCGATCAGGCCAGCCTGCAGCCATCGTGCGATATCGGTCCTGACGCGTGACGAATAGCTCGCCATGCCTTTCTCCCCAGCTTTCTCTTTTTTTCAGCCGATCCGGCCAAACCGTTGACGCTACGGCATTTTCCGATTCGGGCCTATCTAGGTCGAAGACGTGATTTGGCGGCAATGGTGCATTGCACAATTTGCATTGCTGCCATGCACCAATAGCGCTTTTAAATCGATATGACCCCACCTATCTTCAGGGCGTACACAAAGACGGAATGATCCGGAAGAAAGACGAAACGAGAAATACCATGAACCTGATCCGCAACTACCGCAACTGGCGCCGCTACCGGGACACCGTTTCCGAGCTGAGCCGCCTGAGCACCCGCGAACTGACCGACCTCGGCATCAGCCGCAGCGATATCCACTACGTCGCCCGCAAGGCGGTCTAATCCTCTTCGGACCGCAAATGGTCCGAACCAGTTTGACTTGAAAAGAGAACGACAATGAACCTGATCCGCAACTATCGTAACTGGCGCGTTTATCGCTCGACGGTTACCGAGCTGGGTCGCCTTTCGAACCGCCAGCTGCATGATCTCGGGATCGTCCGCGAAGAGATCAAGAGCATCGCCCGCAAGGCGATCTAGTCAAGGAATTTCGCCAGGGTCGACCTCCTCCCCGCCCCTGACGAATACGGTCAACCTTCACCTCCTCCCGAGGGTTGACCACAAAAACGGCGCCCGCCGCACCTCCTCCCGCGGCGGGCGCTGTTTCCCCGGGCGAAATGAATTTCGTCCCAGGGGCGAAACGAATTTCGTCCCCAAGGGTTTCGCCCCCTTTCATCAGGCGAAAGGAATTTCGTCAAAGCCGACCTCCTCCCCGGCGATGACGAATACGGTCGATCTTCACCTCCTCCCGAGGATCGGCCAGCAAAACGACACCCGCCGGACCTCCTCCCCCGGCGGGTGTTGTTGTTTTTCAGAGTGGAGGCAGTCTAAGAGCCGTTTTGGCCGGGATGTCCCTGCCCGTCAGTCCAGCGCACCGCTTTCCAGCACGCCCCGTTTCTTCCACTGGCTCAGCGGAAAAATGTCCGGTGCGCCGCCCATCGGCGCATACCAGGAATCCACCACCCATTCGGTGCCCCCGCGGTCGCTGATCACCGCCGTCCAATGAGGATAGCGTCCGTCGACAAACAGGCCTCGCGAAGCCTTGTCCTCGACCTTGTGAAACCTGAGCAGTTTTCGCTCGGCAAGATAGACCAGCAGCGCATGCGTATTGGTCGATTCGTCGACACAATCCATCTGGCCCCTGATGCGCGATGCACCGAATTCCGATTGCGGCAGATCGCGAATGCCGGTGGCCCGGAAAATGCGCTGCTCGAAATAGCGGACAGCCTTCGAAATAGCGGAGCGCTCGGCTTGGGGCGAACCCGCACCCGCACGCAGGATAGAGCGGAAACGCGCGCCGTCACCGGGGCCAAGCGCCAGCATCGTGCGATAGTTGCAACTGTAGCCGTGGCATATGGGGATCCGCCTGGAAGCCGTCGCGGCCAGTTCGCCGGCGGCCGCTGATCCGCCCATGGCGATCACGACTGTCAGAAATGTCGCTCTGGCAAAGCTCCCGAGCATCCCGTCCATTCTTCGACAGTAGACGATTGCAGCACTTGGCGGCAACAGCGCGGCCAACTCGCGTAATTGCATTCGCCGCGCCAAAGCATTATCTCGGCGCTCATGAACAAGAACCCCATTCACGTCATCGGCGGTGGTCTCGCCGGCTCCGAAGCCGCCTGGCAGGCAGCCGAAGCCGGCGTTCCAGTCGTGCTGCATGAAATGCGTCCCGTCCGCGGCACCGAAGCGCACAAGACGGATGGGTTGGCCGAGCTCGTCTGTTCCAATTCCTTCCGCTCGGACGATGCGCAAACCAACGCCGTCGGGCTGCTGCACGCCGAAATGCGGCTGGCCGGTTCGCTGATCATGAGCGCCGGCGACGCGCACCAGGTGCCGGCCGGCGGTGCGCTGGCCGTCGACCGCGACGGATTTTCCCAAGCGGTGACAAAAAAACTCGAAGCGCATCCGCTCATCACCATCCAGCGCGAGGAAGTGCCCGGCCTGCCGCCGGCGGACTGGGACCAGGCGATCATCGCCACCGGCCCGCTGACCGCACCTGGGCTCGCCCACTCGATCGCGGAAGTGACCGGCGCCGATGCGCTCGCCTTCTTCGACGCTATTGCGCCGATCGTCCATTTCGACACGATCGACATGGACATCTGCTGGTTCCAGTCGCGCTACGACAAGGTCGGGCCTGGCGGCACCGGCAAGGATTACATCAACTGCCCGATGGACAAGGAGCAGTACCTTGCCTTCGTAGGGGCGCTTGTGGAGGGCCAAAAGACCGAATTCAAGCAATGGGAAGGCACGCCCTATTTCGACGGCTGCCTGCCGATCGAGATCATGGCCGAGCGCGGCGTCGAGACGCTGCGCCATGGGCCGATGAAGCCGATGGGGCTTACCAATGCGCACAATCCATCGGTGAAGGCCTATGCCGTCGTGCAACTTCGACAGGACAATGCGCTGGGCACGCTCTACAACATGGTCGGCTTCCAGACCAAGCTTAAGCACGCCGAGCAGGTGCGCGTGTTCCGCACCATCCCGGGCCTCGAAAGCGCCGAATTCGCCCGCCTCGGCGGCCTGCACCGCAACACCTATATCAATTCGCCGACGCTGCTTGACCAATCGCTGCAGCTCAAGTCGCGGCCCGGCCTGCGCTTCGCCGGTCAGATCACCGGCTGCGAAGGCTATGTCGAAAGTGCCGCCATCGGCCTGCTTGCCGGGCGCTTTGCCGCCGCCGAGCGGCTGGGCCAAGCGCCGGCGCTGCCGCCGATGACCACAGCCTTTGGCGCGCTGCTCAACCATATCACCGGCGGTCACATCGTTTCCGACGACGAGCCGGGAAAGCGCTCCTTCCAGCCTATGAACATCAATTTCGGCCTGTTTCCCCCGGTAGAGGCGCCGAAAGCCGAGGGAAAGCGCCTGCGCGGCAAGGACAAGACCGTCGCCAAGCGGCGTGCGGTGACGTCACGTGCGTTGGGTGATTGCCGGCAATGGTTGGGGCTGGCCGCCCAGACGGAAGCGGCAGCGTAATTGATGCGTGATCTCTCAAGCCTGCCTCAACTTCTGCCGCCGGGTCAAGTGAAGAACCTTTCGCCGGTGATTACGAAATTTTCTGGAGCATCTACATCCGCTGCAGCAACCTGCGGAAATTGCGCGAAGTTCATATACCCGCGCTTGAATCGCTGATCGGCCAGCCCCACGGCGGCAGGGGCTGGATATTCGATAACGAAAATTACATTGAGAACCGCGATCGAAGCTTAAAGAGAATCGTTGCTGTACAGCGCCTCGGAGGTCCCTACACCGAGCAGTTCCTCCTCGATTTCATGAAGACGCTCTATTCGCTGTCGCCGTTTTGGGCCATCCAGGCCCGTCTGAACCCGTCACATCCTCATGGCGTGTATGTCCACGCTCATTTCAAGCAGGAAACTCCCGCTTCAGAGGCGCCGGCTGTAGTTGATGCGCTTGTCGAGTTGGAGCCAAATCTCACGGATGCCATAGGGGGTGAATCTGGGCGCTATGTTGGATCAGGTCGACGCATCAGGAGTTAAATGTGCGCCCAAGTTAAACGAAATTGGACACCTTGGATGAAGGATAAAATCCTATTTTATAGCGCATGGAGCTACGTCATGGAATCCGCAGAGAAATTGTCCGTCACCGTGACGCCCGCCATGGCGAGTATGATCCGTGAGAAAGTCGAAGACGGCTCCTTCGGATCGGCGAGCGAGGTCATCCGCGCAGCACTACGCGCCTTCCAACGCGAAGAGGAAGAACACGCCGAGCGGATGGCATCGATCAGAGCGCGCGTGAAGGCATCGATCGAAGATACAAGGCCGGGCTATTCAGGAGAGGAGGTTCGCGCTCACCTTCGGGGATTCGTCGCCCGACATTCGAGCCGTGCTGATGATTCAGCGGCTTGAAGTCGAGTATCGAGAAACCGCTAGGAATGATCTGGCCGACATTTCAGAAACATCGTAGAGGCCGGCGGAAGTACGGACGTCGCGCTGAAATTCGTCTTGCGTATCGAAGACCGCTGCCAAAGCATCCGCAATGCGCCTCGCGCGATGACATTGCGCCGGGACTGCGAACAGTGCCGTTCGAGCACTCTGCGGTAATTGCTTACGTTGTCAGCGATGATCTCGTTCGCATCGTCAACATCTTCTATGGCGGTCGCGACTATGAGACGCTGATGCGCGATGGCGAATCGAGCGATCCATCGTGATGGACAGTTACTCGCCCAGCTCAACGATCGCGGTGACAATTCCGGCTTTCCGTTCCCCCCCGGATTCCTTCATACTTGGCAGCTTTCAGGCGTCCGGCCAGCCTCGCATTGCGCGACGCAACAGCAGCCAATGCCGGCGCCAGGCCGAGAGCCGAGCCACGCCGTTCAGAGGTGACTGACGAGAGCCTTCGATCTTTCCGAGATAGGCGCGCGACAAGGCCAGCGGCAGAAATGCCGGTCGCAGCGAAACCGGCAACGCCGATGCGCCGCTTTCGAAAGCTGCAAGATGTTCTTGCGCCAGTGCGATCATCGCGGCGACAGCGCGTTCTGCGCCCGGCCCGCCATCGCCCGCAACGAACTCTTCCGGCGATGATCCTGCCGCGGCCAGAATGTCGGCCGGGACAAAGCACTGCCCGCGCTTGCGGTGCAACGGCAGCAGCAGCAAAAGGCCGGTCATCGCTTGTGCGCAACCTGCCCTGCCCGCAAGTTCGGCAAACCGCGGTGCTGCGACGGGATCGAGTACCATCGCTGCAAGCTGGATGAGCGCCGCTGCGGTCTCGCCGCAATAGCCTTCCAGGTCAGTGCGCGACGGCATAGGGTCGTCATACAGATCGAAAACGCGGGCTTCGAGCATGTTCTCGAAGGCGGGTATCGGCAGGTGGTGGGCGGAAATCGTAGCCTTTAGCGCGTCCGCGACAGGATGGCCAACCCCGTCCCCACTGTCCTCGGTTGCGATGACATCGCGCCACCATTGCAGCCGCACCTCGCCGGGTAGCGCCTCGCGAATACGGTCGCGAATGCCTGATATCTCGGCATTGAAGGCATAGAGCGAAAAAAGTGCGTCACGCTTGTCCTCAGGCGCATAGAGCGCGCAAACATAGCGGTCATGGTCGGCGGCTCGCACCGTTTCCATGACGATTTTGGCGTTTTCGGTCACGTCACTCGACGGCGATCAGTGCGGCGGCCACCGCACGGTTTTCCGCCAGAAGAACATTGTAGGTCCGCACGGCAGCACCAGTCGACATCGGATCGGCCGCAATGCCCGCCGCCTTCAGCGCAGCACGCAGGGCCGCCGGCAACGGCCTGAGATCCTTGCCGGCGCCAACCAGCAGGATCTCGACCTTGTCAGCCTCGTTGAGCAGCTTGGCGAAATCCGCCGCCGTCAGTGCCAGGGGATCAGCCGGCTCCCAGCCATAAATGCCCGACGGCAGGCACAGGAGCGAGCCGCGATGAGACATGTCGGCGAAACGAAACCCGCCATTGCCGTAGGCCTCGATCGGCGCACGGCCAGGGAAATGCGCTTCGCGGATGACGATGCCTTTTGCCACTAGTGGTCCGATTCTAACATTCGCATCCCATTCCAACAGCGTCGTTTGCGAATGTTAGAACGATAGGGACCACCAGCAAATAGATGTTTCTGCCGCGGCAATCGTCAGGTTGCCAAGGCTTTGCCGCCCCCCACCGGCTTCTCCTCATCGGCCGTCGCGGCCTGCGGCCGCAGCTTGAACAGGATGAGCAGTGGCGCGGCGATAAAGATTGACGAATAGGTTCCGAAGACGACGCCGAACAGCATCGCCAGCGTGAACGAGCGGATCACCTCACCTCCGAACAGCACCAGCGCCAGCAGCGCTAGCATCGTCGTCACCGAGGTCAGCGTCGTTCGCGACAGCGTCTCGTTGATGGCGTTGTTCAACAATTGCGGCAGCGGCATCCTCTTGTATTTTCGTAAGTCTTCACGAACACGATCATAGACGACGATCGTATCATTGAGCGAATAGCCGATGATGGTGAGTATCGCCGCAAGCGACGACTGGTTGAATTCGAGGCCGGTGATGACGAAGAAGCCGATCGTCATGACCACATCGTGGACCGTGGCGATGATGGCGCCGACCGCGAACTGCCATTCGAAGCGGAACCAAACATAGATCAGGATTCCGAGCAGCGCTATCAGCATGGCGATGGTGCCTTGCTTGGCGAGCTCGCCGGAAACTGTCGGTCCCACCACCTCGACGCGGCGGAAATCGTAATGGTCCTGCAACTCGCCGCGCACCTTGTCGATGACGGTCTGTTCGGCATTCTCGCCGCCCTCCTGCGTGCCGACGCGAATCAAGACGTCGTTCGGGTCGCCGAACTGCTGCACCTGCACTTCGCCGATGTTGAGTTCCGAAAGCCTGCCGCGAATGTCGGCAATGTCGGCGGTGCCATCCTTGGCCTGCACCTCGATCAGCGAACCGCCCTTGAAGTCGATGCCGTAATTGATGTCGACGGTCATGAACAGCACGACCGCCAGGATCGACAGCACGCTGGACAGCGCGAATGTCCAGCGGCGAATGCCCATGAATGGAATTCTCGTGCCCGCCGGGACGAAGGTCACCGGCGCGCGCGGCAACTCCTTCGGGCGGGCGCGGCGAAGCCAGATCGACACCAGCAGCCGGGTGAAGGTGAAGGCGGTGAAGACGGTGGTCAGAATGCCGATGGCGAAGGTCACGGCAAAGCCCTTCACCGGTCCGGTCCCGAGCCAGAACAGCACCACGGTCGCGATCAGCGAGGTGACGTTCGAATCGACGATGGTCGCCAGCGCTTTCGAAAAGCCCGTGTCGATCGCCTGGATTACAGAGCGACCGTTTCGCCGCTCCTCGCGGATGCGCTCGTAGATGAGGACATTTGAATCGACCGCCATGCCGATGGTCAGCACGATGCCGGCAATGCCCGGCAATGTCAGTGTCGCTCCGAGCAACGACAGCAACGCGATGATCATCGCCACATGCACCGCCAGCGCGATGTTGGCAATGAAGCCGAGAAAGCCGTAGGCCACAAACATGAACACGACGACGAGGATGGAGCCGATCACGCCGGCGACCTTGCCGGCGTGAATGGAATCCTCGCCGAGCCCAGGGCCTACTGTGCGCTCTTCGATCACCGTCAGCGTCGCCGGCAGCGCGCCGGCACGCAACAGCACGGCGAGGTCGTTGGCGCTCTCGGCGGTGAAATTGCCCGAGATCTGGCCGCTGCCGCCAAGGATCGGTTCGCGGATCTGCGGCGCCGAAATCACCTGATTGTCGAGGATAATGGCAAACAGCTTGCCGACATTCTGCGAGGTCGCCTGGCCGAAACGCGCCGCTCCCTTGGAATCGAAGGTGAACGAAACCACCGGCTCATTGGTCTGGGAATTGTACGTCGCCTGCGCATCGACGAGATTTTCGCCCGAAACGATGACGCGGTTCTCGATCAGATACGGAACCGGCGGATCATCCTGCGAATACAGCACCGAGGATCCCGCCGGCGGACGACCGTTGAGCGCGTCCTGCACCGGCATCGACTGGTCGACCATCTGGAAGGTCAGCTTGGCGGTCTGGCCAAGAATGTCCTTCAGCCTTTGCGGATCCTGCAGGCCCGGCACCTGGACCAGAATGCGGTCGTCGCCTTGGCGTTGCACGATCGGCTCGGTGGTGCCGAGTTCGTTGACCCGGCGCTCGACGACCTCGAGCGACTGCGCCAGCGCCGTCGACGTGCGGTATTTGATGCCGGCATCGGTAACGGTGAATTTGAGCAGGCCGGGCTCGGAGTCATCCAGCGACATCTCCTGGACGGAGCCGCCGCTGAACAGGCCGGCCGCCACCGGGTCGGTCAGTGTCTTCAGCGCCGTCTTGGCGGCATCGACCTGTCCGGGATCGGTGATACGGACCTGCACGGTCCGGCCTGATCCGGCAAGGCCGGTGTAACCGATCTTGGCGTCGCGCAGCAGTGTCCTGATTTGGTCGCGCGTCGTCTCCAGCCGATCCTTGGTCAGATCGTTCGGATCCATCCTGAGCAGGATATGCGAGCCGCCCTGCAGATCGAGGCCGAGCGTCATCTGGCGCTTCGGCACCCAGTCGGGAAGCTTGGCCAGCGTGCTGGCTGAGAATAGATTGGGCGCAGCGAAGATCACTGTGGCGGCCACGGCCAGCCAGATCAGGATCATCTTGAAGCGCGAGAAATAAAGCATATGGCCTCGTCCGTCAGGGCATTCTGGCGGATCGTTCCGCCTGGAATTGGGTTATTTCTTGGCGTTCTGGTTCGCCACCGGCTCGCCCCGCTCCGCACATCGGTGATTGTCGAACACAGGCAGTTCACTTTGGTGCTGCCATCGGGCTTTCTTCCACTGTTGTCAATCTTGCCGGCAAGAGACCAGCGCGCAATGGCATCACGAGATCGTTGGCGCCCTGGACCGGGTGGCCAGCCGGATCAGGGTCGTCTTGAAGTTCGAAAATACAGCAAATGGCGTCGTCCGTCAGGGGCGTATCCGCGGACCGCTCCGCCAGAAATTTCGGCTATTTCTTGGCGTTCTGGTTCGCCACTGGCTCGCCCTTGACGCGCACATCGGCAATCGTCGAGCGCAGCGCCGTTACCTTGGTGCCACCGCCGAGATCGATCTCGAGTTCGTTGTCGTCGATCACCTTGGTCACCTTGCCGACGAAACCGCCGCCGGTGATGACCGTGTCGCCGCGGCGAACCGCCGCCAGCATCTCGCCGCGCTTCTTCAACTGCGTGCGCTGCGGCCGAATGATCAGAAAATACATGATCACGAAAATCAGGACAAACGGCAAAATGCTGATGAACATATCCGGGGAGGTGCCGACGCCTTGGGCATATGCCGGTGTCACGAACATCGAGGTACTCCTGAATTTTGAAAAACAGCCGCCAAACCGTCCTAGGGAAATTTGGCGGCCCCGTGAAATTTGGCCGGAATATAGTCGGTAAAGTTGCCAATGCAACTGCGGCCAGGCATTTCGGCTGCTTTTCGGGCGGGTTGAGCCGTGTTAGAGCATGATCCCGAAAATGGAGCGCGGTTTTCGAAAAAGATCATGCTCTAACAAAAGGTTGGAGCCGGTTCCGAAACCGCCGGAATCAAATAGGTTCCGTTGTCACGCCTTCCTGAATGCAAAAACAAAAAGACAAGAAATGACCGACAGCACCATCGAAGCCCTGAACAAGAAGCTCGACCGCCTGATCGAGGCGGTCGCCCGCCTCGCTCCGCCGCCGGTGCCGGAAACCGATCTCGGCGGGGCCGACTGCTTCGTCTGGCAGGCTGATCCCGGCTATCTGGAGCCGGTGCTCAAGGTCAACCGGGTCGACATCGGCCTGATCCGCGGCGTCGATCGCGTCCGCGACATACTGGTCGACAACACCGAGCGCTTCGCCGCCGGATACGCAGCCAACAACGTGCTGTTGTGGGGCGCGCGCGGCATGGGCAAATCCTCGCTGGTCAAGGCCGTGCATGCCGCTATCAACGCGTCGGCAAAGCTGGACCTGCCGCTCAAGCTCATCGAGATCCACCGCGAGGACATCGACACGCTGCCGAAGCTGATGAATTTGCTGAAGGCGGCACCTTACCGTTTCATCCTGTTTTGCGACGACCTCTCCTTCGACCACGACGATACGTCCTACAAGTCGCTGAAGGCGGCGCTCGAAGGCGGCGTCGAGGGCCGCCCGGAGAATGTGATCTTCTATGCCACGTCGAACCGGCGGCATCTGTTGCCGCGCGACATGATCGACAATGAGCGCTCGACCGCCATCAACCCGTCAGAGGCAGTCGAGGAAAAAGTCTCGCTGTCCGACCGCTTCGGCCTCTGGCTCGGCTTCCACAAATGCTCGCAGGACGAGTATCTCGACATGATCGACGGTTATATCAGCCATCACGGCCTTGCCATCGCTCCCGAGGCGCTGCGCGCCGAGGCGCTGGAATGGGCGACGACGCGCGGCAGCCGTTCGGGCCGCGTCGCTTGGCAATTCACCCAGGATCTGGCAGGCCGGCTCGGCAAATCTCTCAAAGATTAGGGACAAGGACTGAAAAAGCCCGCCCCTGCGGGGCGGGCTGAGCCGGCGGGCCGGACTGGAGGTCAGGCGGCGCGCAATTGCTTTTCTTGTTCTAATTGAGATAGGTCGAAGGGTCGATTTTCTTTATTCAAGATAGGTCGAAGGATCGACTTTCTTTTATTCAAGATAGGTCGAAGGATCGACCGGTGCCGAATTCTTGCGGACTTCGAAATGCAGTTTCGGCGAGTCGGTGGTGCCGCTCATGCCGGACTGCGCGATTTCCTGGCCGCGCTTGACCTTCTGGCCGCGCTGGACCTCGATCGAGCGGGCGTGGCCATAGACTGTAACCAACCCGTTCTCGTGGCGCACCAGAACCGTATTGCCGAATTCCTTGAGTCCATCGCCGGCATAAATGACGACGCCGTTCTCGGCCGCCTTGACCGGCGTTCCTTCCGGCACGGCGATGTCGACACCATCCTTGCCGCCGCCAAAGCTTGAGATCACGCGGCCGCGCACCGGCCAGCGCATCTTGCCGATACCGGTGGCGTTTGGCGCCACCGCGTCGTCATCCTCTGCCTGCTCGATGACCTTCGCGGCCTTTTGGGGCGGCGTGTAGGCGGCGAGCGTCTCCGACGGCGTAGTCTTTGCCGCAGGCGGGGTGGTGGCAGTCGTTACCGGATCGACCTTTGCCGGCTTGGCGCTGGCAACTGTCGCGGTTCCGTCAGCCGGCACCTTCAGGGTCTGGCCGATCTTGAGCAGACCGTCCTGCAAACCATTCGCCTGCTTCAACGCAACCACGCCGACGCCTGTCTTCCTGGCGATGGCCGACAGCGTATCGCCCTGCTGGACCGTGTAGGTGCCACCGGCACCAGCCGCCTTGGGTGCGGCGCCCTTCGGCTGGCTTGCTGCGGCCGATGCATCCACCTGCGCGGCGGACTTGCCCTCCTTGAGCTTCGGCTGCTGCGGCAGCACGGCCACCATCTCCGGCGCCTTGGCCGGCAAATCGAGCTTGGTGTCGTTCGCAGGCTTGGCGTCGGCAAGCTTCGGCGTCGGTTTTTTGCCTGAATAGGCATAGGCCGGGATGACGAGCTTCTGGCCGGTCTTCAGCCCGTTGGTCGCGCTCAGCCCATTGACCTTCATGAGGGCGTCGGCGGGCACGCCGTAGCGCCGCGACAGGCCGGAAATGGTCTCGCCATCCCTGACGATGATCTCGGTGGCACGCGGTTCGCCGCCTGCCGTCGCCATGCGCGGATCATCGGGTTGTGCGTTCTTGAACGGCTTTGCCGCTGTCCCGGTCGCAGTACGGTCAACCTGTGAAGCGGCTGGCACAGAAGCGGTGCGAGCCGGACTGGCGGTGGCGGCCGGCTGCGACTGGCTGACCGGCGGCAGTTGCTGCGTCGTAACCGGCTCAAGGCTTGAGCGGCTGACCGACTGGGTATGGCTGCCGTCGAGCGGCGCGGCGGACACCGGCGCATCGCCCGGATAAGGCTGGGCCGCGTCCTGCTTGTCGATGATGGCGCGCTGGTTGTTGGTCGAGGAGGTGAAGACGTCATCGACGCTGTTGAACCGCGAGACTTGGGAACTGCATCCCGCCGCGGTGCCCGCAACCATAAGGACAGCGAAACCACGCGCCAGGTTGCGTCCGTTTGCCTTCAAAATACTGAATTGCATCGCTTTTACCCGCAGATACCCGGTACAGACTGACTGCGATTAAAGCGCGTTAATGTTACTGGTCGGTTAAACCTCTAGAATCAGACGCAAATTTTCTTAAAATATTTAAGGCTGGACCGGGTCGGGTTGAGGTTCAGGTAGGGCCGAGTCGGAGACGGGCGCGAAGCGACCAACAGGTCGGTTGCGGGCATCACCTGAATATCAACAGAACCCTAGATGACCGCGGCTACGCTGCGCAGGATCGGCTGCAGGCGGACGAGTCCGATGTCCTCGCGTTCGAAGCGGCTGCCGACCTTGGTCAGTTTGGCCAGCACCTGCTCGCCCTCTTCGGGTCCGATCGGAGCGATGACGATGCCGCCGCTCGACAATTGGTCGAGCAGAAAGCGCGGCAGGCTGTCGAAGGCCGCCCATACGACGATACGGTCGAACGGCGCTTCATTGGCCAGTCCGTTGGAGCCGTCCGCCTGGCGCATGATGACATTGCCGATGCCGAGCGCCTCGAAGCGCTGCTTGGCCTTCTCGGCCAGCGTCTTGTAGCGGTCGACGGTGACGACCCGCGCGGCAAGCCGCGACATCACCGCCGCCGTGTAGCCCGACCCGGTGCCGATCTCGAGCACGCGGTTGCCCGGCTCGATGGCAAGTGCTGCGATCACCGCAGCTTGCAGATCGGCGCCCTCGATCGCCTCGCCGCATTCGATCGGCAGCATGCGGTCCGACCAGGCGATCGGATGGAACTGCGCGGAAAGGAAGCCGCGCCGCGGCGTCGCCTCGAAGGCGGCGATCAGCGCCTTCGGCACGACGCCCTTGCCACGCAGGCGGAGCAGGAAAGCGGCGAAGCCTTCGCGGTCGTCGACCGTCGGACCGTGGTTCAGGTTCATGCGAGCGCCTTGGTCAGTTGATCGCGGATTTCATGAGCGGTGAGATCGAGCTGCAGCGGCGTCACCGATACCAGCCGGTTGCGCATGGCATGGAGGTCGGTGCCTTGCTTGCCCTCGACCGGCTCGCGGCCGAAACGCAGCCAATAATAGGGAAGCCCGCGCCCATCGCGGCGCTCGTCGACCCAAAGGCTGTGGACGAGCTTGCCTTGCGAGGTGACCACCGTGCCGGCGACCTCTTCTGGCGCGCAATTCGGAAAATTGACGTTGAGCAGCACGCCGTCCGGCAGCGGCATGGCGACAAGCTTCTTGAGCAGCGCCGGCGCCAGCGCCTCGGTGGTCTCATAGGGAACGACGCGATCCTCGCCGAGATAGGAATAGGCCTGGCTGAGCGCGATCGAACGCACGCCGAGCAGCGCGCCTTCCATGGCGCCGGCAACGGTGCCCGAATAGGTGACGTCGTCGGCGATGTTGGCGCCGGAATTGACACCGGACAAGATCAGGTCGGGTGCTGCGGGCAGGATCTTCTTCACGCCCATGATGACGCAGTCGGTCGGCGTGCCGCGCACGGCGAAGTGTTTTTCGCCGATCTTGCGCAGGCGCAGCGGCTCCGAGATCGACAGCGAGTGCGCGTAGCCGGACTGGTCCTGCTCCGGCGCCACCACCCAGACGTCGTCCGACAGCGTGCGGGCGATGCGTTCGAGCGATGCAAGGCCCTCGGCATGGATGCCGTCATCGTTGGTCAGGAGGATGCGCATTATTTTGATTCGATCTTTTCCAGACCGCCCATGTAAGGCCGAAGCGCTTCAGGAATGGTTACGCTGCCATCCTCATTCTGATAGTTTTCGATGACAGCAATCAGAGCGCGGCCGACGGCGGTGCCGGAGCCGTTCAGCGTGTGGACGAAGCGGTTGCCCTTGCCGTCCTTGTCCTTGTAGCGGGCGTCCATGCGCCGCGCCTGGAAATCGCCGCAGACCGAGCATGACGAAATCTCGCGATAGGCGTTTTGGCCCGGCAGCCAGACCTCGATGTCGTAGGTCTTGCGCGCGCCAAAGCCCATGTCGCCGGTGCACAGCGTCATGGTGCGGAACGGCAGGCCGAGCCGCTTCAGCACTTCCTCGGCGCATTCGGTCATCCGCTCGTGCTCGGCGAGCGAGGAGCCCTGGTCGGTGATCGACACCAGTTCGACCTTGTAGAACTGGTGCTGGCGCAGCATGCCGCGCGTATCGCGTCCGGCCGAGCCCGCTTCCGAACGGAAGCACGGCGTCAGCGCTGTATAGCGCAACGGCAGCTTTTCATGCGGTATGAGTTCTTCGCGCACGAGATTGGTCAGCGGCACTTCAGCGGTGGGGATGAGGCCAAGCCTGCCGTCTCCACGCGGGGCGAAGAAGAGATCCTCCTCGAATTTCGGCAGTTGCCCCGTACCGAAAAGAACCTCGTCTTTGACCATCAGCGGCGGCTGAATCTCTTCATAGCCGTGCTCGGTCGTGTGCAGGTCCAGCATGAACTGGCCGAGTGCGCGCTCCATCCGCGCCAGTCCGCTCTTGAGCACTGTGAACCGCGAGCCGGAGAGCTTCGCCGCCCGCTCGAAATCCATCATGCCGAGCGCTTCGCCGATCTCGAAATGCTCCTTCACCCAGTTCGGGCGCGTCGGCACTTTGCCGACGATGCGCTTGACGACATTGTCGTGCTCGTCCTTGCCGATCGGCACGTCGTCGAGCGGCACGTTGGGCAGCACCGCCAGCGCATCGCTCAGCGCCTTGTCGAGCTCGCGTTCGCGCGCCTCGCCGTTCTGGATGAAGGCCTTGATCACGCCGACTTCGGCTTTGAGTTTTTCGGCAAGGGCGGCGTCGCCCGAACGCATGGCGTTGCCGATCTGCTTCGAGGCGGCGTTGCGGCGCTCCTGCCTGATCTGCAGCTCGGTCAGATGTTCGCGCCGCGCCTCGTCCCTGGCGATCAGATCATCGACCGTGGACTGCGCGTCCTCGCTGGACCACGAGCGCTTCTTGAGCGCCTCGACAAGGGCCTTCGGGTTGTCGCGAATCCATTTGATGTCAAGCATTGTCCTGAACGCTCCTGAGCTAGGTCAGAGGGCGTAAACCGCATCCTTGGCCGATGCAAGATGTCAAGATCGAGTTCCTTCGCGCCCCCTCTGTCCTGCCGGACATCTCCCCCACGGGTGGGGAGATTGGCTGTCATCGCGGGCTTTCGCCAATCTCCAGCGTTGAAGGAGCGGGCCGTCGACGAAGCTGCCAATCTCCCTCCTTGTGGGGGAGATGCCAAGTTTTGGCAAAGAGGGCAGGACAGAGGGGGGCGCTGTCCCGCAGATTTTGAAGAAAGTGCTACCCGCCTGATGCAGCCTACGTCGACGACGCGTCCGCTGCCTTTTCAGCCGCCGCTTCCGCAGCTTCCCGCTTCTCGCGCGCCAGACGTTCCCGTTCTTTGCTGCGCTCGATCAGCCGGGCCGACCAGATCGAGACCTCGTAGAGAAGGATCGTGGGAACTGCCAGGCCGATCTGGCTTATCGGATCGGGCGGTGTCAGCACAGCCGCGACGACGAAGGCGATGACGATCGCCCATTTGCGCTTTTCGACCAGCGCCTCGGACGACAGCATGCCGACCCGCGTCATCAGGCTGGTCACTACCGGCAACTGGAACACAAGGCCGAAGGAGAAGATCAGCGTCATGATCAGGCTGAGATATTCCGACACTTTCGGCAGCAGCGAAATCTGCACCTGGTCGTCGGTGCCGGCCTGCTGCATGGCGAGGAAGAACCACATCACCATCGGCGTGAAGAAGAAATAGACCAGCGACGCGCCCATCAGGAACAGGATCGGCGAAGCGATCAGGAACGGCAGGAAAGCGTTGCGTTCGTTCTTGTATAGGCCGGGAGCGATGAATTTGTAGATCTGCGTGGCGATCAGCGGGAAGGCGATCACCATGCCGCCGAACATCGCCAGCTTGACCTGAGTGAAGAAGAATTCCTGCGGCGCCGTGTAGATAAGCTCGACCTTGTGCGGGTCGAGCCCTGCCCATTGAGTCGCCCATTTGAACGGGATGACCAACAGATTGAACAGTTGCTTGGCGAAGAAGAAGCAGAACAGGAAGGCGACGAAGAATCCGCCGATCGACCACATCAGCCGCCGGCGCAACTCGATCAGATGCTCCATCAGCGGAGCCGCCGATTTGTCGATCTCGTCCTTTTCCGAAATGCTCACTTGGCGGCTCCCGCCGTCTTTTTGGCGGCTGCAGTCGGCTTCTTCACCGCTGCCGGTGCAGGCTTCGGCTCGGCCTTCTTAGCCGCGGTCTTCGTCGCAGCAGGTTTTGCCGCTGCTGCCGCTGGCTTCGCTGCGGCCTTGGAGGCCGGCATCGCTTTCGCTGGCGCACCCTTCGCCTTCGCCGCCGAGGCCTTTTGCGGTGCAGCCGGCGTCGCCGCCGCGACAGGCGGCGTCACCACCGACTCATCGGTCATCGCCGGAAAGGTCGGCGCCGCCGGCGCCGCTTCCGGGGCTTTGACGCCCGGCAGCACCGTCGCGCCATTCTTCAGCTCGGTATCCTGCGGCATAGAAGCTGGCGTGACCGGGTCGACGGCCGGCTTCGGCTTCATCACCGCGTCGACACCCGAACGGACATCGGCTGCTGCCTGCTCGAACGGGTTGAGCTGTTTCCTGATCTCGGCGGCCGGGTTGAGGCTTCTGAGTGAATCGACCGACTTCTTGACGTCGTCAAGCTCGGCCTCCTTCAGCGCGTCGTTGAACTGTTTCTGGAAGTCGGCTGCCATACCGCGCATCTTCGCCGTCGTGCGGCCGAAAGTGCGCAGCATCTTGGGCAAATCCTTAGGCCCGACGACCACGATCATGACAATCGCGATCACCAGCATCTCGGTCCAGCCGATGTCGAACATGGCGATACGTTCCGACTAAAGTTTTGGGCTCAGCTCTTGCTGGCCTTTTCCTTCACTGCCGAAACGGTTTCGTCGGCACGGTGTTCAACGGTGCGCTTGTCCTCGGCAACCTCGTCGTCGGCTATGCCCTTCTTGAAGCTCTTGATACCCTTGGCCATGTCACCCATCAGCTCGGGAATCTTGCCGCGGCCGAACACCAGCAACACGATCACCAGAACGATCAGCCAGTGCCAAATCGAAAATGAACCCATAACAATCTCTCTCGAAAGTTTTCTCTGACGATGATCTATGCGCTTTCGCGTCGGGATTCAAACACAACCGCGACAGAGTTCATAAATGAGTGGCCGAAGTCACGCACTTTCGGCGCCATAGCCCGCTACCAATCGGCGCAGCCGCGAAATACCAACGGCTTTCGGCACGTCGTTTGCGGTCAATCTTCCTCGACGCGCGGCGTCAACAGGCCGAGTTCCTCGAGGTCGATGTCGGTCAGCGGATCCTCGTCGTCGGTCAGCGCATCCGGATCCGCCGGCGGCAGCGGAATGGAAAAATTCGACGGCATGCGGCCCGAAAGCAGCCCGGCGCCCTTCAATTCGTCCATGCCGGGAAGATCGCGGATCTCCTCCAGCGCGAAATGGTCGAGGAAGATGTCGGTCGTGCCGTAGGTGACGGGACGGCCAGGCGTGCGGCGCCGGCCGCGCATCTTCACCCATTCGGTCTCCATCAGCATGTCCAGCGTGCCCTTCGAGGTCTCGACGCCGCGAATATCCTCGATCTCGGCGCGCGTCACCGGCTGGTGGTAGGCGATGATCGCCAGCACTTCGAGCGCCGCGCGGGAAAGCTTCCTCTGCTGCACCGTGTCGCGGCTCATCAGGAAAGCGAGATCGTCGGCGGTGCGGAACGCCCAGGCATCGCCGACGCGCACCAGATTGACGCCGCGCCGCGCATAAATCTGCTGCAGTTCGGCCATCGCCGCGGTAATGCTGATGCCGTCGGGCAGGCGCGCGGCAAGCTGCTTTTCGCTGACCGGCTCGGCGCTGGCGAAAACGATCGCCTCGGCCATTCGCACGGCTTCCGCCATATGCAGCCGCTCGCCAGGATTCTGGGACAAGTTCTGGGCTTGATTTTCTGCCGGTACCCCGGCGAGCACGCCCTCTTCGGTCTCGTCGTCGACGTTGAACGGAATGACCGACGCGTTGGCGCGTTCACTCATGATGCCACCTCGACTGCCCTGATGCCTTGCGCACGGCCGCGCAGATAGAGCGGCGCGAACACCTCGTCCTGCCGCATTTCCATTTTGCCTTCGCGCACCAGTTCCAGCGTGGCCGCGAACGAACTGGCAATCGCGGTACGCCGCTCGTCCGGGCCGGTCAGATATTCGACCAGGAAACTGTCCAGCGCCGTCCAGTCGCGAAGCGAACCGATCAGCCTGTTGAGGATGTCGCGTGCATCCTTGAGCGACCACACACCGCGCCTGGCGATCGTCACATTGGTGATCGCCTGCTTCTGGCGTTGCGCCGCATAGGCGGTCAGCAGATCGTAGAGCGAGGCCGAATAGGCGTTGCGTTTCTCGACCATGACCATTTCCGGCATGCCGCGGGCGAACACGTCTCGTCCGAGCCGGTTACGGTTGACCAGGCGTGCCGCCGCGTCGCGCATCGCTTCCAGCCGCTTCAACCGGAATTGCAGCACCGCCGCCAACTCCTCGCCGCTTTCGCCGTCGTCACCGGGTTGCTTGGGGATCAAAAGCTTCGACTTGAGAAACGCCAGCCACGCTGCCATCACCAGATAGTCGGCGGCAAGCTCCAGCCTGAGCGCCCTCACCTTCTCGACGAAGGCCAGATATTGCTCGGCCAGCGCCAGGATCGAGATGCGCGACAGATCGACCTTCTGGTTGCGGGCAAGATGCAGCAGAAGATCGAGCGGGCCCTCGAAACCGTCGACATCGACGACCAGCGCGGGATCGCCGGTCAGCCGCGAATCGTCGTTCTCGGCCCACAGACGGTCCATCGGTGCGGCCTTGCCGGCCTTGCTATCCAATGTTTCCGCCACTTCCTGTCGCTTTCCTTTGCTTCTAGCTTCTTGTTTGACCATGATCTGTTCCGAAAAACCGGCTCCCATTTTTCGGGATCATGGTCTAGGCCACCGCATCGAAATAGGTGGCGAATTCGGCGCGTATCTCGGCTTCATCAGCCCGATCGCGCTTCTTGATATAGGTCAGCGCCCGTTGCGCGCGTTGCAGCGACGTGCCTTCAAGCCCTGTTGTGCGCGACGCAATGCCGGCCATTTCCTCGAAAACGCCGTTGCAGTGAAGGACCAGATCGCAGCCCGCCGCAAGGATCGCGGCCGCCTTTGTCGGGAAATCCCCAGAAAGTGCCTTCATCGAGGTGTCGTCGCTCATCAACAGCCCGTCGAAGCCGATTTCGCCGCGGATGATCTCGTCGATGACCTTGCCGGACGTCGTGGCCGGGTTCTTCGGGTCGATCGCGCTGTAGACGACATGCGCCGTCATCGCCATCGGCAAATGATTGAGCTCCCTGAACGGGGCGAAATCATGCCGCTGCAAGTCGCTCATCGAGACATCGACGGTCGGCAGTTCGAAATGCGTGTCGGCAAAGGCCCGTCCATGCCCGGGAATATGCTTCATCACCGGCAGCACGCCGCCCGACATCAGGCCTTCCGCCGCGGCGCGACCCAGTTCGATGACGGCACGAGGCTCCTTGCCATAGGCGCGCGCGCCGATGACGTCGCTGGCGCCCTCGATCGGAACGTCGAGCACCGGCAGGCAATCCGCCGTGATGCCGTAGCGCAGCAGGTCGAAGGCATGCAGCCGTGCCATCAGCCAGGCGGCGCGGTTGCCGGCGTAGTGGTCGTTGCGCCACAAGGCCCCGAGCGCACCACCGGCCGGATAATTCGGCGCCAACGGCGGCCGCAGGCGCTGCACCCGGCCGCCTTCCTGGTCGATGAACACCGGGGCGTCCGGGCGCTCAATACAGTCGCGCATCGCCGCGACCAGATCGCGGATCTGCTCGGTCTCGCCGATGTTGCGCGCAAACAGGATGAAGCCCCACGGGCATTCATTGCGATAGAAATTGATTTCGTCGCGTGTGAGCGATTTCCCGGCGCAGCCGAGGATCATGGATTTTGATTCGGTCATGAGCAGGAGTTTAGAGCTTCACGCGGACAAAGGGAATCGCATCGAACCACATGCGGTTGAGCCACAACCCCTTCCACACAAAGAACTCCCTTCCGCCAAAAAAACCGGCGCGGTTCGTGACCGCGCCGGTTCTTTCCGCCCAAGGGCGGGATATTCGAAATGGCTAGCGCGACACGAAGCAGTTGCCGCCGGCAGCCTTGTAGTTGGTGCACAGGTTGATCGCATCGTTGCGCGACTTCGCCGGGACGCGGACGCGATAGAACGTTCCCTTGCCGGCGATCTCGGCCTTGACGATGTTGGCGGTGTGGCCGGAAAGCACGCTGCCGTAGCGGCGCTGCAGATCCTGATAGGTCGACTGGGCGCTTTCGACAGTCGGTTGCGAAGCGATCTGCATCGACCACGAGCCACCGCTGGTCGAGGCGGCCGCCGGACTGATGGACGCAACCTGGTCGGGCTTGACCTCGCCGACGACGTCGACCGGCTGGTCGGACGGACGCTGCGGCGCCACCGGAACCGTGGCCGGCGTATTGGCAGGCTGGGCGGTTTGGGCCTCAGCCTCAGGCGCGGCTGCCGGCGCGGTTGTCGGATCGACTGTTTCCGGCTTGGCTGTTTCCGGCTTGGCGATTTCGGTCTGATCGCCGCCCACCGGGTCGCCACCCAACAGATCGCCACTTGCCTGGTCGGCAACAGGCGGTACCGTACCGGTCTGTTCTGCTGCGTCGTCGGCCTGTCCCGCTGGGGCCACATGCTGCGGCGCCGGATCGACAGGTTCGACGGCAGCCATCTGCGGTGCAGGCGCCGGATCCTCGCGCGCAACCAGCGAACCATCTGATTTGACCACCATGGTTCTCACCTTGCGCGGTGCAACGGCGACGACGTCGGGCTCGATGCCCTGGTCGGCCTCTTGCAGAACCTGGGCGATACGATCCTCGGACTTGGGTGCCGGCGCGGCGGCGACGTCGGCATTTCCGGCCGCTTGCGTGCCGCGGATCGCATTGGCGCCTTCAGCGGCGGCGGATTCGGCATTGCGGATTGCATTGGCGGCTTCAGCCGTGTCGATATCGTCGGGCGAAAGATCGACCACACGGCTCTGCGGCGGCTCCTTGGCCGCCACGTTCACCGGCTCTTCGGTGTTGGTGACCAGTTTTTCCTGGACCGGTTCGGCAGGCTTTGGGCCACCCTTGGCCACTGCGTCATAGACCTTATTGTCCTGGTTCGGCACGACGGTGCCGCCCGGATTTTCAGGCCTGACCTTGATCGGTGCGTTGTCCGCCTTGACGATGACCGGCGCATCGGCGCCGCCGGCGCCGCCGAAAGACAGCGCGAAGGCGCCGAGACCGCCGGCGAGCGCCACGGCGCCGACGACTGCGGCGACCAGCAGGCCGCGGCTCCGCGGCCTCGCGGCATCGTGCCCAGCCAAGCCGGGAACCGACATGGCCTCATCCAGTTCGGGGTCGTAGTCGAGTTCGTCCAATCCAAAGTCGTCGGCCTGCGAGGCCGGCCGGCCGTTGGGCAAGTCGCCCCAATCGAAGCCGCTGGCGGCATCGGCATAAGACGCACTGACAGACGCTTGTGCGGGTCTCGCCGCATAGGTCCGCGTTTCAACGCGTTCGGGCTCATAGGCTGACTGGAACCCGGCCGCTGACTGGATTCCGGCCCCTGACTGGAAACCTGCATTGTAGGTTTCGTCGTCATACGACGCACTGCGCGCCGGGGCAGCAGCGACGTCTACGGTGTTCATTTCGGTGAGAAGGCTGGCGAACTCGGTGTCGAGATCGTCATAGGCAGGCGCCGCCGGTTCGTCGTCATTGAAGTCGAGTTCCGGAATATCGAGGTCGTCCGCCAGCGCCACGACGCGCTCGGGCACATCGACCGTCTCGACATCAGGCATCTCGTCATACGCCGAAGACTGTTCGCTTTGCGCCGGCGCAGATGCAGCATTGGCGGCATCGACTTGCGCCGGCTCATCCTGATAGGATGGTACCGCAGCCATCGGCGGCGGCGCTTCCGTGGCCTTCCCCGAGGCCACTTCCGTGGTCCTCGCCAAAGCCGTCGGCTGGGCTGCAAAGGCAGGTTGCGACTGCGCGACCGGCGTTACGCGGCTCCACGAATGGGCCGGCGCCGGCGGGGCGGAGCGTGCGGCCATCCAGGTGAGCGCGTCGTCCTGGGAAGCGGCGGCCGCAACGTTCTCGCCGTCGCCATGGTCCAGACCGATGTCCTTGGCGAAGGCGGTATGCAATGCATCATCGTCGAAATCAACATCGGCCGGCCCGGCGGCATCTTCAGCGCCGAAATCCTGACCCTCGAGCTCATCGAGGAGAACGGAGTCGAGATCGGCCTCGGCCGCCTGAACCGCGCCATCCGATGGCTCCGAAAGGTCTTGCTCGTCGAGGCTCCAGTCCAGTTCGTCGATGGGATCCACTGGTTTGTCGGCGGCTTTTCCAGCCGCGGCCACAGACTGTTGAACCATGGCGGGTTCATTGGCCGCGGACGCAGCCACGGGGGCAGCCCGTGTGCGCATGGTGCCCAACAGCGCATTCAACTCGTCTTCGAGGCTCCGCTCGTCAGCGACGGGGGCAGGCGCCGCCGGTTGGACTACGGCGGCCGGCGCCGTCGGTTGGGCTGCAACGTCGGAGGCCCGCGCAACCGGCTCTTCGGCTTCCTCGGCAAGCGCATCGTCGAGGCTCAAATCAAAATCGGCGTCGAACGCATCTTCCGGGGTTTCGACCGAAGGCCCATCCTTGGTGGCGATAGCCTCCGGTTCGTCAATTTCTGGCTCGTCAATTTCGACCGGTTCAGCCGTGCGAACCTCGAAATCCATGTCGACATCGGCCATGGCGTCGTAATGGCGGGCAAAGTCCTCACCGGACGCTTCCGAAACGGCCCGATCAGGCGCAGCAGGAGCTTCAACAGCGGGCTGCTCCATCGGCACATGTTCGTCGAGCATCAACTCGTCTTCGAGCGAGCTTGCGACGGCATTGTCGAATTCGTCATCGAAGACGGGTTCGGCGGCCGGAGCGGAGATTTCGGCTTCGGCAGCCTGCGCCATCGGCACGTGTTCGTCGAGCATCAGCTCGTCTTCGAGTGAGCTTGCGACCGCATTGTCGAATTCATCGTCAAAGGCGGGTTCGGCGGCCGGCGCGGAAACGGCGGCGGCAGTATTCTGTTCGGCCTCGTCCGTCGCATCGTCGTCGAGCAGTAAATCCTGTTCGAGCGACGCGGCAAGCTCGTCGTCCACCGGTAAATCGTCTTCGAATGGCGACACATCTTCGAGCGAACTGGCGAGCCCATCGTTGAAATCGTCATCGAAGGCAGCTTCAGCAGCCGGCGCCGATGCTTCGGCAACGTCAGAACGAACGTCATCGGCAGCAACGGCATAGGCGGTTTCGTCCGTCGCATCGTCGTCCAGCAGGAAATCCTGTTCGAGCGACGCGGCAAGCTCGTCGTTCCCAAGCTTGTCGTTCACTGGCAAATCGTCTTCGAAAGGCGACACGTCTTCGAGCGAACTGGCAAGCGCATCGTCGAAATCGTCATCGAACGCAGCTTCAACAGCCGGCGCGGTTGCTTCGGCAACACCTGCACGCGCGTCGTCGGCAGCAACCGCATGGACGGCTTCGTCCGCCGCATCGGCGTCGAGCAGGAAATCCTGTTCGAGCGACGCGGCAAGCTCGTCGTCCCCAAGCCCGTCGTCCATTGCGTCAGTGGCGGCCGCTTCGAAAGCCGGCTCGCGAATCTCGGTTGCGCCGTCATTGTCGTCGGCGCCGAATTCGCCCATCAACTCCTTTTCGAGATCGATGTCGAAATCGCCGTCGTCCGCCGGCTGGCTGGCTGGAGCCGCCTTCGGCTGGGCCTGCGGCTTGACCGGCTGGCGCGGGTCGAACCCCATGATCCTGGTCAGTTCCGCGAACGGATCATCGTCGGCGATATCGTTTTGGGCGGCTGCTCTCAGCTGGGTTCTGTCTGCCATTATTGTTCCCGAACTCGCACTCATTCGGACGCCATGGACGTCGCGTAGGGTTGGCCCTTACCAGCGCAATGTGGGCAAAAGGTGACAGGTTTTTTAGTCAAACCTAACGCATTTCGGTGGGCGCATCGGCTCCGATCAGCGTCAGGCCGGACGTCAAAACGTCCGAAACAGCCTGCACCAGCCCTAGTCTGGCATGCGTCAATTGTCGGTCGTTAACCTTAACAAAACGTAAGTCCGGATTCTCGGTGCCGCGGTTCCAATGTCCGTGGAAGCTGGAGGCGAGATCGTAGAGGTAGAATGCCAGTCGGTGCGGCTCGAGCGCAAGGGCCGCGGATTCAATCAGCCGCGGATATTCGGCAAGCTTCCTGATCAGGCCGATCTCGCCTTCGTCGGTCAGCGAAGCGGTGGCGGCGGCCAGCCGACTGCGGTCAAAATTGGCCTCGCCCAACTGTTCGCTCGCCTGCCGGAACACCGAATGGCAGCGCGCCGAGGCGTACTGCACGTAGAACACCGGATTGTCCTTCGACTGTTCTGTCACCTTGGCGAAGTCGAAATCGAGCGGCGCATCGTTCTTGCGGTATAGCATCATGAAGCGGATCGGATCGCGGCCGACCTCCTCCACCACTTCGCGCAGCGTCACGAAATCGCCCGACCGCTTCGACATGCGCACCGGTTCGCCCTCGCGAAAAAGCCTCACCAACTGGCAAAGCAGCACGGTAAGCTTCACCTCGTCGCCGGAAATCGCCCGGGCGAGCGCTTCCAGGCGCTTCACATAGCCGCCATGATCGGCGCCAAGCACATAGATCAGTTCGACGAAACCGCGATCGACCTTGTCCTTCAAATAGGCGACGTCCGCGGCGAAATAGGTGAAGGTGCCGTCCGACTTGACCAGCGCCCGATCCATGTCGTCGCCGACCGCCGTCGAGCGGAACAGCGTCTGCTCGCGATCCTCCCAGTCGTCCGGCTTCTCGCCCTTGGGCGGCGGCAGCTTGCCCTTGTAAATGTGGCCCTTGAGCGTCAGGTCGTTGATCGCCGAGCGGATTTTCCGGGCGTTGTCGGCGTGCAGCGTGCGCTCCGAGAAAAAGACGTCGTGATGCACGTTGAGCAGCGCCAGATCCTCACGGATCATCGCCATCATCGCATCGATCGTCCTGTCCTTGACGATGGCAAGCGCTTCCTCGTCGGCCATCCGCAGCAAGGAGCGGCCGAATTCGCTAGCCAACCCCTGGCCGATCGGGATCAGATAATCGCCCGGATAAAGCCCGGCAGGAATCTCGCCGATATCATCGCCGAGCGCTTCGCGGTAACGCAGCATGGCAGAGCGGCCGAGCACGTCGATCTGCGAACCAGCGTCGTTGATGACATATTCCTTGGTCACGTCATAACCGGCGAAGGCCATCAGATTGGCGAGCGCATCACCCACCACAGCGCCACGGCAATGGCCGACATGCATCGGCCCGGTCGGGTTGGCCGAGACATATTCGACATTGGCCTTTCTGCCGCCGCCGACCGTCGAGCGGCCGTAATTGCGGCCTTCGCCGAGCAGCGCAGTCAGGTGCACCTGCCAGAATGCGTCCCTGAGCCTGAGATTGACGAACCCCGGACCGGCGACGTCTGCGGCGGCGATGTCGATGTCGGCACGCAGCGCCTGCGCCAGCTTTTCAGCCAGTGCGCGTGGCGACTGGCCGGTCGGCTTGGCCAGCACCATCGCGGCATTGGTCGCCAGGTCGCCATGGCTGGGGTCGCGCGGCGGCTCGACAGCGATGCGCGATAGGTCCAGCGAACCCCCGTCCTTGTCTTTCAAATCAAGCGCTTCGACAGCTCTGGTGATTCGCGCGTTGAAATCGGCGAAGATGTTCATTGGTGTGGCTCTGGGGTGTGGCTCTGGCGGCTTTGCAGGAATCCGGCTTATTGGCCGGCAAATCGAGCTCGGCCTAGCTTAATTCAGGCGTATGGTCAAACAAACGGCGGTGTTCTTTCAATGCGTAGGTATCCGTCATGCCCGCCAGGAAATCGGCGACGCTGCGCGCCTTGATGCGATCGTCGGCCCGGTCGAGCCCTTCGCGCCAGCCATCGGGCATGGCGCGCGGATCGGCGAAATAGACCTCGAACAGGTCGTTGACGATCTGCTCGGCCTCGTTGCGCACGCGCATGACCTCGCTGTGCCGGTAGAGATGCTTGTAGAGAAAGGCCTTCAATTCCTTTTCGAACGCGGCCATTTCGGCTGAAAAGGTGACCATCGTCTCGCCTGCTGCCCTTACCGCGTCGGCGCTGTCCGGCTTGATGCGGGCCAGATTGGCGGTGGTGGAAACGATGACATCCTCGACCATCATCGTGATCTGCCGTCGCATCAGTTCGTGCCCTGTCCTCACATCGTCCAGCGCCGGATAGCGCCGGCGCACGCCTTCAAGGATCGAGCCGGGCAGCGAGACCTTTTCCAGCATGTCCAGCGTCAGGATGCCTGATCTCAGGCCGTCGTCGATGTCATGGGTGTTGTAGGCGATGTCGTCGGCGATTGCCGCGCACTGCGCCTCGATGCCGGCGAAGCGGTCGAGCTCGAGGTCGTGCAGCTCCGAATAGTCTCGGATCGCTTGCGGCACCGGCCCCTTCAGGCCTTTTCCCCTGGCGTCGGTCAGCGGGCCGTTGTGCTTGACCAGCCCCTCCAGCGTTTCCCAGGTGAGGTTCAGCCCGTCGAATTCGGCATAGCGGCTCTCCAGCCGCGTCACCACGCGCAGCGATTGCGCATTGTGGTCGAAACCGCCCCAGGCGGCCATCTTGTCGTTCAGCGCGTCCTCGCCAGTATGGCCGAAGGGCGTGTGACCGAAATCGTGCACCAGCGCCACCGCCTCGGCCAGATCCTCGTCGCCGCGCAGCGCCCGCGCCAGGGCGCGCGCAATCTGCGCCACCTCTATCGAATGCGTCAGCCGGGTGCGGTAATGGTCGCCCTCATGCGCGACGAACACCTGCGTCTTGTGCTTCAGCCGGCGGAATGCCGTCGAATGGATGATGCGGTCGCGGTCGCGCTGGAACGGCGTGCGGGTCGGGCTCTCCACCTCGGCGAACAGGCGCCCGCGCGACTTTGCCGGATCGCAGGCATAGGCTGCGCGCGGCCGATAGCCGAATCCGATGTCGCCTAACTCATTTGTCATCGCCGCTGCCGCAGTTGACTTGCCATCTCGCGCTTCATACCTATCATGGGAAACCGAAAGCAAGGTGACGCCCATGGGCGCTGATGCCAAGACTGCCATGAAAGTCGAGATGACCGACGCCGCCGCCAGGCGGATCGCCAAGATTATATCTGGCGAAGCCGGCAAGAAGGCGCTGCGCGTTTCGGTCGAGGGCGGCGGCTGCTCCGGTTTCTCCTACAAATTCGACCTTGTCGACACGCGCAACGATGACGACGTCGCCATCGAGAAGGACGGCGCCACCGTGCTGATAGACGACCTCTCGCTGGTCTATATGGGTGGCTCGGTGATCGATTTCGTCGACGACTTGATGGGCCAGTCGTTCCAGATCAGGAACCCGAATGCGGTCGCGTCGTGCGGCTGCGGCACTAGTTTCAGTATATGAAATTATGAAGCCGCTGCTCGAGGGCCATGAGGATCCTTTGACGGTCCTTGTCGCCCGCGAGATAGAGGCAATTTCCGATGTCGATATCGTTGGTTGGGCCAAGCGCCACACCGCACTTTCGTGCTACGCCGAAGACGCTGCCTACGTGCAACTCGCGCGATCCAACCCGCGGAATGCCGTTAACCTTGCGAAAGCTCATGGCCATTTGAGGTCGCTGATCGCGCGGTGTTTTCCCGATTTCAACGACAAGTCCGATGAAGCCAAGGAAATAGCACGTAAGCTGTTCCTTCGACGCATTCGGACTTACCTTGACGGCGAACTGGAACCCTTTCAGGTCTGCCGTATGGTGTCGCCGATTGAAGAAAGATACGATTTTCTAAACTGGCTTGGAGACCTTTACAACGGCTGTGATTGGATGGACGAGAATGCAACGCGCGAGCAGGCATCGCACCTGCGATGGATGATAGAGCAAATACTCGCGGAAAATGCCGAAGCCCAACCTTTCGGGAGTGAATGAACATGCGCCGCGTCGGCGCGGTCCGTCAGGTCGCGCTTTCAGCCGGGCGCGATCTCGATGCAACGCTGACGTTCTGGCATGACGTGCTCGGCATGACGGTGCACGCACGCTTTGATCCGCCCGGCATCGCCTTCATCATGGCCGGCGACGTGCGGCTGCTGTTCACCGATGGCCTGCCGGCCGGCACCGTCTATCTCGACATTTCGGGCCTCGACGATTTCCACGCCTCGGCAAAAGCCGCCGGTGTCCCCTTCACCGCGCCGCCGATGCTCGTCCATCGCGATACCGAAGGCCTGTTCGGGCCGGCGGGGGAAAGCGAATGGATGGCCTTCCTAAAGGACCCGGCAGGCAATACGATCGGCCTCGTCGAACGTCATCCGCCGGAACATCAATGAGGCCGTCATGAAAATCGTCACCTGGAACATTAACGGCGTTCGGGCCCGCATCGGCAATTTGACCCATTGGCTGACGGAAAGCGCGCCTGATATCGCCTGCCTGCAGGAGATCAAGACGGTCGACGAGCAGTTTCCGCGCGCCGAGATCGAGGCGCTTGGCTACAACGTCGAAATCTATGGCCAAAAGGGTTTTAATGGCGTCGCCATCCTGTCGAAACTGCGCTTCGACGAGGTTATCAGAGGCCTGCCGGGCGACGATGCCGACGATCAGGCGCGTTTCATCGAGGGCGTGTTCTCGACCGACAAGGGCGCGTTGCGCGTTGCCTCGCTCTACTTGCCGAACGGCAACCCGATCGATGACGAGAAGAAGTTCTCCTACAAGCTGTCCTGGATGGCGCGGCTGGAGCGCTGGGCCGAGGAAAGGCTCTCGCTCGAAGAGGCCCTGGTGTTGGCCGGCGACTACAATGTCATCCCCGAATACATCGATGCGAAATTCCCGGAGAACTGGCTCAGCGATGCGCTGTTCCAGCCGCAGACCAGGCAGGCGTTTCGCCGGCTGAAGAACCTCGGCTTCACCGAAGCCGTGCGCGCGGTCACCGACTCGCCGGACATTTTTACTTTCTGGGACTACCAGGCCGGCGCCTGGCAGAAGAACAACGGCATCCGCATCGATCACTTGCTGCTCTCGCCCGAGGCCGCCAACCGCTTTTCCTCGGTCTCGATCGAAAAGCACGTGCGCGCCTGGGAAAAACCCTCCGACCATGTGCCGGTGGCCGTCGAACTGGCTTTTGCGCCGATCTGATCATTTCGAGGTCCGGACCGCCGGATTCCCGGTTGATGGACCGTCATATCGCCACAATCGGGGGTTCCGCTGCAGTCCGGGTTCGGCCGGGGTTCAGAATGACGATCAGGTTTGCGATTTGCCTATGTGCCGCCGCGCTCGCCCTCGCGGCGACGCCGGCTTTTGCCGATCCTGAATGCCTGGCCAACGGAAAGTCATTCCAGATCGGCCAGGTCGCCTGCCTGACGCTTTCCGGCCGGAGCCACCTCGCCCGCTGCGACATGGTGCTCAACAACACGTCATGGACAAAGATTCGGGACGATTGTCCGGGAACCACGCTGGTGCCGCCGGCCACGCCGATTTCAACGCCGGAGTCCGGCCTCGTTCCGACGAAACCGACCGAGAATTGATCTCGGCTGTCCGACTTCGAGATACCCATTCTTCCTGACTATTGGCTTTGTGACTGGCTTCGCGACTACCGGTCGCCGCCGCCCTTTGTGAGGATGTCGTCGGCCAGCGAAATCGCGGTGCGGCGGTCGGCCTCGCCCGCGGCGGCAAACGCCTCTTCCTGCATGCCGCGTATCCATGGCTGGTCGGAAGGCGAGGCCCGCTCGAGTGCCGCGGTCATCATCGCCAGCCCCCGAACGATCTTGCCGCTCTGGAAAAGCAGGTGGCCGAGCGTCGCCTGCGCGCCGGCATGCCCTTTTTCCGCAGCGAGCTGGAACCACCGCCCGGCCTGCTTCAGGCTAGCCTTGACGCCGCCCTTGCCATTCAGAAAGATCTGGCCCATCTCGAACTGGGCATTCGGGTTGCGGTAATTGGCGGCGGCGCGCATGTAATATTCCTGGGCCGCCACCTCGTTCTCTGTGATGGGGCTGCCGGGGATGCCCTTCCTCAGATAATCGCCGAGCGCCACGAGCGCGTCCGACACATAGCTCTCTTCCGGCGAACCGGGCTCGACGTCCTGGTCGACGATCTCGCTGAAGAACTTGAACGCCGCATAATCGTCGCGCTCCACGCCGTCACCCTCGGCATACATACGCGCAAGCTTCCAGGTGGCGCCGATCTGGCCGTTTTCGGCCGCGTACTTATAAGCCTCCGCGGCCTGCTCCTTGCGGCCGTTCTTATAAGCGGAGAAGCCGAACTGAAACACCGCCCACGGGCTGGACTGCGGCTTCACGCCGGTCTTGTCGTCGAACACCTTATCGTCGAAGGCCATGGCCTGGCCCGCGGCGCCCAAGGTCGCGCCAAAAGTGGCGATCGCGACCAGTGCCGAAAAGACAGACAACCTCAGCAACTCAGATATCCGCATAACAATGTGTTTCTTTCGCACCACCGGGATGGGTGACCGCGCCGTCGCGGGCAGGCCCTACCGTTTGCGCATACTTCCAGATCGCGCCCGACTGATAGTCGGTCGCGCGCGCCTTCCATGCCTTCGCCCTGGCCGCCAGTTCGGCGTCGGACAGCGCCACCTCGATCGTGCCGCTCACCGCGTCGATCGAGATCAAATCGCCATCCCTGAGCAGCCCGATCGGACCACCCACGGCGGCTTCCGGCCCGACATGGCCGATGCAGAAGCCGCGTGTCGCGCCCGAAAAACGTCCGTCGGTGATGAGAGCCACCTTGCCGCCCATGCCCTGGCCGTAGAGAGCAGCTGTCGTCGATAGCATTTCGCGCATGCCCGGACCGCCGCGCGGTCCCTCGTAGCGGATGACGAGGACCTCGCCTTCGCTGTAGCTGCGATCCGTAACCGCCTGGAAACATTCCTCTTCCGAATCGAAGCAGCGTGCCGGACCAGAGAATTTCAGCTCCGACATGCCCGCGACCTTCACGATCGCGCCTTCGGGGGCAAGGTTTCCCTTCAAGCCCACGACGCCACCCGTTTGGGTGATTGGTCGGTTGGCGGGACGGACCACATCCTGGCTATCATTCCACGCAACGTGCTCCATATTTTCGGCTAAAGTGCGGCCGGTCACCGTCAGGCAGTCGCCATGTAGATAGCCGTGGTCGAGCAACGTCTTCATCAAAAGCGGAATGCCGCCGGCCTCGAACATGTCCTTGGCGACATATTTGCCGCCCGGCTTCAGGTCGGCGATGTAGGGCGTCTTCTCGAAGATCCTGGCGACGTCGAACAGGTCGAACTTTATCCCGGCCTCATGCGCGATCGCCGGCAAATGCAGCGCTGCGTTGGTCGAGCCGCCGGTGGCCGAAACCACGGTCGCCGCATTCTCCAGCGCCTTCAGCGTGACGATGTCGCGCGGGCGGATATTGTTTGCGATCAGCTCCATGATCTTTTCGCCGGCGGCGAAATTGAAGCGGTCGCGCATCTCGTAGGGCGCCGGCGCTCCGCAGGAATAGGGCAGCGCCAGGCCGATGGCCTCGGCGACGGTGGCCATGGTGTTGGCGGTGAACTGGGCGCCGCAGGAGCCGGCCGACGGACAAGCGGCTTGTTCGATTTCGAGGAGTTCGGCGTCACCGATCGTGCCGACCGAGTGCTGGCCGACGGCCTCGAACACATCCTGCACGGTGATCTGGCGGCCCTTGTAGGAACCGGGCAGGATCGAACCGCCATAGATGAAGATCGACGGCACGTTGAGCCGCACCATGGCCATCATCATGCCGGGCAGCGACTTGTCGCAACCGGCAAGGCCAACCAGTGCATCGTAGCAATGGCCGCGCATGGTGAGTTCGACCGAATCGGCGATGACCTCGCGCGACACCAGCGACGATTTCATGCCCTGGTGGCCCATGGCGATGCCGTCGGTGACGGTGATGGTGCAGAATTCGCGTGGCGTGCCGTTAGCCGCGGCGACGCCCTTTTTGACCACCTGCGCCTGGCGCATCAGCGAGATGTTGCACGGTGCCGCCTCGTTCCAGCAGCTCGCGACACCGACCAGCGGCTGCGCGATCTCGGCCGCCGACAATCCCATCGCATAGAGATAGGAGCGGTGCGGCGCGCGCGCCGGACCGACGGTCACATAGCGGCTGGGCAGCTTGGTCTTGGAGATGACTCTGGCGTTCATACTCTTCCCTTGCCGCGAGCGGTGCGACCTGCCCCATTGCCGAGCCTTTTGGCACATGCCCTGAGACGAATTCGAGGTGCGCCGGGTTTATGGCGGGAAGTAGGCAATGTCGGCGGGCGCCCTTGTGGCGCGAGGGTTGTTCAGAAACTGTTGCCAAAACATCACGATCGCGTGAGGCAGAGGGAAGCGGCGTCGTTGCAACGCCGCTTGGTTGCCGGGAAGCCCCCCTCAAGTAAAAAAGTCGGGCATGACCCGGCTTTTTACTATTGAAAACATGCATTTAGAACTTGACTTTAACCGAAGCTGAGCCGGCAAGGAGCAGATCGTCGTCGTACGTGTAGGTGATGGCATTTGCCGTGTCGCCAACACCGGTGAAGGTCGACGACCCACTGGTCAGAACACCGATCGAGCCACCAAGTCTGACCTCGATCTTGTCGTTCGGCGAATAAGAAATGCCGCTGGCCACGGACCAGGTGTCCGACTGATAGCCGGAGGTCGTCGAGGTCCCACGGTCCCAGGTCAGCGAAACCGCGCCAGACAATTGGTCGGTGAACTTGTGAGCTATGCCGCCCGAAACCGTCCAGCCATCGCGATAAAGCAGATCGAAAGAAACGGACGAGGGTGTACCGAAAACCGGGTTAATCACGCCGTTAATTGGAATAATGCCAAGCTTGCTCCACTCCTGCCAGCGAACCGAGCCAAAGGCCAACCAGCCAGGCGCTATCCCGCTCTGCAGCTTGAATTCCACGGCCTGGGGTATCTCGGCCGAGGCGGAGACAGGGAACACTCCGGTAACATTTCCTAGCGGCCCACCTGCAAATCCGGTCGTGTCGACGGTTCCCGACAGTCCGTCATATTTGTAGCTCGAAGAGTACATCAAGCTTGCGCGCAAGGCGATTTCGGGAATTTCATAAGCGGCGCCCACGCGCCAACCCCATGCCTCGTCGGAAAGCTTGAATTTTCCGAGGCCGGTATTGCCGAAGGCCAGCAAGGTCTGGCGCGACAGAAACGCATCGACCTCCTGGTAGGAGACGCCGCCGATGAACCGCAGGGAGCCCTTGCCGACGTTTATCTTGTAGGAGCAGGTAAGGCCGAAATCATTTGTTTTGACGTAGTATTCGACCGCGGTTGGCGAATAGGCGTTGTTCATTCCGAAGTCTGCCTCCGCACCATACGGTTCCGTATAGCTCGCAAGGCAATCCACTGGTTCAAAAATGTTGGCCTTGATACCGATGCGCGGCACCGCATAGTCGCCGTCGACATCCACTGACGAAGACGACATTCCCGAGCCATCCAGGCGCTGCACATTCTTCAGTGTGCGCTGTGGCGAAACATAGGTGACGCCGGCGTCGAACGAATATGGCGCGGCATCAAACAACTGGTCAATGTTGACACCGCCCCGGTCGAAGCCGCCCGCGTTCGCAACGCCCGAAATCAACAGCGAAAAGCACCCCGCCCCCAGCAGCGCTTTCAGACGCAAATTGTTCATGACTCTCCTCCCCGAATACGAATGGACGAAGCTAGAACCAAATCAGGTTAACGGCGCAACAACGAATTCTCGACGCGTACATGTACGCCTTCGCCGACCGCATTTTAGACAATGTGACAGCTTCACCGCAGAGCGGGAAAACGGCTCATTTGGCTGCAAATCTAGAAAAAACTCGGAAAACTCGCATGGAACGGCGCAAAAACGGCCCGTTTTGCGAGAACGAACCCCATTTGTTACATTATGGCAACAATAGGGCTAAAACATTCCGTTTACGTCAAGATTTACGCTGCGGAATGCCTATTTTCGTGGCAGGGACCCCGTCCGAAAAGCAGGTTCGGAGACTCGCGAACCTAGAGCATCGGACCCAAAGCGGCGCCCGGTTTTGGGACAATCCGATGCTCAGAAAATCTGATTCTCAAACACCAGAGATAGGTCAACCGGCTTCACGCACCCGCGTCAGCGCCACCGAAAGCTTTTCTTGCGCCTCGCGATATTCGGCGAGTTTTTCGCGCTCGGCTTCCACGACATCTTCCGGCGCGTTGGCGACGAATTTCTCGTTGGACAGCTTCTTGTGCAGGCGGGCGATCTCTTCGGTCACCTTGACCAGCTCCTTCTGCAGCCGCGCCGCCTCGGCGGTAAGGTCGATCAGGCTGCCGAGCGGCAAGCAGATGGTCGCCTCGTTGAGCACGATCTGGGCGGAGCCTTTGGGCGCCGCATCGACCAGCGAGATGTCGCCGACCCGCGCCAGCCGCTTGATGGCCGACGCCTGGCGCTCAAGCCTTTCGTGGGTTGCGGTATTGGCGCCGATCACCATCAGCGGCGCGATCGCCGCCGGAGGCACGTTCATTTCCGAGCGTACGGAGCGGATGCCGGAGACGAGATCGACCAGCCAGTTGATGTCGGCGGCCGCTGCCTCATCCTCGAAGCCTGGCGACGGCCACGCGGCATGGCACAGCAGCGACGGCCGTTCCTTGCCCTCGCCTGATGTCTCAGCCCACAGCTCTTCGGTCATGAATGGCATCATCGGATGCAGCAGCTTATAGATCTCGTCGAGCACGAAGGCGACACAAGCCCGGCTTTCGGCCTTGGCAGCCTCGTCCGGACCTGTGAACACCGGCTTCAGCAGTTCCAGGTACCAGTCGCAGAACAGGTTCCAGACGAAGCGGTAGGCCGCACCCGCAGCCTCGTTGAACCGGTATGAGGTGATGCCATCGGTGATTTCGCGCGCGGCGCGCGTCAGTTCGGTCAGGATCCAGCGGTTGACCGCCAGCTTGGCGTCGTTCAGCCAGAACTCATCGTTCCTCGCGACGTCGTTCATCTCGGCAAAGCGCGTCGCGTTCCACAGCTTGGTGCCGAAGTTGCGGTAGCCGGCGATGCGGGCCGGATCGAGCTTCACGTCGCGTCCTTGCGCAGCCATCACCGTCAGCGTGAAGCGCAGCGCGTCGGCGCCGTATTCGTCGATGAGTTCGAGCGGGTCGATGACGTTGCCTTTCGACTTCGACATCTTCTGCCCGTTCTTGTCGCGCACCAGCGCATGGACATAGACGGTGTGGAACGGCTCCTCGTCCATGAAATGCAGGCCCATCATCATCATGCGGGCGACCCAGAAGAAGATGATGTCGAAGCCGGTCACCAGCACGTCGGTCTGGTAGTAGGTCTTCAGCTCCGGCGTCTGGTCCGGCCAGCCAAGCGTCGAGAACGGCCACAGCGCCGACGAGAACCATGTGTCGAGCACATCCTCGTCGCGGGTCAGGATCTCGCCCGGCTTGAAGTTTTCGAGCTTGTCCTCGACCCAGGCCTTCCATGGCCCTTCCAGCGCCAGATAATATTCGACGGCGGCTGCGAGCGCCTCCTCCTCGGTCTTCTCGACGAAGACGCGTCCGTCCGGCCCGTACCAGGCCGGGATCTGGTGACCCCACCAGAGCTGGCGCGAAATGCACCAGGGCTGGATGTTCTCCATCCAGTCAAAATAGGTCTTTTCCCAGTTTTTCGGCACGAAATTGGTACGGCCCTCGCGCACCGAGGCAATCGCCGGCCTGGCGAGCTCCGCCGCGTTCGCATACCATTGTTCGGTCAGGAACGGTTCGATCGGCACGCCGCCGCGATCGCCATGCGGCACGGCATGGCGATGCGGCTCGAC
Source organism: Mesorhizobium sp. WSM4807 (assembly GCF_055811615.1). Classification (NCBI taxonomy): domain Bacteria; kingdom Pseudomonadati; phylum Pseudomonadota; class Alphaproteobacteria; order Hyphomicrobiales; family Phyllobacteriaceae; genus Mesorhizobium; species Mesorhizobium sp. WSM4807. The sequence continues at coordinate 277,960 of NZ_JBVVQY010000006.1, forward strand.
CTTTTCGAGGAAACCGCCCGCTTCCATCAGCTCGACGATCTTCTTGCGCGCGACGAAACGATCGAGGCCGTCGAGTTCATCCCAGACGGCCTGGCGCTCGGGCGTCATCTCCAGCCCGGCGAGAAAGTCGTCATTGTCCGTGAGGGCGACCGCCGCCTCGACGGTGAGGATATTGATCGCTGGCAGCTTATGGCGCCTGCCGACCTCGAAGTCGTTGAAGTCGTGCGCCGGCGTGATCTTGACCGCGCCGCTGCCTTTCTCCGGATCGGAATATTGGTCCGCCACCACCGGGATCTTGCGGCCGACGATCGGCAGGACGAGGTTCTTGCCGACCAGATCCCGGAAACGCTCGTCGTCGGGATGCACCGCCACCGCCGTATCGCCCAGCATCGTTTCGGGACGCGTCGTCGCTACGGTGATGAAGGTTTGTGGATTTTCCGGATCGAAGACCTCGCCCTCGACGGGATAGCGGAAATGCCAGAGATTGCCGTTGACCTCCTGCTGTTCGACCTCGAGGTCGGAAATCGCAGTCAAGAGCTTCGGGTCCCAGTTCACAAGGCGCTTGTCCTTGTAGATCAGGCCTTCCTTGTAGAGCGTGACGAACACTTCGAGCACCGCCTTGGACAGGCCCTCGTCCATGGTGAAACGCTCCCGGCTCCAGTCGGCGGAGGCTCCCAGCCGCTTCAACTGGTTGAGGATCGCGCCGCCGGATTCGGCTTTCCACTCCCAGACTTTCTCGATGAACTCATCGCGCGTCAGGTCGCGGCGGTGGATCTGCTTCTCCATGAGCTGGCGCTCGACCACCATCTGCGTGGCTATGCCGGCATGGTCCATGCCGGGCTGCCACAGCACGTTCTTGCCGCGCATGCGCTCGAAGCGCACCAGAATGTCCTGCAGCGTGTTGTTGAGCGCATGGCCCATATGCAGCGAACCGGTGACGTTCGGCGGCGGGATGACGATGGTGAAGGCTTCCGCGCCCTCCTCGGCGCCTGCGCCGGCACGAAACGCGTCGGCCTCCTCCCAGATTTTGGCGATCTTCGGCTCGACGATTTTGGCGTCGTAGGTTTTTTCGAGCATAGGGAAATGGTCCGAGCTGTCGGGTTTTTGCTGGTCCGGTGTAAATCGGAAGGTTTTGGCCAAGTCAACCGCGAGGCGGCAGGCGAGCGGGCTCGCCTGCCATACAGATAGATCGGACAAGATCACAGGCAATGCCACTGCCGAGGCCGTGGGCATTGCATCGCGCATCAACGAAGACGCCGCCCGCAAGCGGCGGGGTTCATCTGTCGACCGTCGGAATTATTACTGCGCGCCGCGCGCCACGCGTTCGATTTCCTCGCGCACCAGCCGCTCGACCAGCGTTGGCAGATTGTTGTCCAGCCAGTCCTGCAGCATCGGCCTCAGCATCTCCTCGGCCATCTCGTCGAAGGTTTTCTTGCTGCGGCTGGCGAACGCATCGGAAAGCTCGCCGAAGGCGGCGGCGACCTGCCGGCCCGTATGTTCGGAAAGGATCGCCGGACGAGTGGGCAGTGCCTCGCTTGTCGCCGGGCGCGTCAACCCGCTTCTGGGCGGGGCCGGCTCGAAAGCAGGTTCGGCCGCGTCGAAAACCTCGGGCTTCGGTTCGGCGTCCGGCGTCCGTCGCCCCTCGGCCGCGTCCGGGGTGTTGTCCGGCTTGGCCGCGGTCACCGCTTCGCCGACGGCGCCGATCTCACGCCGCCAATCGGCAACGATGCTGTCGGTCGTCTCCGCAACCCTTGCCGTCGCAGGCGCATCCGGCTCCGGCCTGGCGGCTGGGGCCGGCTCGGCAGCGATCCTGGCACCAGCGAGCGTCACGGGCGCTTTGACCGGAGCCGGATCGGAACGCACCCGCGGCTCCATGCGTGCGATGACGGGCTCGACGGCCGACGGTGGCGCCTGCACCTCGGTCAGCGTGACCGGCCCCCTGGCGTCCAATCCTGAACGCAATTCGGCGCGAAACGTGCTCACCTCAGGCGGCGTCCTGGCTGCCTCCGGCGGCGCTCCGCCTGCCGCCGCTGGCGCCCCGCCTGCCTCCGGCGGCGCTCCGCCTGCCGCCGCTGGCGCCCCGCCTGCCGCCGCTGGCGCCCCGCCTACCGCCGGTGCCGGCACGGCAACCGACGCCAGATCCTGCAGCAGGTCGTCCGCCTCATCCGGCTGCTTGCGGCCGGTATCGTTGTCCTCGATGATCCTCCTGATGGAAGCCAGTATCTCCTCCATCGAAGGTTCGCGCTGTACGCTGCTTGCCGTCGCCATCGTCACATCCGCCGCCCTTGTGACTCGTTGCAGATTTCCTGTCCGGCCAAAGCCGGATTCGAATCATGCCAACAGCGTAACCCACGGATCGACTTACGAGAATCCCCAATCTGAGGGCATGTTGGATTTCAACAGATTAGAGCCCGCGCGCCCTTTTTTGCCCGCGCGGGCTCTAAATAGCTTGAAACTGGACGGAAGTTGAAACTGGTGAGGTGATCAGCGGCCGTCTGGCGTGCGCAGGCCGAACCACTTGTCCTTGACCGCATTGTAATGTTCTTCGGGTCTGTATTTCGTCACCTGAAGGGCGAGACGATCGACCGAAAGACGACCGATAGCAGACAGGATGGCATAGCTCGCCACCACCAAATCGCGTTCGGAACTGGCCTGGTTGATCTTGGCGTTGATGAGGGTGGCCTGGGCGTTGAGAACGTCGAGCGTGGTGCGCTGGCCGACATTGCGCTCCTCGATGACCCCGCTCAAGGCAAGCTGCGCGGCGGCGATCACCTGCCTGTTGGCCACCACGCTTTGCTGGGCGGCGATATATTGCGTCCACGCCGAGGTCACGGCTTGCCGCACGGTGTCGCGGCTTACATCGACCTCGATCCGGGCCTGGCTGAGCGATTCCTTGTTCTGACGCACTATCGCCGACGTCCGCCCGCCCGAATAGATCGGTATAGTCAAGGTGGCACCGATGTTGGCCGAATTGGTTGTGCCATCCTGCCCCGTCCCGAGATCGCCGCCCGGACTCTCCCTGAGATAGTCGCTGGAAACGCCCGCAGAAGCCGAAAGCTGCGGCAGCAGCGCGCCTTCGGCCGATTTCACCGAAAACGCCGCCGCGTCGACCAGATGCTGGGTGGAGAGGATGGCCGGGTGCTCGCTGGCTGCAATCGCGATCGCCGCATCGAGGTTCGACGGCAACAGCTTCGACAGCGGCGAAGCGGCCCTGAGCCTGCCTGGCTCATCGCCGACGATCTGGCGATAAGTCGCAGCGCTTGCCAGCGCCTGCGCGCGGGCGGCGGCCAGTTCCGCCACAGCGGAGGAGCGCTCGGCATCGGCCTGGGCAACGTCGGTGCGGGTGCCTTCGCCGACTTCGAAGCGCGAACGCGCGGCGCGCGCCTGCTCGGTCAGGAACTGCAGGTTCTGCTCCGTCAGCACCGCCACCTGGCGGTCGCGAATCACGTCCATGTAGGCGCTTGCCGCGTTGAACAGAGTGTTCTCTTCGGTGTTGCGCAGGCTCTCGAACGAGGCGCGGACCTGGGATTCGGCTGCAGCGACGTTGTTCCTGGTCTGAAAGCCGTCGAACAGGGTCTGGTCGATCTGGACGCCGAAGTTGCCGGTGGTCAAACGCGTGCTTCGGTTCGCGCCGGGTACATTGCCGCGGGCATTGAAATGTTCGCTGGAGTAGTCGATGTTGGCAGAACCGGTGATGGTCGGGCGCCAGCCGGACTTGGCGATGGCAACGCTCTCATCGGTGACGCGGACGCCGGCACGAGCCGAATTGAGCTCGGAATTGTTCTGGTAGGCTTTTGAAAGTGCGCCGAGAATGGTTTCCGCCGAGGCGCCCAGCGGAGAAAGCGCGGTCGCCGAGAAGAGGACGGCGGCAAAAAGGCTCTTGCGTAAAGACGGCACGTTATTCCCTCATTCGTTTTGCATGGGAACCACACCGCGCCGGCTTCTCCCATTTGAGCAGCCGACGCGGTGTGTTTCAGGTCCCCTGCTGTCAGCCCCCAAAAGAACACCCCGGTTATGCGGATCAGCAACGATTGTTCAAGCGCAAGCGAACATGACAACGCCTTTGCCGCAAGCCAAAATTACTCAGAATTCAAACGCATGAGCACGTTCAAATCCCGGTAGTGGCTTAATTGCCGCATTAAATGCGCCTCTTCCGGTTACAACCCCCCCTGTTTTCAGAAACAATCGGGCCACGCCCGAATTCCCCTGCCCTTCGACGGCGACGAGCCGGCCGCCTTCCGCAAGCTGGTCGAGCAGCGATTCCGGCACCTTCTCCACACTGCCGCCGATGAAAATGACGTCGTAGGGTGCTCCCGCGGCATGGCCTTCCTGCAGCGGCCCCTTGACCACGCTGACATTGTCGCAGCCCAGCGCCGAAAGCGTCGACATGGCGGTCTCGACCAATGCCGGATCGCTTTCCAGCGCGACGACCGACTTTGCCAGCCGCGACAGGATCGCCGCCGCATAGCCGGTGCCACAGCCGACATCGAGCGCCGAATCGCCAGGGCCGATCTCGGCCAGTTGCATCAGCTTGGCCAGCGGCGAAGGCTCCATGAGATAGCGTGGGCCGTCCGCTGCATTGGCGATGCGGATGTCCTCGTCGATATAGGCCAGATCGCGCTGGCCGGGGGCGACAAAGGCCTCGCGCGGCACGACAAGCATCGCCTCGAGCAGCGGCGCGCTGGTCACGTCGGTGGTGCGGATCTGGCCATCGACCATTTTCACCCGACGTTCGGCAAAATCAGCGCTCATGTTCCAACCAATCCGCCCAAAACCAATCTGCTTGCCGCGCCAAGACCGCGGCTCATTTCGACCGGAATTCAAGCCCCCTGGCGCCGGTGCGCGGGAGCTTGGGCATTTGGAGGCCTCGCCCGGAATCGAACCGGGGTGCAAGGATTTGCAGTCCTCTGCGTAACCACTCCGCCACGAGGCCTCATTGCTCCCGGCGTTCCACCCGGTTCCAATAGGTTGCGGCGAAAATGCCGTCAAGCGGCCATGGTGCATTCCGGACGGTTTCCCCTCGGCCATGATGCCACGCATCGAATCGTCGATACGCATATCCTGCAATTAAGATATTAGTTAATTGTTAAGTACGGAGCATGGCAAAGGGAAGCCCGGGACCTGGACCCTTACGTCGGGTAAGCAGAAGATCCGCCATTCTGAAGGAGAGCTGCGAAGGGCCGGAAAAAAGCGCTCCGGGCATTGGCCAGATTTAGTCGAGCCGGAAAGGCGCCCCTTCACAGAAGCTTGCCCTGCGGTGCAAACCCTTCAATTCGGCCGCCGCCGCCGCTCCCACCACACGACAAGCCGTCGCCGGTGGCGGCGCACCAAGGCAAACTCGTAGGAGAGCACCAGCAATCCGATCGGAATCATCCAGAATCCCAGGATCGGCAGGAAGCCGAGAATGCCGCCGAAGATCAGCACGACGCCGATCGCAATCCTGAGGCCGCGCGAACGCGGCATGGTGAACTGACGGCCGAAGACCGATATTTTCCGTGCCGGTGGATGGTTGTGGCTCGCTGCGCTCATGTCTGGTCGATGATCCGTTCGGGCAAAGTAAAAGCACCAGCTGACGAAAGCCGCAACCGCGTTTTCGGTTCCGCGCACCCCGTCAGACGGCTCATATGAGGACGCGCGCACATGATTGCCAGAAATCGTGGCGCGAAAAAGCGTCGAAAAATACGAAATGCTTCTTTGCAAAGCCGAAACGGGTTTGCTATAGGCTGCGCCACTCACATGAGAGCCTCTGTTCCCCGGTAGCTCAGTGGTAGAGCAACCGGCTGTTAACCGGTTGGTCGCTGGTTCGAATCCGGCCCGGGGAGCCAACATTTTCAAAGACTTACCACATCCTGAAAATCTTCGGATAACGGCTGATCTACAGCATATCTACAGAATCGGGTTTCGCTATTGGCCTGATCTGATGATTGCCGCGATTGGCGTGACAGGATGGCTTTGGACGAATTTCAGTATCGCCCAGCGCCCTCTCACGGCGGGAACAGGGATTCGATTTCCCTTGGGCGTACCAAGGATTCCAGCAACTTAGCGGGGCGGTGGGTAAAACCGTCAAATAACGGTCAAATAAGGCCTCCGCGCGTGGTCCATTTCGAATGCTGTAGCCCTAAGAGGCTTGCACTATTGGGTGAGGCTTAAAGGGGGCAAATCTGTTCGCGCGATGTGACATCACCAAAACCTTGGCCATGGGCACGCCTACGGCGAGGAAGAGCAACGTCACCGTATGCCGACGAGCGCAGCCGTTGTGTCGCCGTAGCGTCAACCGGCTGAAGCCCGGCGGTGCTTTCTCAGCCGAGTGATTGCCGACCTGTCGACCGTAATCACGCCGCCGCAGTCAATCCGCACGGTGAGTTTGTCCGCTCCGCGATCGATGCGGGTGACGTCCCCAACAAGAACTACTCGGTCGCCGGCCCGGGCTTTGGGTGGCGGCTCTAGCGTGTAAGGATGGTCATAGGATGGAATGCTCACTCTGGCTCGGCCGCTAGGGAGAATGGTGATGACGGTACCTGCTAGCGCAACCTCATCGCCGACCTCAAATTCGCCAGGCATGTTAAGGTGCAGCATGGTCTTCCTCCCGATGCTTTCCTATTTGATGCTTTGCTAAATTAATGCCCGGCCACCGCGTTGGTTGCGTGCAATCCGCTTCGTACGGTTCCGCACATTTCCAAGCTGGATCGCGATGGCGACGGGACCCCGTGCGAAACGCTGTGCTAGCGGAGCCAGCAACCGGCGGGTCTTCCGATCAAACTTCGAGGAATAATGATGGACCTGAGACGTTGTCGATAGAGAACACTCTACCTACCATAGGGAGAATCGATATGCGCCTTTTCATCCTGTTTTCGGTATTACTTTTGACTGCCTGCATGACAGCCCCACGCGGCGAGGCTCCACCCGCACGGCCAACCGCGTCTACATCGAGCGGGAGCAGCGGCAGTAGTGGCAGTGCCGGCGGTTCTGGCGGTGGCGGCTACTAAAGACGCGATCGACTCAGTTTTGGAAAATCGCAGAGAACCTTAATCGCGCCGGACTGTCCGCCCCACAAAAAGCCCGCCGCCGTGAGGCAGCGGGCTTAGGCAGTTTTTGCCGGGGTCAGTGATGGTCGCCCAACCCGCGTTTTTTACGGGGTTGCTTCGTAATCGGATGCGCTGCAAGAAACGCCTCGTCCGCCGCGATGAGCTTGGCGACTTCGTCCTCGCCGATCGGCAGATAGCGGTCCTTTGCGGCTTCTCGCTTCCACTGGACGGCCAGGAGATCGGGTGCTGGAACTCGGATTTGATCGGCCACAGCCAGTGGCTTGGAATCATAGGCTGGGTCGAAGCTCGACTGATCCCACATTTCGCAAAACTCAGCGCAGTCGTCGTAATAGGGGCTGTCTTTGAGCGCCTCGCGCTTGTTGGGATCGGCGCCGACATGCTCACCGTAATAGTGCAACTGGAAGTCGCCGTGTTTTTCGACGACCCAAGCGCACTGCTCGCGAACGAATGGTCGAATGATTGCCGCTGCATACTCGTCGTGATTGTACGGCGCATAGATATCGCCGACATCGTGTAGACGCGCCGCCGTTCATCGACGGTTCAGGCTCCTTGGCGTAAACTGGATAGCCAGCAACTGCGTCTTCCTATTCAGAGGAGTCCGCGATGAAAAGGCTCTTATCAGCACTAGCGGCCACAATCTTGGCCGCATCTTTCGCCTTGCCGGTCAACGCCGCGCCGATGTTCATGCAGAAACCCGAGCAAGCCCAGGCCAACGTGGTCGAACCCGTCAAAAAATGGAAAAAGGGGCACGGTAATCGTCACTGGCGGAATGGCCGCCACTGGAACAACCGGTACGCAAGGCGGAATGGCCGCCACTGGAACAACCGGTACGCATGGCGAAATGGCCGCCACTGGAACGACCGGTACGCATGGCGAAATTGCGGCTACTATGGTTCTTGTTATCCACGCCGCTACTACGGCTACCGTAACTACTATCCGCGCTACTATCGGCCGTACTATCCGGGCTACTATCCGGGCTACTACCCAGGCTACTACCCTGGCTACTACCCTGGCTACTATCCTGGCTACTACCCTGGCTCGGGAGTGAGCATTTATCTGTCGTTCTAGCCAGCTGGATGCCCCTGCTGAAATCGTCAAGCACGCCCCTTGCGGGGGCGCAGCTTGCGCTTGTGCAGCCCTTGCGCGATGGTAGCCGGGCTTGGGGGGCCATGCATGAAACCGGGTTCATCCGGGAAATGTCGGTCTCCATAAGTTTCTGAACGGGCCTCGCTTCCGGTCGGCGGCCAGGCACCAGCATGACATCCGTGCTAAGTGCCCCCAATTCGGAGGAAAAGATGCGACTATTTTTGGTGTTGATTTTGATGGCGCTGAGCGGCTGCGTATCCAATGTTTCCCCGGATAGTGATGGTATACCACGCCGCGCGTCCTTTGCTGGAAGCCATTAGCCCGCTTAATTTGGCTGATTGCCAACGCCTATTTGCCGGTGCCTCAGCACTTGACGAGGAAAGCGAGACAAGCGGCAGCGCATCGAACGCGGAAAGCTAGCTTTCATCCCAGAAGTCCTGCATCGAAGCGTGGCGAAGGTCGTCCTCGCCCCTGAGGTGCTTCACGCGGGCTTTAATTCCCGCCTTGACCCACTGCGTTGCCGGCCGCTTTGGCATGTCCTTTGGCGGTGGCCCGGCATGTTCCTGGACCCGTTTCCATAGCCGCTCGCGCATCTCGCGATTGACGCTCACGAACGCACTGCCGACATATTTCCGGGTGCCTGGCTCGGCCATCAGAGCGAAGGCCGGCTTACCCCGCTCGCGCTCGACGCCGAGAAGTTCAAACTCGCTTTCGGTGAAGGATTTTGTTTTCAGCCAATTGGTAGTCGGGCCGCTGCGGTATTTAGAGTCCGCGCGCTTTGACACCATCCCCTCCAGGCCCGCCTTATCGACTAGATGGTAAATCGCGTTCGCCTCGCCCGGCAGCGCCTCGCTGAATTGGATTCGGCTGCCAGGTTCAATAAGACCGGCCAAAATTTCCCGTCGGTCCTCCAGTGCCATGTCGCGCAGATCGTGGCCATTGAGATGCAGCAGATCGAACGCCACGAAATAGAGGTCGTGCTGGCGCCGCGTGATCGCCTTCCGCAGGGTGGCAAAGTCCGAAATACCATCCTCGTTCAAGACGATGATTTCGCCGTCGATGATGGCATTCTCGACGTCCAGCGTTCGCGCCGCCGCAGCTAGGTCGCGGTATTTGGATGTCCAGTCGAGTTCGCGGCGGGTGAAAATCCGCGCACCGTCAGCGTCAATGATGATCTGGGAGCGGTAGCCGTCGAATTTGACTTCGTGAGTCCATCCGTCACCTTGGGGCGGCTTAGCTACCAGGGTCGGCATCATCGGAGGAATAAATTGTAGCCGGCCGCCGGCACTCACTCGTTTAGGCACCAAATTGACTCTAGGCTTATCCGATTTGACAGCCAGGGGAACGGAACGTGACCATTTTACTAAATTAGCAATGATGCATGTAGAGCTTATGGTAGAACCAGCTGGCGACCGCCCCCGCAAGATACCCCCGCCGGTTAGGGCCCGGCGGCTTCTCGTGATCCTTGAGGGGCTGTCGGGCCGCTCGAACCTAATGAGTGGAGCGTAGCAACCCCTCCTCCTCGGCAGCGGCCTCGAACGCCTTTCTTACATCGTCGGGCGTGCGCTCGCCTTTAATGAGAGCGACGCAGGCCTCGATTGCCTCCTTCCACTTAGGTCCCCGCTTGGTCCACTTCATGAGTTCCGCCGCGGCCCTCGACATTGGTACATACGTAGGTGAACCCAGGTCGGTCGGTTCCGATGTAGACCGGAGGGTGAAACCAATGGATACCCATGAGGGTGCCGCCGCCATTTTCGCCTGAGTTAAGAACGGTTGGATCGCCAGCCATGGACTACCTCTCCTACCTCTGAATTATCATTGGCCGGCAAACGGGGCGGGCAGCACTCGGTTCCGCCGCTGGGCTATGGTCGACAAGCGGTAAGACTGAAGTCCCTGCGTCATGGACATAGGGCTGAGGGCCGGCAACCAAGACATTACCATTGCATTGGTATTGGGCCGCCGAGCAAAGTCCCTTCATCGGTGGTTCCCCGGGTGCCCGCGGTTTGCCCCCCGAACAGCGGGCACCCGAAATCACGGAGAGAACTGTGACCCTTATTCAAAGCAGACAGAACGTCGATGAGGTCGCAGGGCGACCCGCAAACGACAATCAAACCCCTAGCCCAACGGATTTCTCGGTGGTTGATCTCGTTTCGTCGAGCGACGATGAGGTTGCTGCCCTTGTCAGGCGAACAGAGAACCTGGCCCTTGCCGTTATTATAGTAATGGCGATCTTCCTGATCTTTGCACCGGTGGTCTTCATTGCTCTGAGGTATGGGATCTAGGATGAGATCTGAGATGTCCCGATTAGCGCCAGTAACTCCCAATTTTGCGCGCTAATTCGGTTCTAGCGGCCGGCTTACATTAGCCAGAGTGAACGGAACGTGGTTCCGCGGCTCCCGGCGGGGTCGTGGCCAAGTGCGCGTGCTTCTGGAAGATAGCAATCTTGTCGGGGTAGGTAATCCGAATCTCGCGTCCGCATCCCTCACACTTGTAATGGGAAACGACCTGAAACCAGCTGCCGTTCTTGATGACGGCGAAGTCGCATTGCGGGCATTGGAAGGTCAGGCCAACAGAGAATAGACTGGGGGGAGAGGGTCATTGCAACGTTTCGCTTTCTGAAGAGCTAAAGCCAGTTTGGCTAGTCCAGCGGCTCGACGACGAAGGATGCGGCAATCAAATCGTCGGCATCGATTCTGCCCTTGCCGTCCTCCATGACGGCTGCGACCTTTTGAAAGGTCTTCAGTTCACTTTCGGTAATCCGGGCGCCGCGCATCCTCTCATTGAGGTCGGCCACGCGCATTCGAAGCGCCTGGGACGCTTCAATCTCACGGTTCGACATGGTGATCACATTCCTCCCTTGCTGGCTACCCGCCGCACCTTTCGGCACGGCGGGCTGTGCTCCCAGTCGCTTTGGTCAGTCGATAATTTTGATGATCTTACGTGTGCCCGGATCAACGACAACGGTCCTGTTGTCGACGACTACGTAGCGGTATTCGGTGTCGGGGACTTCATGAAGCTCGACCGTCTCGGGCAAGGTTGAGCCGATATTGAGTTCTACTCCAGGGATTTTCACCGAGGCGAGCGGCTGTTTCTTCACATATTCCCTGATGACCGTCTCCTGTTCAGGCGCGATGACAACGTCCTGAGCGGTAGCGGCGCCAATACCTGCCAGCAGCAGAAATCCCGCGGCGAAAGTTGAAAGACGCATTCTCATAAGTGCCTCCTTGCGTGAGTTCTGTTGCGCTGCACGACATCGTCTTCGCGCCAGCCCCACCCAACCTCGGGCGGCCGTAAACGTTCCTTGATTGGGCTTCGATCTTCTCAAAGATAGGACCTAAGTCTGACCTTGCTGGCAAAGGACGAGGGCCGAGTGCAGCCCGGAACCGCGACTGCCGGCCACTCGTTGCTCGCCAGGTGCTCACCGGAGGAGACCATGGAGAATAGTGTCCACCAAGCTCGCTGGTTACTCGCTCCGGTCTTTGCCGTCTCCGTCGCATTCCGGGCGATAGGGATCATCGTTAGCTAGGGGCCGCCCGATTTGAGATCTGCGCAGCTAAGTCCCTTCCTGCGCTGATAAGGGGATCACCCGCCATTCCTCGATTTGGCGGGTGGTCCGCAGAAAAGAACGGCTGACCAAGTCCGCCAACTGTTGAAGGCTGAACCGGTAGCCGGTCCTTAGCGCCCAAGGGCAGTTTGGAAGACGAGACAAGCTCGTCCTCATCCGTAATACCAGCCGAATAGTTTGCAATGATTCGGGATGCGAGCGCTTCGGGCCGCTGTTCGGATTGCCCCTCGATCTTGAGCCGGTCGAACACGCGACCCAGCAAGGCGACATCGGACGGATTGAAGACGCCAGCTTCTTTAGCTTTCCGATAAATCGGCATGTGACCCTCCGGATGGACTTGCGGAGCTAACCTGACTTAGCGAATTGCACAACGCAAAAAAGCCCGCCGCACCTTTCGGCACGGCGGGCGAGACGCGTCAGTCGTTCACCAGGCACGGGGTGTGGGCGGGGGGTGGTGTGCCCGGTGCGCAGAATCCTACGCGCGCCGTCGGCCGCACGTCTACCAACCGGCGGTTGGCCCGGTTGCTTGTTTGACAGACACGCTTATGCTGCTCAAAGCGCCGATTGGGCCTTTTGCCGAGCGGCTGTTGTGCGGGAGGGACGCGGTGGGCCAGCAGGAGCAGTCGCAGCTGGAAGGCAGCGCCGCGGAACTCTACGAGCGCTACCTGGTCCCGGCAATCACAACCCTGTGGGCTGCCGACCTCGTGGATCGCGCTGCCCCTCTATCTGGTGAGCGGGTTCTGGACGTAGCTTGCGGCACCGGCGTGGTGGCACGCTCGGCGGCCGAGCGTATGGGAAGTGGGCAGCTCGTCGGCCTCGACATCAACACGGGCATGCTTGCCGTTGCTCGATCACTCCCGAGAGGCGCTGGACCGCGTATCGACTGGCACAAGGGAAGCGCGCTCGAAATGCCGTTCCCTGACTCCACCTTCGATCTGGTTCTTTGCCAACTCGGACTGCAGTTTTTTCCGCACCGGTCGAGTGCGCTACGTGAGATGTTCCGGGTGCTGGTGCCTGACGGCCGACTGGCCTTAAGCGTTTTCAGCGCTATTGAGCGCACTCCTGCGGCAAAGGCGCTGGTGGACGCCTTGGATCGACACCTCGGTCCAGGCGCTTCGGCAACGAAACGGTCCGAGCATTCACTTGCCGATGCGGACGAGCTTTACCGATTGGTGGCCGGGGCGGGATTTCGTCAGGTGACCATCCACACGACGACACAGAACATCCGATTCCCCTCGTCAAAGGAATATGTGCGATTACAGCTGGCAGCGACTCCGCAGGCTGGGCTGGTCAGCGGAATGGATGCCGGACAGCGGGACGCAGTCATCGCAGCGATCATGAGTGATGTAAGTTCCTCGCTGGCAATCTATTCAACTGGAGGAGAGCTGATGTTCCCCCAAGAGGCTCACGTCGTGCTCGCACGCAAATAGCGCAGCTGACTCTGCGGCATCCGGTGTTCAACAGCGTCCACGCAAAGTGAGCCTAATTAGAGGAGGAGCGTAGCAAACCCTCCTCCTTGGCAGCAACCTCGAAGGCCTTCCTTACGTCGTCGGCTGTGCCCTCGCCTTCAATGCAGGCCTTAACCTCACTTGGGTCCCCGCTTGGTCCACTTCATGAGTTCCGCAGCGGCACCCTCGACGTTGTTGCAGCCGTAGGTGAGCCCAGGTCGGTCGGTCTCGATGTTGACGGGAGGGTGAAACCAATGAAGAGGCCATGATACCTCCTACTCGGGCGAGAGATACATCTCCGCCTCCTTAGCGGCAGCCACGAAAGCCTTTCGTATCACATGAGGGTCGATCGGATCGCCCTCCAGTGCTGACAGGCAGAGGGTCCACGCCTTGTGCCAGCGAGGCCCTCTCCGGGTCCACCTCTTGAGCTGCTCAAGAGCTGCCCTCGTATTGTTGCAGCCGTGCCTGACACCGTCCGTTTCAGTCTTCACGAACACCGGAGGGACGAACCAAAGAGTTGCCATGGCACCTCCTACTCAGGCGAGAGATACACGCTCGCCTCCCTGGCAGCCGCCTCAAAGAAGCGCTGGCGCCGTCGAATGCCGGATCAGATCGATTTGAGGTACTCGATCAGATCACTCTTTTCCTGATCGGTCAGATCAAGGCGAAGATGGCCGTCATAATGCTTGACAACATCATTGAGGGTGGCGAACCGGCCGTCGTGGTAAAAGCCGCCCTTGTGGATCTTTTCCACGTCCCACAAGGCCCGCAAGGACGCCGTCCGGTAGCGCTCGTCCGGAGATCGCATCGCCTGGAAATCATCGATCCCTATCTCGTCGGCAGTATGCAGGTTCCAGCCCGGTTCCGTGAAGAGCGGCGGCACGTGGCAAGTGCCGCATTTGGCCTTGTCGTTGAAGAGAACCTCTCCTTTCTCCGCAGCGGCGCTGTCGAAGGCGCCCTCCGGCGGTTTCGGGGTTGGCAGCGAGAGCTGATAGAAATGGAGTGCCGGCAACTTGGCTGTAATCCGGTCCTGCTTGTCCTGCTTGTGGCCCTGCTTCGTTCGTGCTGCGACCGGATACTTCTCGGCGTCATCAAGGCGCGGATCGTAAAACACGCCTTTCCCGTGCATCTCGAGATTGCTGACATAAGCGTTCCAGTAGCTCACCGTGCCCCAGGCTCCGGTCCATGTGTGGTTGTTTACACCGGCCAATCCGAACGCCGGCGGATTGAGCGTGGCGGCCGTCTTGCCGTCCGGCCGAAATGCTTTGCCGTCGAGGTTCAGTTCGGCATCGAATTTCCCGGGACCCCACGCCTCAACCGCCTTCTTCACCTCCGCTTCGGATATCTGCAGCATCTCGGTGAATGCCGTGAGATCAGGTGCGAGGGCAACGATCGCCCCGATATTGAGGTCACGGTTGGGCCAGCCGTCCAGCCTTTGCCCGATCCCGGGTGCGTAGGTGTCGTCGACGGTTGAATGGCACACCGCGCATTGGATGCCCACCGAAGTCAGCGTCTTTCCGTCCTCAGCGAAGAACCCGGTCACCCCGACAACGGCATTGGCTTTCAGCAGAACAAGCGTGCTCGCGGGATCCGCGAGGTCGACCTCGCCCTTGTTGAGCGCATCGGCCACATCCTTGGGAATGGCGTTCACATCGACCTTGAGGCCGAGTTCGAGGGCTTTCTCCGGGCTCAGGCCGGGTCCTGTGCCGCCCAGCTTCTCACCTGCGATTGCCTCGTGGAGTTTCAGTTTGCCGCCCCAGAAATCCTCGCTGCCGAAGGTGTCGAAGCGGAATGTCTCGCGGCCTTCCTCGAGATATCGCTTGGCCTGCTCGGCGGCAGCGTTGTCGAAATCCTTCCCGCTTGTTTTTCCTTTCGAGCTCATTTGAGCCGCGGCGGGGATCAGCGTTGATGATAGGAAAACAGCGAAAAATATACCGTGGAGACGCTTTTGCATGTCACGTTCCTCCCGAAGAAGATTGCCACTCGGCGGACATCTCGGGTTCGCGGGTTCTGGTTCCGCGAAAACGGAATGCAGCCGAACGATAATAAACGCTGCACGGGACCAAAAAATTCCGTCACCCCCCGCCGCCTCGTGAGCCATGCCGATAACATGGCGCGGTGAGTATCGGGCGCGCCTTAAGGACCTCGCCATGGCAGCTCTTGGCCTCGGGGCGCACTGAGTCTCGACCCGATGCTCCTCGCGCGCGGCCTCCCAAACTTCGCGGGCTGCGTCGGCATTGAAGGCCGATCGCCAGCCCCACGATCAGGTCGGGCCAGGCCGTCGCCCAGACATACGCCGTTAACAGGCCCGCGCCGACAATTTATGTTGGCAAGCGCGTCATTGCGCGCTGACAGAAAGGCCGCGCGAGTGAGGCTGCCGCTGTGGTGCCGATAGTGGGCGAGGAAGAGTGCGCAGGTCAGATTGACGGCGAGCGCACCAAGACCCGCGGCCGACAAATGAAAGGTTCAGGGGCCACGGGGCATTGAACTTCTGCCAGGCCGTCCACAGTGTCGCCAGACCGGGGATCAGAATGACGCCCGCCAGGACCATGGCAAGCCGTGCCCGATTGTGGGCCGTCCAGCCCAGCCCTAAGGCGATCAGCAGATTGATCGAGGTATCCTCGAGGAAATCCACGCTGTCGGCGAAAAGCGACACCGAGCCGATGGCCAGCGCCACGGGGAACTCGATGCCAAAATAACTCAGATCGAGGGCCGTCACGACGATGACGGCACGGCGGAGCGACGATGATCCATTGTTGCGGAGGGCACCTTACTTAAGCTGACGGAACTTGCCGCCCTTGGATTGCTCTGGTGGCTCGGCGCCGCGCTCCAAGGAAACATGCTCGAGACCGTGCTCGGCGAGCAGACGCTCAAAGCCGTCCTTGATGGACTCCCATACGCGATCTGGATGAGTACCGTGCACCTTCAGGCGCAGCCCCGGTGTGCGATCGGCCAGCGTCGAACAGCCAGAACGAGTACGTTGCGCCAGAATTAGCCATTCGGAAGTGCATTTCGGAAGGACCGGAAGGTGGCCGAAGGCTGCCAGTCGGCTTTGCGCAGCCAAGGTGGAATAGCAGATATTCGCCTGGATGAGGCGGCCGCCCGGATCTCACCCAAGTCGGACGAGCTGGAAGAAAAAGCCCCGAGAAACGATAGAGAGAGGGCGGCGGCACTCGTTCAACGAGCGCTGCTAATTCGGAATGGGCAGCGATTGACGCTTCGCCTCATCCGAGCCGGCTTTGCGAAGTCCTTCGATATAAATTGCCCGGTCCCCGGACGGACGAGCGGATGGTGCTTCTCAACCCAATCGGGCTCGCTCGCGAAGGTGTCGCTGTCCTACGCTTCGACTTCACGGGCTTGGGATCGAGCGAGAGCGAATTCGCCCTGACGAATTTCTCCTCGAATGTCGCCGGCTCCTTTCGGCCGTCTACTATCTGAGCGATCATTACCGCACACGGTCCTTGCTGATCGGCTATTCGATCGGAGGTGCGGCAGTCCGCGATGGCCAAGGATGTTCCCGAGGTGCGCGCCATCGCCACGATCGGGGCGCCAGCCGATGCCGTTCATGTATTGAAGAATTTCGGAACGAGCCTCAAGGAGATCGAAGGAGCGGAAGCGGACATTTGAACGTAGGCTCGATCAATCCATGTTGATCCGCGGACCTGTCGCCCCGTTCAGCAATCGCTTCAAGTGGAAGCTCGCAAGCTGGTCCTCTGCGCGCCTGCCTACTTCAGCAGCGAATGAGGTGACCGCACTAGGGTCGCCGGCTTCCAGCTTGGCGAAGGCCGCGAGGTAATCCTTCGTCGCGAGGTCATCGCATTGTTCAGGCCGCAGTGGCTCGAAAGCGCGCAGCGACTCCGTTCGTCCTCTCAACACGAGGTCACCCACCGGCCGCCCTCGAAAATTCGCAACTTGCCTGGCGACGCTCTCGCTCACGCAAATACGGGTGCCTAGTTGCTTGTTGGCGGCTTCCAGCCGCGCCGCGATGTTGATGGTGTCGCCATAGGCGGAGTAGTCGAAGAAGCGGGCGCCGCCGAAATTGCCGACGATCGCCGGCCCGGCGTGGACGCCGATGCGGGTGGGGCCGAGCGCCACGCCCCTGGCGCGCCAGCCGGCGCGGAAGTCTTCCGAAAAGTCGTCGAGGTCAAGCGCGCAGGCGACGGCGCGGGCGGCATGGTCGGGCTGCTCGCCCGGCGCGCCGAAGAGCACATGCAGTGCGTCCCCGACGATCTTGGCTACCGTGCCCTCGTGGTGGAAAACGATGTCGGTCATGGCGGCGAGGTACGCGTTGAGGAGTTCGCCCAGTACCGCCGGGTCGAGCGTCTCCGCCATCGCAGTGAAGCCGGCGATGTCGGTGAACAGCGACGCCACCTGGCGTCGCTGCCCGGCAAGCTCGCCAGCGTCGCCGGCGAGCCGCTCAGCTAGGTTGGGCGAGAAGTAGCGCGACAGCGAGGCGTGCGCGCGCTCGGCCGCCACCTGCTTGCCCCGCGCCTCGCGCAGAAGGGCAAGGTGCCTTAGCGTCTTGGAGATAGTCGTCTCCAGGTCGGCGAAATCGATCGGCTTCATCAGGAAGTCGAAGGCGCCGCGGTTCATTGCCGTGCGGATGTTGGCCATGTCGCCGTAGGGCCGACACGATGATGGTCGACAGGCGCTCCTCGGCGTCCTGGAGCTTCGCAAGCAGCGACAGCCCGTCCATGCGCGGCATGTTGATGTCGGTAACGACCATTTCGATGTCAGGATTGGCGGCGATCACTTCGAGCGCCTCGACGCCGTCGCGGGCGAAGATAAAGCTAACGGCGCCGTCGCGGATCTGGCGGCGGAACTTTTGCAGGACCAGCGGCTCCAGATCCGGCTCGTCATCCACGACAAGGATTAGCGCTGTCACGCCGCGAGCCCGACGCGAGCGTCGATCTCGCCGCGCAGTGCGACGAAATCGAGCGGCTTCGTTAATAGCGCCTCGGCGCCGTTTTCCAGCGCCTTCCTCTTGGTCTCTGCGTCGCCATAGGCGGTGATCATGATCACGGGCACATCGGGACGCAACGCCTTCGCTTTCGGCAGAAGCTCCAGGCCGCTCATGCCCGGCATGTTGATGTCCGACAGGATGAGGATCAGCGAAGCGCTTTCCGCAGCCTCGATCAGCGCCAGCGCCTGCGGCGCCGAAAGCGCGAACGCCATCTCGAAGCGCCCGGTTCTAAGATCTCGCCGGAACTGCTGCCGGAACAGCACCTCGATGTCGGGCTCGTCGTCGACGACCAGGATGAGCAGGCTCAAGCGTTGCCTCCTGCTTTGGCGAGCGTCGCGCCGCCGCGCGGCAAAACGATGCGGAACTCGGTGAAGGCGCCCGGCTCGGTCTCCACCTCTATCGTGCCGGCGTGCTGTTTCACGATGATGTCGTAGCTCAAGGACAGGCCAAGCCCCGTGCCCTCGCCCGCCGGCTTGGTGGTGAAGAAAGGGTTGAACATTTTTTCCTTCACGTCCGGCGGGATGCCGGTGCCGTTGTCGCGGATCCTGATCTCGACCGCATCGCCCAGGCTTTTCGTCGATGCCTCCAACACCGGCTCGTAGCCGGTTTCGCCTTCGGCCGCCCGCCGTTTCGTCGTCGCGTAAAAGCCGTTGGAGATCAGGTTCAACAGCACGCGGGTGATCTCCTGCGGAAAAAGGTCGACCTCGCCGGCGCCTGGATCAAAATTCCTTTCCAACATGATGTTGAAGCCTTTCCCCTCGGCGCGGGCGCCATGATAGGCGAGGTTCAAGCTCTCCTCCACGACCGCATTGATGTCGACCGGACGGTGCTCGCCCGAGCCCGAGCGCGAGTGGAGCAGCATGTTCCTGACGATCGAGTCGGCGCGCTTGCCGTGCTGCACCACCTTGTCGAGATTGCCCTTCAGCATATCCGACAAGTCGTCGATCTCCGCGCGGGTCTTGTCGTCAAGCGCCGCGCCTTGCAGCGCTTCGCGCAACTCCACGATCAGGTCGCCGGACAGCGAGGAAAAATTGTTGACGAAGTTGAGCGGGTTCTTGATCTCGTGCGCTATTCCCGCGGTCAGCTGGCCGAGCGAGGCGAGCTTTTCGGTCTGCACGAGCCGATCCTGGGCCTTCCGCAGGTCGTCCAGCGAGCGCGACAGTTCCTCAGTGCGCGCCTGCACCTGATCGAACAGCCTGACGTTCTCGATCGCGATCACGGCTTGGTCGGCGAACGTCTGCACAAGTTCGCCTTGGCGCGAAGTGAATGAATTCGGTTCCATCTTCCCGAGGAAGAACACGCCCTCGACCTTGCCTTCCCTGAGCATCGGAACACCCATCAGCGCCCTTGTGTCGGTGATTGCCCGGAATTCCTGCAGATTGAAATCCGGATCCTCCTCCACGTCGGGTATGTACTCGATACTACCCGAGAGTGCTACGCGTCCCGAAAGCCACCGGCGGTCGATTGCGATCGGATGATCCATCGTCCAATCGGTTTTTCTTTCGGAGATAGTGGCGCGGCCACGCAGCATGTTGCCGTAACGAAGGAAGATCCCGCCATAGCTTGCTCCGCACAGCTTGGCGGCCGATTCGACCAGAGCGTTCAACACGGTGGGCAGGTCGAAAGCCGCGCGGCTGATCACCTTCAGCACATCCGCCGTCGCCGTCTGCTGCCTCAGCGCCTCGCTGACATCTGCGGTACGTGCCTGCACCTCGTCGAACAGGCGCACGTTCTGGATGGCGATCACCGCCTGGTCGGCGAAGGTTTTGACCAGTTCGATTTCCCTCTCGTTAAAGGGCCGCACCTCGGTGCGGATCATGGCAAAGGTGCCAAGGAGTTCGCCTTCACGAAGCAGCGGCACTGCAAGGACGGTGCGCATGCCGCCGACCGCGGCAATCGCCGAATGTGTATATTCGGGGTCCACGGTGACATCTTCGACCTGGATGACGCGCAGTTCTTCGGCAGCGCGCCCAACAGCCGATCCGCGGCCGGGTTCCGTCTGGTGCGTTTCGCCATACTCCCTGAAGCCCGGGGGAAATCCGGTGATGGCCGCATATTCGAACCTGCCATCGATAATTCGTTCGAGGCAACCCTTGTCCGCGCGACACAGCCGGACTGCCGATTCCACGAGAGTGTCCAGCACCGTCTGCAGGTCGAAGGCGGATGCGCTGATGACTTTCAGCACATCTGCGGTCGCCGTCTGCTGCTGCAGCGCCTCGCCGAGTTCGGCCGTGCGCGCCTGCACCTCGTCGAACAGGCGGACATTCTCGATGGCGATGACCGCTTGGTCGGCGAAGGTCTTCAGAAGTTCGACTGGCTTGGCGGCAAGAAGGCCCGTCTCGGCGCGCCCGACTGCTATGCAACCGATGGGCAGGCCGTCACGCAGCATCGGCACGGCGACAGCGCTGCGCAGGCCCGACAAAGCCGCCGCGGCGCGACGCGTGAATTCACTATCCACGGTGAGGTCCGGGATCTGCGCCACCTCAAGATAGAGAATCGCCCGTTCGGCGGCACTGCCGCGAGTAGGTGCCACGGGAAAGGTGTTGCGTATGATCTCAACGCTTTCTTCGGTGATGCCGTGATGCGCGACGAAATGCAGAAGCTGGCCATCATACCTGTAGACAAGGCAGAACTGCGCTTCGCACAGACGTGCGGCACTTTGCGCGATCATGTTGAACACCGGCTGCACATCAGTGGGCGAGCGGCTGATGACGCCAAGCACATCGCTGGTCGCCGTCTGGTACTCTAGCGCCTCGGTGGCCTCCCGCGTCCGCTGCTGCACTTCCTCGAACAGGCGGACGTTCTCGATCGCGATGACGGCCTGGTCGGCGAAAGTCTGGACGAGTTCGATCTGGCGCTCGGAAAACGGGCCTGGCTTTGCACGCGCCATCGAGAAGACACCAATCGGGATTCCTTCGCGCAACAACGGCACCGATAACCCAGCTGCGAACTTTCCTATTTTTGGCACATCTGGAGTACCATACTCCAAGTCCAGGGTCACGTCGGGGACATGAACGACCGCCCTTTCCAATGCGGCGCGACCAACCCAGGAATCACGGCCAACCCGATTGGGATGGGCTTCCTCATGGGCTCTCAACTCAGGCGAGTCCCCATGCGAAGCGGATATGTGGTAAACGTCGCCGTCGAGCATATATATGCCACCCAATTCGGCCCCGCATAACTTCACCGCGGATTCTATCAGCGTCTGAAGCACCGCCTTGAGATCGAATGTCGAGGCACTGATAACCTTGAGCACGTCCGCCGTCGCGGTCTGCTGAGCAAGCGCTTCGGTCAGTTCGGCCGTCCGCGCCTGCACCTCTTCGAACAGCCTGGCGTTCTCGATCGCGATCACCGCCTGGTCGGCGAAGGTCGTGATCAGTTCGATCTGGCGGTCCGAGAAGGGCACCGTGCGCCTGCGCGCCGCCGCGATGACGCCGATCGGATCGCCATTGCGCAACAGCGGTACGCCAAGAAAGGTGCGCGCGTCGCTCAGCTTGATCCATTCCGAGCGCGTATAGGCCGGGTCGGCGGTCGCGTCCGGAATATGCACCGTTCGCCGCTCCAATGCCGTGCGTCCGGTGGTCGTGCCGCGGTCGAGGCTGACCGGATTGGCGCGCCAGTAGTCGATCTGCGCGGCGTCCGCCGGGTGCGCCGCCACCAGATGATATTTCCCGTCATCCTTGCGCATGTAGACATAGGCATAGTCCGCCTCGCAGAGGTGGCCGGCGGTCGTGACGATGGTGTCGAGGACCGGCTGCGCCTGCGCCGGCGAGCGGCTGATCACGCCGAGCACGTCGGAAGTGGCGGTCTGGTATTCCAGGCTTTCCTGCAGATCCCTCGTCCGCGCCTGAACCTCCTCGAACAGCCGGACGTTGGAAATGGCGATGACGGCCTGGTCGGCGAACGTCTTGAGCAGCGCGATCTGCTTGTCGGTGAAGGGCCGCATCTCGATGCGCCGGATCATCAGCGCTCCGACCGCCTCCCCGTCACGCAGCAGTGGGCTCGCAAGGATGGTGCGGAAGCCGAGCCGGTGGGCCATTGCCCTGCCCGTTGCAAAGTCTACACCCGCCTCGGTCAGGTCATGAACATGGACCGGTGCCCGGTCGAGCACCGCGCGACCGGTGACGACGTCGCGGGCGACAGGCAGCCCGGCGTCGTCGACCGGGATCGGCCCATGATGCGCCCCGACCGCCAAACGATCGCCCTGCCTCAGATAGATCGTCGCGTCATGGGCATCGCAGAGACGCGCGGCGCTTTCAGCGACGGCGTCCAGAACCGGTTGGATGTCAGTCGGGGACCCCGCGATGACGCGCAGGATGGAGCCGGTCGCGGTCTCCCGCTCCAACGATTCGGTCACCTCGCGGTTGCGCGCCTGCACCTCGTCGAACAGGCGGACATTCTCGATCGCGATTACCGCCTGGTCGGCGAATGTCTGTACCAGCTCGATCTGCCGCTCGCTGAACGGGCCTGGTTCGGACCGCGTCAGTCCGAAGACGCCGATCACGGCTCCCTCGCGCAGCAAGGGCACGCAGAGGACGGCTGAAAAACCGCCGATCTTCGCGATCTCAAGATATTCGGCCTCGGTGTCCGTGCTGACGTCGGGTACGTGCACCACCGCCTTCTCGATCGCGGCACGGCCTACCCAACTGCCGCGTCTGGGAGTCTGAGGATTGGCACGTTCATAGGCAAGGTGTTCCGGCAAAATGCCGATCGCTGCGCTGATGTGATAGGCGCCGTCCTTCAACATGAAGATCCCGGAAGTGCCGGCGTTGCAGAGCGCCGCCGCCGACGTCGTCAGCGCCGTCAGCACGGTGTCGAGATCGAAGGCCGAAGCGCTGATGACCTTCAACACGTCCGCGGTCGCCGTCTGTTGCTGCAGCGCCTCGCCGAGTTCTGACGTGCGCGCTTGCACCTCGTCGAACAGGCGCACATTCTCGATCGCGATCACCGCTTGGTCGGCGAAACTCTCCACAAGTTCGATCTGGCGTTGTGAGAACGGCCCCACGGTTCGCCTCGCCATGCCGAAGACACCGATCACCTCTTGGCCTCGCTTGAGGGGGATCGAAAGGGCCGCGCGGAAATCGCCCATGGTCGCCGCTTCCGGCCTTTTGTATTCCGCATCCTTGGATACGTCGGGCACATGAACGGTTGCCCCTTCGAGGGCGGCTCGACCTTGAAATGTCCCACGCCCGATCGGGTGTGGATGGCTCTTCTCATAAGCGCGAAGTTCATCGGTCCAACCGGTCCCGGTCATGACCCGTAGCCAATCGCCATCGCGCAGTGAGATCGCGCCCATATCACCGCCGGCCAGGCGGATCGCCGAATCGAGTAGCGTCTGCAGTACGGGTTCAAGGTCGAAGGCCGACCGGCTGATTACCTTGAGCACGTCGGCCGTCGCGGTCTGCTGAGCCAGCGCTTCGCTGATTTCGGCCGTCCGCGCCCGCACTTCTTCGAACAGCCGCACGTTCGAGATGGCGATCACGGCCTGGTCGGCGAAGGTCTTCAGAAGCTCGATCTGCCTGTCGCTGAACGGTCTCACCTCTCTTCGCCGCAGGCTAATCGCACCGATCGCTCTTCCATCGCCCACGAGAGGTATCGCCAGAATGGTGCGAAAGCCGTACTGAATGGCCATTTCCCGGCCTGCCGCGAATTCGGCCCCGGCCTCAGACAGGTCTTCGACCTGCACGGTCCTCGCATCGATCACCGACCGCGCCATTACCCGGTCGCGCTCCAGCGGCCACGGCGCCTCGTCGACCGCAATCGGGCCCGAATGCGCACCGAGATGGAGCATATTGTCCTTCTTGAGCCGGATGATCACGTCGTAGGCGTCGCAAAGACGGGCGGCGCTCGCCGCCACGGCGTCGAGGACCGGCTTGATATCTGTCGGCGACGAGGCGATGACACGAAGCAGCTCGCCGGTCGCCGTCTCGCGTTCGAGCGCTTCGTTGAGTTCCCGCGTGAGAAGCCCAATCCTAGCTTCGAGTTCGCCGTGTGATTCCCGCATGTGCAGGTTCTAGCCCTCGGTCGCAGCGCTGCCCACTAGGTCGAGACGCGAACCATAGGCAGAATGAAAGTAGAAATACTAGGTCACCCGACGGTCAATCGATCCGACCCCATTCGCAGCGAGGAAGATCGGTAGCCGGACTCTCGAAGTTTTTTCCACCAATAGAGCGGTTCGCCAGTAATCAGAATCGTTAGGTGGCACTTCCTGCCAAGGGCCTGCGCGGGCTTGAGCGCGACCTTCCTGTATCTAACAGCAATGTCAGGTGTTGGCGCAACTGCGATGTCCAGGGTGGTCACCAGCAAGGTCTGCTATCGGGCCGGAGCAAAGATCACCTCAACGGCCGACACTAGGCGCGAAGCGGCCGGCCATGAGGAGGTCCCGAACCAGAACGCTCGGGGCGGTTGGGCCCCACATTCACCCCCCACCCCCGCGATCGACAAACCCCGGCGGGGCGGTGTCGGCGGCCGGCGGCGGCGATCTCGCACGCCGGCATTAGGGGTCAAAACTCTACCTGGCCGGGGCGCCAACGGCCGAAATGGATGGGAAGTTGCCGTTCGGCTGAACAGCCAGAGCGAACACGTCGCGCCATTTGCTGACCTTCATGGCGCTGCTCCAAACCTGCCGTTCGCGCTACGACCTGATGCGACCCATTCTCTGCCCTTCCATCGCGCTCAGCCTACGGCAAAACTTGACCCCGTTCCGGTCGTTCGGGTGGAGCACACAACGACGCGATTGACCCGTTCCCCAAGGCACATTCCGGATAGACTCTTGAATCGGGCATCAATACAATTTCGTGCAGCGCATTCAATGAAGGCGCGGTATGGCCGACGAACGCTTCCAACGCCGCCTCGCTGCCATCCTGGCTGCCGATGTGGTCGGGTACAGCCTGCTCATGGGGCAGGATGAGTCCGGAACGCTCGCAACGCTAAAGGCACGGCGGAGGGAGGTGTTGGAGCCCCTCGTTGCCCGGTATCATGGCCGCATCTTCAAGTTCACCGGCGACGGTGTCCTTGTCGAATTCGGCAGCGCGGTCAATGCCGTGCAATGCGCGGTCGATCTTCAGCATGACATGGCCAGCGCGAACAGCGATCTGCCGGAGGCTCGGCGTATCGCGTTGCGCATCGGCGTCAACCTGGGTGACATCATAGTCGAGGGCAGCGACCTCTACGGTGACGGCATTAACATCGCGGCTCGTCTCGAGGGGATCGCCGAACCGGGGAGCGTCCTAGTCTCTGGGACTGTCTTCGACTACGTCAGGAACAAGGTCAAGGCAGGCTTTGAGGACCTGGGCACTCAAACATTGAAGAATATTGCCGAGCCGATGCGCGTCTACCGGGTCGCTGGCACGGGACGCGTGCCTGTTACCACGCCCAGAGCAGCAGCGGACAAACCGTCCATCGCCGTGCTGCCGTTCGTCAACATGAGTGGTGACCCCGAGCAAGCGTACTTCGCCGACGGAATCACCGATGACATCATCATTGAACTCTCCCGATTCCGCGAACTATCGGTCACCGGGCGGAACTCCTCATTTGTCTACCGCGACAAGGCAGTGAATCTGCGGCAGATCGGTCGCGAGTTGGGGGTGCAATACCTGCTTGAAGGTAGCGTGCGCAAGCTGGGGAGCCGCGTCCGCATTACCGCTCAGCTCATCGATACTGCAACCGGCACCCACGTCTGGGCAGAACGCTACGACCGCGACATTCAGGGCATCTTCGACGTCCAGGACGAGATAATCGGAATGATCGTGGCGACTTTGTTAGGACACATCATAAGTGCCACTACGATGCGCGCCAAAAGGCAGCCGACCTCAAGCTGGCAGGCATATGACTGCTTCCTGATGGGGATGGAGTGCTACGGACTGCCTCGAACCCGCGAAAATGTGAATCGCGCCATTGAATTTTTCCAGAAAGCAATAGAAACGGATCCGCAGTATGCGCGCGCCTATGGCAAGTTAGGCGCTAGTTACACCCTCTTAGCCGTCAACACCCGAGGAGATTTCGACGCTCGAGCAAGGGCGATGGCATCCGCGCAAAGGTATGCCCAAAAGGGAGTGTCACTCGATGGTTCGGACGCGGATTCGCTCCTTGCCCTCGGCTATGTTCTGTTGGACAGCGGCAGCTTTGTAGAAGGCGAACACCTCATCGCGCGTGCCTACGCCCTCAATCCTCACAACGTCGACATCGCGATGAGTTACGTGACGGCTCTGTCCATTTTCGGTCAGGCGGAGCGGGCCATTGCGCTGGCTGAGGCCGTGATCCACCGCAATCCAGGCCATTCCGACGCCGATCTGTTCGATTTGGCGGTGGCCCATTTCTTCGCGCATCACAATGTTGAGGCAATCGCACTATTCGACCAGCTACCTGAGGTCCCCGAGAATCGCGAGATTGTTTCCGCCGCGTACGCGCATGCCGGCCGAATCGAACAAGCGCGCCGACACGCTATGCAATATGTCGAGGAGTTACGGGGAAGCTGGGTCGGCGACCCAGCCGCCGACGTGTCCGATTACCTGAGGTGGGAATTCAAATACAATTGCCCTTGGAAGCGGCCCGAAGACATCGCCCATGTCCTCGATGGACTGCGCAAGGCAGGCTTGCCATGACGGCTCAAGATCTCGATACCTAGCGGCGAAGTGCCACGGGTCACCTGGACTTCCGCTGATGGCGCTTCCTGCGCGTTCAGATCAAGAGCAGCAACGTGAACTTTCCACCCGATTGAGACGTAGAACGCTCCATCGCGGTATTATCCGAGCCCATGCGCCGGCCGGCTCGGTCGCGCCAGGAGCGGTCCTTCAAGCCGCTGTTATGGAACGACCTATGTTGGGCCGCAAGCGGACAGACAGCTTCGAAGCTCGGGAATGTCGGAAGCGGACATTCGAAGTGTATGGCTAGGAGCGGACTTTGCCGGGATGAAAATGGCTCGCGAGCGGCTTAGCTGTCCCATCGCTTTGTAGCGTGTTGCAGAAGGGACTTCGCCAAAGATTCTCTTATGGAACGCGGCGAACCGTCCCAAGTCGGTAGTCAAGCGCCGCTTGCGCTGCATCACAGCCGCCGTCTGAATGATATATTAGAGAACTTGAGAAAAAATTGAGATAAAATCGCCTTCGTTTTTACATATTCTATAGATAGGATTTGAAATTCTTTGACTATCGAATGCATCTGCGGTAAAATTATTCTCCAAGATTAAGTAGAGATGTTGAGATCAATTCGTCCACCGACTCGGAACGCTCACGGTGAGTGAGCGCGTTACTGCGTCGGCATGACAAGTAAAAATTTGGTCGGGCCGGACCTGGCGAAGCTCGACCGGTGCATTTGTCCTTGAAATGAAGTTGTCACTGCTCGCGGCTCATGCGGATGAAAATACTCCTGACGTCGATCTCCATAGAATTCCCGCTTGCGACCTATGGCCTTGCCGCCGAATTGCGGCGTAACAGCCAACTCGCCGCCTGTCAGGTGGAAATGATCGACCTCGATTGGGCGTGCCTTTCCCACTACGAGCGCAAAAACTCGGAAATCTGGCGCTACCTGGCGAAAATCGACGCCGTGAAGCCCGACATCGTCTGCTTCTCGATCTATCTGTGGAACAACCTCGCCTACCGCGAGCTTGCCACGATCACCCGAAGGCTGTTCCCGACGATCAAGATCGTCGCCGGCGGGCCTGAATTGGCGACGCCCGAGGCGGCGGAACCCTGGCTTGCCTCCCGTGACGTGGACGTGGTGGTGCGGGGTGAGGGTGAACGGACCCTCGGCGAAGTTGTCTTGCGAACTGCGGAGCAAGACACTCCGCGCGGTATCCCGGGCACGAGTTTTCTCGGCGACGGCCTCGTCGTACACGAAAAACCAAGCGCGCCCATCCGGGCACTGGACGAGCTTGAATCGCCCTTCCTGGCGGGCGCCGTTCCAATCGAGCTGTTTGACCGGTCGGGGGCCTCGCTGGCGCGCTACCCCAGGGTTCTGCTGGAGACCTATCGCGGCTGCTACATGAAGTGCGCCTACTGCCAATGGGGCAACGGATCAAACACGCGCTTTGCCTTTCCAATGGATCGCCTGCACCGCGAACTCACTTGGCTTCTCTCACACAATGTCGGCGCCATTTTCATCATTGACGCCATGTTCGGATACAAGAAGCAAGGCGCGATCGAACTGCTCGAATACATCGTTCAGGAGAAAAAGCGGCTCGGAGCCTCGACCAAATTCAACGTCTATCACAATCAGGATTTTTTCGACGACCGGCTGTTCGACCTCTACCGCGAAGCGGACGTCCATGTGGAGATCGACCTCCAGAGCACCAATCCGGATGTGCTCGAAAAGCTTGGGCGCGGACGTTGGAAGACCGACAGCTTCGAGCGCCACCTGGCGGCGATCCAGAAAAAGAAGGTTCCGACGACGGGCGCGGCGGACCTCATCATCGGCATACCGGGCGACAATCTGAAATCGTTCGAGGATTCTGTGGACTACCTGCTGGGCAAGCACATGCGGGTCAATCTCTACCAAGCCTCCATTCTGCCCGACACCGACTGGGCGCGGCGGGCAGGCGATGGCAAAACGGCGCACTCGCCCTTGCCGCCGCGCGCGATCTTCGAGAGCGCCGATTTCCCCCTCAACGATATGATCGCGGCGCGGCTGATCGGCCACGGGACCGATTTCTTCAACAGCTTCCCCCACACGGCCACGCTGCTCTCGAAGGGCTGGTTCGAGCGTCCCGTCGATCTTTGCCGTGCGCTGGGTGCCCTTGTCTTCAAAAACCACGACCTCATGTATGGTGAAAGCCATCAATACGAGGGCGTGATGCAGGCCTATCTTTCAAGTCTGCCCGACACCATCAGGGCGCTGTGCCCAGACAAACGCAAGGCCGAGATCCTGGTTGAACTTGCCAGCTTCGAAGGCATCCTCGCGGCTCTGAAATGGAAGCGGGGCGGCACCGTTCTGTCCCCAGTCCGGGGCTGGCATGTCGAAGCGGACCAATGGCTGACGCAGACGCCGCTCTATCGGCGGGAGGGCGTGACAGAAATGGAATTCCGCTTCGCCGTCGGCCAGCTTGCCATGGACTGCGACCGGCTGCCCGACCCGGCGCTCCTGGATTCGGTCGCAGAGCGGCGCCACGCACTCCTGTTCTTCAACGACAGCCGGCCACGCCATTTCATGATCGACACCGGTTTCACCGCACCTTTGCTACACCGCCTCAATGGCTATTTCACTGTCGCGGAGGCGCTCGCGAATCTCGCGGTTCCCCTTCCGGACATGGCGCCTGTTTGGACGATCCTGTCGCTGCTGTCGGAAGCGGGCCTGATCGTACCCAGTCATCCGGGGACCCAGATCGGGCACAGGGCGCCTAAGGCCGATCCGGTACCGGCCATGGCGGCAACCGCGTAGCGTGGCCAACAAAGGCGAAATTGCTCCCGCTTTGCTGGCGCGAAAGGTCGTGTTTGCCGATCCACTCCGATCGCATCTGCGACTGAGCGACGACGGCACCCGGATCGCTTGGCTCCAGAATGAAGGAGGGATGTTGAGCGTGATGGTGGCGGAGGCGCTTGATACGGCATCCGCCAGGCGCCTGACGGGCGGACCTGTCCGCCCCGTTTCGCCGGCGCTGTTTTGGGCGGCGGACGGACGGCATGTCGTCGTCTTTCGCGATTCTGCCGGTGATGAGAACTATCAGGCATTCAGCATCGACGTGGACACGGGAGCGGAGATCGCGCTGACGCCTGGTGGCGGTACGCGAACGCTTTTCAATCGCACCTCGCCACGTATTCCTTCCGACATCCTGTTCAGTGTCAACGACAGGAACCGGCAAAGCTTTGACCTCGTTCGGGTCAACGCAACGACCGGTCGGCGGATGACAGTGTTCGAGAATCCGGGCTTCAGCCGGCTGCATGCCGACGCCGGCCTCGCTGTGTGCTTCGGCGAGCGGGTGCGGCAGGACGGGTCGATCGAAGTCCTCAAGCGACAAGGGGATGGGGAATGGGTTCCCTTTCTTGAAATACCTCCAGAGGATTCCCTGGCCACGCATATAGATGGCTTGAGTGCCGACGGTGAGGTGGTGTTCTTGCTCGATTCGCGCGGCCGCGATCGCACTGCCCTCGTCGCGATTGATGCACGAACCGCGGTATCGACGGTTCTGGCTGCCGACAGCGAGGCCGATATCGCGGAAGTCGTCTACGATCCCGATACGGGCTGGCCTCTTGCCGCGGCCGCGCTGGCCGCAAGACGCCGCTGGCACTCTATCGATGCGACATTCAGCGCCGACCTCGCGCGGCAGCTCGAGGACGCTGCCGGTCTCGATCTGGTGATCGTGGGCGTCAGCGCCGGGAGACGGCGCATGGTGATCCGCCTCGAAGCGAGCGACGCTCCCGCACAGTTGCGCGTGTTCGATCGCGGCAAGCGGCGCACGCTTCAACTCTTCCCCGAGCGGGACGATCTTGAAGGCATGCCGCTGAGGGCGATGTTGCCCGTTGCGATACGCTCGAGAGATGGTCTGACGCTGCCCGCCTATGTCACCGTTCCGGCCGGTCGCGCGCGCCGCTCGCCGCTGGTTATCGTCGTTCACGGCGGGCCTTACGACCGAGACGACTGGGGTTTCTCGCCCTTGCATCAATGGCTGGCGAGCCGCGGCTATGCCGTACTGAGCGTCAATTTCCGCGGGTCGACCGGCTTCGGCAAAGCCTTCACCAATGCGGCTGATCGCGAGTGGGGCGGCCGCATGCAGGATGATCTGGACGACGGCGTCGCATGGGCGGTGAAGGAGGGCATTGCCGATCCCGACCGGGTCGGGTTCTTTGGAGCTAGCTATGGCGGCTACGCCGCCCTGATGGCCGCGGCGAGGAGTCCCGATCTCTATAATTGCTTCATCGATATCTGCGGCCCTTCGGATCTTCTGTCCTTCATCGAGCGAATACCGCCTTACTGGCACAGCTGGTTCGCCATGATCCAACGCCGGCTGGCGGACCCCGCGACCACGCAAGGACGAAAATGGCTCCAGGAACGCTCGCCGCTTGTTCATGTCGAGCAAATGATCCGTCCGATGTTGATTGCGCAAGGACTGCGCGACGTTCGCGTCAATCCTGCCGAGTCAAGGAACATCGCGCATGCCCTGCTGCGAAGGAACGTACCGGTGACCTTGGTCACGTTTCCCGATGAAGGCCATTTCCTGGTAGGCCAGCGCAATCGTATCGCTCTGATGGCCGTCGTAGAACAATTCCTGGCCTGTCATCTCGGTGGCTCACACGAGCCGTTGGGTGATGATCTGCTGGGGTCAAGCCTCACAGTCGAGATCGGCGGAGAGTGGCTAAGGCCGCTTTCCTAGATGGCGATGTTTAGCCGTCGACTTTGTCGAGCGAGCCGATGAGCGCCGCGTAGAGTACCGCTTCCTCAACGCCGTCAACGTCAAGCAGATCGTTCAGCTCGTCGTCGACGAAACCACCCACGGGACATACGCCAAGGCGAAGCGCGGTCGCCGCAAGGCAGATGTTCTGCATGACGTGACCCGCTTCCAACAACGAAAAACGATACGCCCGCTCACCGTATTTGATCTTCGAGCGGCCGAATACCGCCGTCAGGATGAAGACGGCCGCAGCGTTGTCGACTGCATCGGGAATGAACACCGCCTTCTTTACCGATGCAAGGCCGTCCGCTCGGCCAAGTTCGCACAGGGCATGCGAGCGCGGATCGTAGTGATAAAGACCGGCTGGCAACTGCTCCACACGAGCGGCCA
This sequence comes from Mesorhizobium sp. WSM4807, assembly GCF_055811615.1. NCBI lineage: Bacteria > Pseudomonadati > Pseudomonadota > Alphaproteobacteria > Hyphomicrobiales > Phyllobacteriaceae > Mesorhizobium > Mesorhizobium sp. WSM4807. The sequence goes on from NZ_JBVVQY010000006.1 coordinate 309,779, forward strand.
TCACATAGAGTTCGAGTGGATAGAGCCCGCCGCCTGACGGCACGCAGCGTCTGTGTCCCTTGTCCGGCGTGCCCAGCGCGTAAAACGCCAGGTCCGATATGCACTGGAGATCAATCTCCTGACCCGAGTAGCTGCGCCCCGATCGGCGCGACGTCATGATATCCCAGATGCTATCCGCCTCAGCCGCGCTTGGATCGGGCAAGGCAACGCGGGGAGCATAGATGTATCGCTTGAATCCCGACGGAGCGACGAGAGCAGATTGCGGGCTCTGCGCAATCCGCGGCGCGGATCGGCTGATCCTGCTGTTCTCATGAAACAGCTCCGAGACGGAGAACAGATTGCGTTCGCCTAGAAGCCGGCCTCGGATTTTGGATATGTCAGTTCCATGAGGATTGGGCATGGGTGACCTTTGCGAGATCGACTAGGGGAAAGGATGCGGGTGGAGGTTGATCCGCTCGCTCGCACGATCGACATATTCGGCGCTGGTGGCGCGAACACTGATCCTGTGCAGGCCGCTGCCAAAGTAGAGCGGCTGCGCACCTGGAATGATCGCGCGGAATACATGCAGCCCGCACTCCCTGATATCCGGGGAGGTCACATCGACTGCAATGACTTCCAGCCCGGCGCGCGCGATGCGTTCGACACAATGCGTAATCGAATCGAGTATGTCGGCAGGCCCGTCCGGGTCTTGCGGTATCCCTGTCTCACAAGAAGAGGAAAGGACGAATTCGAAGGCCTGGCGGTTTTCCGGCAAGAGGGGCCATAGAACGTGCTCCTCGATCTGCGCAATGTCCTCAAGCGAGGGGTTGGGCAGGTGCGCCCGCTTGTCGATAAGGCTGTTCACCCACAACAGGCATTGTGCCAGTTCGGTGAGCGCACCAACGGCCGCGCGGCTGGCGACCAGATTGGCGCATGAGGAAAACGTCGCGCCGCGCTTTCCGGCCATGGATACATCGGAGACGGCAACATAGGTTGGAATGGCAAGATCAGTCGTGACGTCGAGCAAGGTGACGTTGCCTTCGATCGGTCCGAAGCGGGCAAGGGTCTCCTGTACCACCTTGGGGGTGCGCAAGTCGATGACGGCCTTCGGCGGACGACGGCTTTGAAGCCACATGAGCATCGCGGCGTCGCGTTCCACGACCTCGCAGATGGCCGAAAGGATCGCTTCCTCCGCCGTATTGCCGCAGGCCAGACCCGTCGTGATCTGTTGCACCACCGGCGCTTCTCCAGTGCGACCTATATAGGGTTGATAGACCGCGAATGCCGGAACGAGGATCGGCTGTTTGCGCGTGAGCGAGAAGCCGATGACCCAGCCGATCGTGTCATCAGGCCGCAGGGCTCTATAGCCGAAGCCGGGCCGTGCCAACTGGACCTCGTCATACAGCGAGAGCGACCAGGGCGAAACCGCGGTAGCCGACACGACGCTGATGGGGCGATAAATGATCTCGTCGTAGGGAACATAGGCGGCGGAATACCGTTCGACAGCCTCGCCGATCGCCCCGACAAGCGCCTGGTCGCGCACGAGTGACGTGGAGCCGCTGATCGGGCTTCCGGAGGGAAATCCGAAACGGCTGTAGTCGCTGGACAGAGCTCCGCAACCGAATATCCTTGGCGAGTCGGGCGCGCATGGCGCCTCATGCAGGATCTTGACGATCCCTGTCTCATCGTCGACCAGCCTGAGCGCCTTGCGCAGGGTGTCTTCGATCGGCGATTGCAAGTGGTGGTGAAGCTGCATTCGCACGTTCTCCGGATGCTGTCGTGCTCAGCCGACCGACCGCGTTTCGGCGGGAATGATGTCCCATATCTTGGTTGGTCTGCGGTCCCTTAGCCGCGAGCATGCCGGGCATCTCGGGAGCTTTAGCACCTCATGGACGCTCCGTTCCATCGTCGGAAGGTCGATGTTGACGATGCGCCCCGCCGCTGCCGAGAGATGCTCGCCCGCAAGGACGCGTAGCAAGTCCAACGCGACGAAATTCCCCACGATACCCGCGAAAGGAAGAAGGGACGGCCACATATCGCGTCTGCCGTTCAGGTCCTTCCAGTGACGGTAGAGTGCCTCGTGATCTTCTGGATGATCCGCGTTGGCCCGACTGCGCGCCTCGAAGCAAGCGAAACACGCTGTCTGGTTTGGAATGACGAACGGGCCGATGATGGCGCGTTGGCGATCGATCCTTGCCGAAACCCAAGGCACGCCATGTTTGATACATGCTTCGTTCGCTCGGTCGTAGCCGCTCATCGACATGGTATCGCTCAAGACCGCGACAACGCTTGCAGCCGCAACCGTCTCTTCCCAGCCGGCGGCGTCGTCGATGGTCGTCGGTATCGTCACGACGCGGGATGCGTATTGCTTGCGCAGCGACAGTCCGGTCTTCTCTGCCTCCGACGCTTTGGCCTCTTTGCGGCCGCTCGATTGGGCCGAAGGCGTGGCGCCCTCGATAAGAACGAGTGTGCCGACGCCGGAGGCGGCGAGTATGGTGGCAACGATTTTACCGACGTCCCCAAGTCCCGCAACCACCACGGTCGATTGCGCCAGTCGTCTTGCCGCCTCACCGGCGCTCGCGCCGTATAGCGACCAGTACGCGCCGTCCTTGCCAGACAGCATGACCGCGTCATCTTCTCGTCCGTGCTGGGCCGCCAGGAAACCCTTGTGTTCGATCAGTGTCAGGAAGTCTTCGATCTCCGGCCGCAATGTCTCGTCGAATTCGGCCGCCAGGTCCTCAATCCCATGCCTTCCGTCGAGCAGCGGAAGAAGCGACGGAAGGACGACCGAAACGAAATCACCAGAGAGCATTACACTTCCCGTGAACGAGCGCAGGAGGACTTTTCCTTCCTCGACGGGAACGATCTCGACGCCATATTGGAGGCGAGGAAAAGACGGGATGGATGAAGGCTTGTTCATAGGTCACCGTGAACTGGATGGCCGGTTTTTGAGCAAACCCTGACGTGCCGCTCCCGGATAGGGGTCAAGCAACGACCGGGGCGATCGCGTGAGGGCTCATCGGGGTCGGAATGGAAGGCATCCCGATCGAAGGGATGCCTTCACACGCCTGACGCACCCTATCTTGCGATCGTTTCGAGCAGCGCGCTCTTGGAGGAACTTGAACAGTTCCCGATAATGTTGCAGCCGGAATCGGCGGCGCGGTCGCCCGCCCGCTGCAACTCGCGATACACTTGAACCGCAATCAGATCGCCAGCGATTTCGGCGACCTGCTCGCGCTGTTCGACGCTCAGTTTCAGAGTTGCAAGGCTCAATGTTCTGTCAGCCATATTACGTCTCCCAAATTACGAGATAAGTTTCAGCGTTAATCCAAGATGTCTCGTGTGAAGCCCTCCCTTGGTTGTTGCGTGCGAAATTGACTTCAACTTCCCGATTTTCGGCCACCTGGTTTCGAGCCCGCGCGCTGAGCAGCGCCGGCGGACGGTCGGCTTGGCGGTTCTCTCTTCGCGGGTGTCGCCGGTTTTCGATCGTCAAGATTTTCGCGCACGATCAGCGCGACCTCCTCATCGATGATTTGCGTCAGGACGTCGACGAGCTTGTCGTCGCCAGGGCGGCCAATCTCGATGGTCGAAAGGCTCTCCGCGACCAGTGCGCGTGTGTCGCTCATCCAATTGTCCTCCGTCACAGCATGTCCTTGGAAGACGACGAACAATTGCCGATGATGTCGCAGCTTCCGTTGGAGCAGTTGCCGATAATCGAGCATCCCGCCACTTTCGCCAGATCGTTGCGGATTTGCAGTTCGCGGTAGACGTGGATTGCGATCAGGTCGCTGGTGACCTCGACCACTTTCTCGCGGTCAGTTGCCGATAGGCCCAGCTGCGACAGCATTCCATGTGATCGTGTATCCGACATCGTTCCCTCCTCGGATATTGACCGGTACTGCACTACGTGGGCAGCACCGATTGCGCCCCGAATTCCTTCAAGCCTGCCAGTCTCGAATTGTCGGCCGGCCGCTCGCTTTCGGGAAGCGCGGCCAGATCGCTCACCAGCATTTCGGCCCACTCGGCCACCTTCTCGGCGTATTTCGGCGAAGACAGCATGAAATGGCACAGATGACACTGGTCGCTGAAACGTTTCGGAATTTCGCCGTCATTGTCTTGCTGACGCAGGAAAGGCAGGAAAAATCCCGGCCCGACGGATTCCAGGACAGCAAGAAGCTTGTTCTGGTCGGATGCCTTCACGATCTCGCCAAGCGTGGAGCGATGCCCGCTTCCCATCCGCAGAGGCTCGGTAAAGCCCCCGGGTGAACAGCATGGATAGACATCGCCGGAAAGGTCGACCGCAAGCTTTTTGAAATGTTCCCGGCAGTTGCCGAGCGGCCAAGTGAAATCCGTGGGGAATTCTTGTTGTTCCACCCCCGTCAACGCGCGGCCAGCCGGCAAGCAGGGCATGACGACAAACCGCACTTTGTCTCCCAACTCATCGAATGCACCACGGACGTCGTCAATCTCCGTAGCAGACGTCGAGACGACATTGACGGTCACCTTCAGCCCGACACTCAGAGCTGTCTTTGCCGCGCCGAGAATCTTGCTCAGCGACAGGAATTCCTGATGGAACGGGCTGGTGCTGATGTTGACGGCGCCGAGCCCTGCATCCTTCAGCTCCTCCAGTTGCCGGCCCGCTGCTGGGGAGCTGCCCCAAAATCCGTTGGTGGTTACGGAGGACGTATATCCGCAGGTGCGGGCGTAGGAGATGGCCTCTTTTAGAAGCCTGAGGTAGAGAAACGGTTCACCGCCGCTTATTCCGACCTCTCTGATCGACGGAATCTCCGAAGCTTCGTCGATCAGCCGGGCGATCCGCTCGAGCGGAGCCGATTCCGAATTGGCGGGATGAGAATCGTTGCAGCAGTGCCTGCACGAAATGTTGCACTTGGAGGTCAACAATAGCCCCAAGACTTCGGGGCACGCGTATGCGTGGCCGATGGTCATATGACTGGCTCCAACGGCATGTGATGCCGCCAAGTTTCCATAGTGATTACGAAGGCGCATATGGCGTTGAATAGTAACAACGTCAAAAATGAAAAATATGCAGAAATTAAGCTACATGAATAGATTTCGATCATCAATATTAGATAAATCTTGTCCAACGGTATGGTTTCGGAATCGTTAACACTACAGTGCGCTCAGAGCGGCCTGCGCGTAAACGCTCAGTTCGCTGTACGTGCGGTATCGGCGTATTTTATGAGGCGTAAACTTGCCATAGCGCTTGTTCACGAGGTGTCCGCTTTGGAATGCAGCAATGGTTTGCTCCAACGACCGGGAGCGGCGCATTGCTGCCATTCGAAAAAGGGACAATGAAGGTCGCCAATGGGTCATCAGTGCTGGTTGCCGCGAATGTCGGCTATCGGGTAGCAAAACGGGTTGATGAAGGTCGGCTTGGGGTCAGATCGCGTCATGCGACGCTCGCAATTGAATGACCGTAGAGAGCGAAAGTTGCCCTTAGCTCATCTGCGCGAGCAGGTCGCGCCAGACATTGCTGGCGCCTGCTTCGGCGGAGTGACCAGATCCACCTGCTGGCACAGCGCTTTGCAGTCACCTTTCCGCTAACCTATCGCCTTCAGGTCGAGAAGTTCCAAATCGAGTTCTTCGCGCTTCCGGGCCAGTTCGAAGATCCACTGTGCGGGCGCCGGCCTGAAACGGGAATCGCGCGTGAAACCAATGATGACCGCGATTTTCAGCTTGGACATGTTGCTACCTCATGCTCCCGATCACGGAAGTCTACGAACGGAACGTAGGGAGAAGCAGAAGCCGGCAAGATCGTTTTGTAGACAGTGATGGGGTCAAAGGCCGATAATAGGAGCTTGGCGATTGCCCCTCGCCTATCTGTCGTTTGAATGACGCCGCGAGGAATGATGCCGGCTCAACGATCCGAACTCGCTGAAGCATCGCTGTCGACTGGTCCGGTGGGGTTGGAATATCCGCCTGATCTCCAGTTGGTCCGGCGCCGACCCATTTCGCTAGTCACGACAGATGATGGCACGGCGCTCGACTGGCTGATGTCGGGGACGGCAGCATCCGCCGGACCGGCAGAGCTGCTGGACGGCGTCATCGTCCGACTGGTCGCGGCAGGCCAGCCGATCGAGCGGGCAACGCTCAACATGTCGACGCTGCATCCGCAGCTTGTGGGCATCACGGCGCACTGGCGCGGAGATCTCGGTGTCTGTGATGAGGTGGAAGTCAACGCGCATGTCCGCGAAACAACCGACTACCTGACCAGCCCCCTCAGGCCGATCATCGAGGAGGGCCGGTCAATTCGGGTGAACCCCCAGGATTCAGTGGCGCAGTCGACATACCCGATCATGCAGACCCTCGCGGAGGCTGGATACACGGACTATTGGGGCTTCGCGCTGAAGCGGGACGACCGCCAGTTTACGCTGATGACGCTTGCCACACGGCAAGCAGGGGGCTTTTCCCGCGCCACCATCGAAGCCGTCGAGGCGTTGGGCCAGGCTCTGGCGCTCAATGTCGAGATCGTCTCGCGTGGCAAGATCGCGGAGCACGTGCTCGATGCGTATCTCGGCCGACGCATTGGCAAGCGGGTCCTCGCCGGTGACATAAGGCGCGGATTTGGCGAGACCATCGAGGCGGTCATCTGGGTATCCGACATGCGCAACTTCACCAGCCTCTCGGATCGCATCGATAGCGCCGATATGATCCGGCTGCTGAACGCCTTTTTCGAAGGTCTCGTGGATGCGGTGCATGAACAAGGCGGTGAGGTCCTGAAATTTGTCGGTGACGGCATGCTGGCGGCCTTTCCCATTTTCGGCACGCAGTCGGCGCCGGCCGCCGCCGCTGCGGCACTCGCCGCCGCTCGGAACGGTTTGGTTGCGGTGGACAGCCTGAACGAGGCTCAGTCCGGCGAGCCGTCGCGCGACCTTTCCTGGCGGCCGCTCAGCATGGGAATTGCGCTGCATCGCGGTCCCGTATTCTTCGGCAATATCGGATCCAGGGATCGGCTCGACTTCACCGCCATTGGGCGCACTGTCAATCTGGCGGCGCGGATCGAACCGCTATCGAAAACGACCGGGCGGCGCTTGCTCCTGTCCGACAGGGTTGCTGAATTGATCGAAGAGCCCGTCGAGGAACTGGGCGACTTCCCCATCCGCGGCATCCCTGACCCTGTGAGCCTGTTCACCGTACCGGAACACGGGGACTCTGACGCCGCTGGTTGAAGCGACGCATTGGAGCTCCAAACCTCGCGTCAGCCGGGTTCGGCGGTCGCAATGGGCAACGTGGTCGCCAAACGCCGCGAAGCTGCAAACACAATCGGCAAGGGGGTCGGTCGGGCGCACCTCATAGGGGCCCCACCAAGCCACCC
>NZ_JBVVQY010000007.1:0-250308 GCF_055811615.1 Mesorhizobium sp. WSM4807
CGCCTTCAACAGGAACAGGATCCGCGAAGCGGTCACTGCAAAGGTCTGTTGCGGTCCAATGGAAGGACGGCGTCATTATGCGAAGCGAGCGATACGGCGCGCCGGAACATCTCGATCCGCTCGAGGGATGGATCGCCGATCCATCCCTCCGCGAGATCCAGGAACCCGTCGGTCCGGCTCCAGCCTGAACCCGGCGCCTCATCGGCTCGGCGTCTACTCGGCTGCGCCGCTCTCGGAAGCTAGGGTCGGGCCGGCTTCAGGCCGCCTGCGCCGGAATGTCCTGCGCAGAGCAACGTAGAAGACCGGCGTCAGGAAGAGGCCGAACAACGTCACGCCCAGCATGCCGGAGAACACGGCCGTGCCGAGCGATTGGCGCATTTCCGCGCCAGGCCCGCTGGCGATCACTAGCGGCACCACGCCCAGGATGAAGGCGAATGCCGTCATCAGGATCGGCCGCAGCCGCAGCCGGCAGGCCTCGACAGCCGTCTCGACGGCGTCAAGGCCGCGCTCCTCACCTTGGCGCGCGAACTCGACGATCAGGATCGCGTTCTTCGCCGCCAGGCCGATGAGCACGATCAGCCCGATCTGCACGAGGATGTTGTTGTCGAGACCGCGGAAGGCGACGCCCAAGAGGGCGGCCAGCACGCTGAGCGGGACGATAAGCACGATGGCGAAGGGGGTAATCCAGCTTTCGTATAGCGCGGCGAGCGCCAGAAAGACGAACAGAACCGACAGGCCGAAGATGAAGACCGCCGTGTTGCCGGTCTGCCGCTCCTGGAAGGCGAGTTCAGTCCATTCGAAGGAAGTGCCCTGCGGCAGCGATTCGGCTGCGATCCCCTCCATCAGGTCGAGCGCGGTGCCCGTGGCGACACCCGGCGCTGCATTGCCCTGAAGCGGCACGGAGACGTACATGTTGTAGCGTTGCACGAGCGAGGGACCGGTGACGTCGCGGATCTCGATCAGTGTGCCGAGCGGCACCAGGTCGCCGGCCGCCGAGCGCACCTTCAGCTTCAATATGTCGTCGCGATCGATGCGGAAAGCCTGGTCGGCTTGCGCCCGCACCTGGTAGACGCGACCGAAGGCATTGAAATCGTTGACATAGGCGGTGCCCAGATTGATCGACAGCGTCTCGAAGATGTTGGGGATCGGCACGTTCAGCATGCGCGCCTTGTCGCGGTCGATCGCCAGGAAGAATTGCGGGCTGGAGGCCGAGAAGGTGGTGAAGACGCCCATCAACCCGGGCGTCTGGTTGGCCTTGCCGGCGATTTCGTTGGCCAGCGCCAGAATCGGCCGCATGTCGGCGCTGTTGCGCTCCTGGAGCATCATCTTGAAGCCGCCGGAGTTGCCGATGCCCCGCACTGGCGGCGGCGGCAGCGCGATGATGAAGGCCTCCTGGATGCTTTGCAGGCTGCCAAACAGCGTGCCGATGATCTTGTCGGAAGTATCGCCGCTCTCGAGCCGTTCCTCGAAGCTCTTGAATGGCGCGAAGATCACGCCGGAATTGCTGGCGTTGGTGAATGTCGCACCGTTGAATCCTGCGAAGGCGACGGCGTTGGCGACCCCCGGCGTCTCGCGGATGATATCCGACGCCTTCTGGATAACTGCGTCCGTTCGGGCGAGCGAAGAGCCATCCGGCAATTGCACGACGACGATCGCATAACCCTGGTCCATGTTCGGGATGAAGCCGCGCGGCACCGTCTGCAGCATGTGATAGGTCGCGTAGAGCAGGCCTGCGAAGACGAGCAGCATGGCGGCAAGCGCCAGAGTCGTGCCGACCAGTCTGTGCACCAGCCACGCATAGCCGTCCGCCATCCTGTCGAACCCATTGTTGAACCCGTTTGCCAGAGCGCGGCCGAACCTTGCCAGAAAGAAGTTCGAATGTTGCTCGATGTGCGGCTTGAAAAGCACGCCAGCGAGAGCCGGCGAAAGCGTCAGCGAGTTGAATGCGGAGATCGCGGTGGAGACCGCGATGGTGATGGCGAACTGCAGGTAAAACTGGCCGGAAATCCCGGGAATGAAAGCCGCAGGAACGAAGACGGAGATCAGCACCACCGAGATCGCGAGGACCGCGTTTCCCACTTCATCCATGGTCTTGTGCGCAGCGGCGCGCGGAGCGAGCCCCAGCCGGATGTTCCGCTCGATATTTTCCACAACCACGATGGCGTCGTCGACAACGATGCCGACCGCCAGCACCAGCCCGAACAGAGTGAGCATGTTGAGCGAGAAGCCGAAGGCGAGCAGCACGGCAAGTGTGCCGATCAGCGAGACCGGTATCGCCACGATCGGCACGATGGCCATGCGCCATGACTGCAGGAACACGACGATGACGATCACCACCAGCAGGATCGCCTCGGCGATGGTGACATAGACCTCGTTGATAGATTCGGCGATGAACTCGGTCGGATTGTAGATGATCTCGTAGGCCAGCCCCTCCGGGAAATCCTCCGAAAGCTCCGCGATGGTCTTCTGGATTTCTTCCGCCGAGGCCAAGGCATTGGTGCCCGGCCGCTGGAAGATGCCGAGCGCCACCGCCGCCTTGTTGTTGAGATAGGAATTGGTGATGTAGTCCCTGGCGCCGAGCTCTATGCGCGCCACATCCTGCAGGGAGATCAAGCGGCCGTCCTCGGTCGACTTGACTATGATGTAGCGGAATTCGCGCGCGTCTTCGAAGCGCCCTTGCGTGGTGACCGTATACTGGAAGGCCGAGCCGTCGCCAATCGGCGGCGCGCCGATCGAGCCGCCCGACACCTGGACGTTCTGGTCGCGCAGCGCCTGGACTACGTCGCCTGCGGTCATGCCGTAGGCGGACAGCTTTTCCGGGTCGAGCCAGACGCGCAGCGAATATTCGCGCTCGCCGAAGATCTGCACGTCGCCGACGCCGTCCAGTCTCAGCAGGACGTCGCGCACGCGCGAACGCGCATAATTCGAGACGTAGAGCTGATCATATGTGTCGTCGGGCGACAGCATATGGATGACCATCATCAGGTCGGGCGAACTTTTCGCCGTGGTGATGCCGAGCCGGCGCACCTCTTCCGGCAGGCGCGCTTCGGCGATCGAGACGCGGTTCTGGACCAGCACCTGCGCCGCGTCGAGGTCGGTGCCGGGGCGGAAGGTGATGGTGAGCGACATCGAGCCTTCGCCGGAGGAATAGGACGACATGTAGAGCATGTGCTCGACGCCGTTGATTTCCTGTTCGATCGGCGTCGCCACGGTCGCGGCGACCGTCTCGGCGTCGGCGCCCGGATAGGAGGCGCGCACCACGATGGTCGGTGGCGCGATTTCGGGATATTGCGCGACCGGAAGCTGCGTATAGGCGATGCCGCCGACGAGCACGAGCACGATCGACAGCACCGCCGCGAAGATCGGGCGGTTGACGAAGAAATGGGCGAAGTTCATTGCGTCTGCCCTTCGGCTTCAACCTTGGGCGGCAACGTGGTCATCTCGGACTTGACGGTGACGCCCGGCCGCACTCGCACCAGCCCGTTGATTACCACGGTCTCTTCGCCGGTGAGGCCCTCGCGGATAACGCGATAGCCGTCGATGCGCGGGCCGGTGCGGACCGGCTTGGCCGAGATCAGGCCTGCCTCGTCGACAACGAAGACGATGCGGCGGTTCTGATCGGCGCCGATCGCCTCGTCAGGCAGAAGCACGCCCGGATGCGGCAGCGAGCCGGGCACGTTGATGCGGCCGAACATGCCCGGCTGCAGCACGCCGTCCTTGTTGTCGAAGCGCGCCCTGGCCCGCATCGTGCCGGTAGCTTGGTCCAGACGGTTCTCGGCGAAGTCGAGCTTGCCCTTGAACGTCGCTACATCACGGTCGGCGACACGGACGACAACTTCGACGCCGCCGGCGCCCTCCTGCATGACGCCGCCGCGCTCGCGGGCGTCGCGCGCATAAGCGAAGTAGGTCCGCTCATCGATGTCGAAATAGAAGTCGATCGGGTCGATCGAGACGATGGTGGTCAGCACGGTCTGGTCGGCCTGCACCAGATTGCCCGGCGAGATGAGCCGGCGGTCGACCCGGCCGGAAAACGGCGCCTTGATCTCGGTGAATTCGAGATCGAGACTTGCGTTTTCAAGTGCCGCCTCCGCGCCGTCCAGTTGCGCCTGGGCGGCGAGATATTCGCGGCGGCGGTCGTCCAGTGTCGAAACCGGTATGTTGCCTTCGCGCGACAGGGTCTCGGCGCGCTCGAACTGCATCTTGCTGAATTCGACCAGGGTCTTGGCCGAGTCGACCTGCGCCTGCGCCTGGTTCAGCGCCGCCTTGAACGGCCGCTGGTCGATGGTGAACAGGAGGTCGCCCTGCTTGACCAGCGTACCGTCCTGGAAATGGACCTGGTCGAGATAGCCGCCGACGCGGGAGCGCAGCGAAACCTGGTCGACGGCTTCGAAACGGCCGACGAACTCATCGTCCTCGACGATATCGCGCACCAGCGGCTTGGCTACCGTGACGACGGGCGCGGGAGGCGCTTCCTGCGCCTGTGCGGCCAGGGCCGCGAGCAAGCCGATCGCCGCGAAGGCCGCGGCGGCGAGCCATTTTGCAGGGACGTTTCTCATGGAGGGGGCGGCCAGAGAATCGTGGCGGAGGCGTGCAGTGTGAACCATGGTTACCCCTCGTAATCGGCTCTTCATGCGAAGTCCGTAACATCTAGGCAGCGGGTGTGCCGCACAAATCAATTTTTTGAACTGACCACCACAACCGACAGCTTGCTATAGAACAAACATCATCAACCTTGACAAGGACGCGGCTACCGGGCAGCGCGAACATACATCTCGCGTTTATCCGCTGCGCAGGCATCGCCATGCGCTCGAGCTAAAGCGGATCTGACAAGCCATTGCGCATCCCGACGTGCGGCGGTTCTGTCGGGAGGAACAGGGAAGCTCTCGCATAGAGGCCCGACCTGATTCTCATTCTGACGAGCGGCGAGGTCGCCTGGGTTCTCCGGTCCTAAATGGGGATCATCTATTCGTCGAGCGCGATGCTCGCACCACTATCGTCGATATCTTCAAATCCCGGCATGATGTCACCAGCCAGCAGCTTCTTCTTCGACAGCAGCCCGGCATCTTCAAAGCGCCTCGAAATCCGGCAAATCCCGCAGCGTGTCGAGGCCGAACTCCAGCAGGAATTCTTTTGTCGTAACGTAGGTGTATGGCGCGCCTGGCGTCGGGCTGCGCGGGCCCGAAGCGATCAGCTTCGCCCCGCGCAGATGGCCGATCAGATCGCGAGAAATCTCCTTCCTGAAGAAGGACGACAGTTCGGCGCGCGTAATCGGCTGAAAGTAAGCGATGCACATCAGCACCAGCACGTCCCCACAAGCGGCGTGATGCGAATTCAATGGCAAGACGTCTCATGGTTTCAAGGTCCCACCGGTGTACTATGTCGACCCCAGCTACTTTGCCGATGTCCGTGACCTGATGTACCAAGTCTTGAGGTCGGACTGGACTTCTGTTCTGGCCACCGAACTGCTGAAAACGTCACGCGTCAGGATCATAAAGCAGGCACGCTTCCAACGTGGCCTGATGATGACGGTCGTGTCTTTCATCGTGCTGGGAGGCGAGCAGTTTTTGCGCAGCGTCGCCGTCGTTCAATGAGAAAGTGTAGCGGGACGAAGTCCCAGAGAATGGTGAAGGCCACCCGAGTTTTGTCGGCGGAAAGCCCCCGCTCCTCCATCCAATCAGACAGTTGGGCATGCTCACTCCGCGCCCGAGAAACTGAATTAACCACATTCGAAGAAGGCGGAGGGCGGTTGGGTTTGTCACCGATCCGTCTCGCGTAACATGTTACTGTTGGAATTGGGGCCATCCGCAGCACGTCCAGGCGCAAAGGCAAGGAAGATGCCGACCTTAAGCAATGGCAGTGAACTCATCGTATGGAACGAACCCGAGAATCCCAATCCGACCCCTGACTCGGTCCTTTTCAGCATTACGGAAACAGACGGCGACGTAATCGGACCGATAGGCGCAAAGCCGGATTTCCCTTTCGGTGGGATCGAACTAGCTTCGGTCGATGTCTTCGACGGCTTCTTCACCATCACCAGTTTCACCCACGAGGGCAGGACCGAAACCTGGACAACTGTGGAAACGCAGGTCTTCGACAACGAAGGCAATTTTCTCCGCACCGTGTCCGACCAGGCGGCCTTCCAGTCGGTCCGGATCGTCTCGATCAGCGCCGACAGCCCCGACGACCTCACGGTGACATGGATCGGGGCGAACGAATATTTCGGCGGCGAAAACACCCAATACGGTCAGCACCAGATCATCTTGAAAGGGGGCGTGCTTCAGTCCGACACCTTCGTTAATCACGCGCCCACCGTTGCCGACCTGGAATTGTCGATTTCGCAGGCGCAATCTCTCGACGACGTCAAGTTCAGCGCGACAGATGCCGACTACGATCTCTTGAACTTTATCGTCTTGGACGGGCCGGACAGCGGCACCCTAGAGCAGGAGACGAGTTTCGACGGTAACTACTACCCGTTTCACCAGGGTCATTATGGCACTACCCTGCACTATCATGCGGATTTTCTGAGCGGAAACCTGTTCGACTACACACCGGAGGCCGGCTTCATCGGCACCGACAGCTTTACGGTTTACGCTACGGACGGCCAGGGCAACAGCAATGTGGCGACGATTACGATCACCGTCACTCCGCCGGCCGAATCCATTACCCTGACCGACGCCAAAAACATCGCGAGCTACGCAAGCCATGATCATGCCGTGCTCATCGCCGCGCTGGGCGGGGGCGACCGCATCAGCGGCACCCCGTTCAACGATACGCTCGACGGCGGTGCCGGCCACGACCAGCTGTTCGGCGGCGCCGGCGCCGACGACATCATTGGAGGCGCGGGCACCGATTGGCTGAAGGGCGGCGCTGGCGATGACGAGATCAGCGGTGGTGAGGGCGCAGACGGCGTCCGCGGTGACACTGGCGACGACGTCCTCGACGGCGGCGCCGGCTCCGACGACATGCGAGGTGGTGCTGGCGACGACATCCTCAATGGCGGCGCTGGCCGCGACTGGCTGGCCGGCGACGCGGGCAGGGATGTCTTCGTGTTCGACGCACTTGGGCCGGCGAACTACGACGGGCTAGAAGACTTCAATGCGCTCGACGATGTGTTCTGGCTGGACAGCTCCGCATTCGTCGGGCTGTCGGCCGGCTCGCTTTCCGCTGCGGTTTTCGTTGTCGGCAAGCACGCCATCGATGACAATGACCACATCATTTACGACAAGCAGACCGGCGATCTGCTGTTCGATGTGGACGGGGCAGGAGGAGCGGCGACTGTCAAGTTTGCCGCCCTGGACCCGAGCACATTCCTCACAGTGGACGACTTCTTCGTGTCATAGGCGCGCATGGTGGGGGCGCAGCTACATAGACCGGGCGTGATCGCGCCCATGCGCAGGATTTCCCTTCCCATTGCGCAGTAAGGGGCGTCAGGGCTCATCGGAGCCCTTGATGCTGGTGTCTGCAACGGTGAGGCATGATTTCGACGAACGCGGCTATCTTTTCATCCGCATTGAGAAACCTTGCATTTGACGGATGCAGTGGTGCCACGCGGCAATCCATCGTCGTGAGCCAGCCGATGCTATTGTGCTAGTTTCGCCGCACTGCGGGTGGCTATATCATCCAAGACAGCATGAAGAAGCGTTCCGACTTCCTGTTCGGCCAGCCCGGGTGCAATTCCTGATTCGGATAGTTGAACGAGAATTGCCTTGGCGGTGTTGCGCCAGAAGGCGTTCGCGTCCTCCCCGTTCTTGGTTTCCAGGACCAGGGCGATCCCTTCGACCAATTTCCGCCGCCGATGCAGCGGAAATGCGCTTATGTTTGAATCGCACATCGATCACCTCACCCCTTCAGTCGCGCGAATAAGCATTGGCGGGTTAGAAAATTTGGTTAACAGCGCTCTTTTTGACGGTGGTCAGCAATGGAACTAAGCGTCCGCTGGGCTCGATGGTCGGTGCCGCGAATAGCGGCTGGACGCAGCGGCATGGCGAGTTCGAGTCCCTGTTGAAGTATTACGGCCTAGGCCTGACGGCGCAGGAGTCCGGCATGAGTGCCAGCATGCGGCTCAGCTGGCGGCCGATCGACGCCTGAGGCTTACCGGATCGGCGTCTCGCCGCGAAACAGCGGCTGGTGCGCCCGCATCAAGGCGGTAATCCGGTCGGCGACTTTTCGTACCGGCGGCGAGTGACGTTCCTCGTGATGGGTGACGATCCATTGGTCGGTTTCGAGTTCGGGGATAGGCTGAGCGACGCGAACCAGCCGCGAATCGCTGTCACCGACGAAGCACGGAAAGATCGAAAGGCCGGCGCCGGCGGCCACCAGTTCGCGCACCGAATGGGTGTTGTTGCCGCGCACGGCGATGCGGTCGCCGTGATGGGCACGCAGCCAGCGCGCCGAGGCAATGTTTGCCGCTTCGCCGGTGACGCCGACGAACAACCCGGCGGCGATGCCGTTGATCAGGTGGCGTCCGGAATAAATGGCGTGGGCGACCTTGCCGCTCTGACGGCTGGCCAGCCACTGCTCGGTCGGGCGCTCGCTGCGGATGCCGATGTCGGCGGCACGGCGGCCGATGTCGACTCGGTCGGTGGTGGTGACGAGCTCCACCCTTATGCCGTCATCGACCGTCCAGATCTCGCCGATATGGGCGGAAACGAAGGCTGAGGTCCATGGCCCGGCCGACACGCGGACAATGCGGTCGGGCAGGTTCCCCTCGCGCCAGCGGGTCAGCGACTGCATTGCTGCCTCGACGTCTTCGGCGCGCCGCAGCAGTTCTTCACCGACCGGGGTCAGCCGGTAGCCTGTCTGCTGGCGCACGAACAGCGGTTCGCCGATCTGCTTTTCGAGCGCGGTGACGCGTCGTCCAAGGGTGGCTGCGCTGAGGCGCGTGGTTCCCGTCGCTGCGCTCAAGCCACCCAGCCGCGCAACGTCGAGAAACAACCTCAAATCGTCCCAGTCGATATCCATTTTGCAGAAATGAAAAACTCGTTGCGACCGTGGCTGTAGCGCGAAGCGGGCATCACGCGCAAGTATGCAGGCATTGGAGGCGTTGGACAATCCTGCTTGGAGCGACAGTGACAAGCGCCTCGGCTGGCGAAGAAGCCAGCGCAATCCTTTCGATCGCGCAGCGCTTCGCGCAGATGCTTTGCGCTTTCGATCAACCCAAGCGCGCGGGCATTCTGCGCGCCAAAGGAGACGATCATGTTGTATAAACTTCGACACCGTTTCGCCCGCTGGCTTGCCTATCGCCAGACGCTTGCGAGCTTGAGGCAGGCCCCAGACAGCACACTGGCGGACGCTGGCATTTCTCGCGAGGAGATCCGCGAGCATGCCCGCAACGCCAGCCTGCGTCGTTGAGAGAGGCGGGGCATGCAGATGATGGAGCAGCCCTCGCCACGACTTTGCCCCTCTTACCAACTTAGCGCTGAAGCCGGCCAATCGAGCTTCGCTAGCGCTGCAGCGCCCAGTTTGATTGTTCTCGCACGAACGCGATCCAGGGCAATGCCGGGACGCCCAGTCATCGTCCAACGCCATCCTGGACGGATTAGCCGACTTCTAACTCACAGCGATGCGCACGCCGGTGCTATCGAAAAGATGCAGATGGCTGGTATCGAACTTCAGATCCACCGTATCGCCTGAAGCCACCGGACATTGTCCGGCGACAACCGCGAGCATGGTCTGGCCGCCGCTTGTCTTGGTGTGGACGATTGTCTCGGAGCCGAGGGCTTCGACCAGCGCGACGCGCGCCGCAATGTCTCCCTTGCCGGCGTCGGCGAGGCCGATGTGATGCGGCCGCAGCCCGAGCGTCACGTCGCCATTGGCCGCGCTGACAGTCCCGTCGATCTCGAATCCAGCTGAACCGTCCAGCGTGAGGCTTGACCGGCCAGTGCGCCCGGGTGCCACCTTTACCGGCAGGAGGTTCATACGCGGTGCACCGATGAAACCGGCGACGAACACATTGGCCGGATGATTGTAGAGGTCGAGCGGCGTGCCAATCTGCTCGATGCGGCCGGCGCGCAGCACGACGATGCGGTCGGCAAGCGTCATCGCCTCGATCTGGTCGTGCGTGACATAGACCATCGTCGCCGACAGCCGCTCGTGCAGCGCGGCCAGTTCGGCGCGTGTCGAGATGCGCAGTTCGGCGTCGAGATTGGACAGCGGCTCGTCAAGCAGGAAAGCGGTTGGATTGCGCACGATGGCGCGGCCGATCGCGACGCGCTGGCGCTGGCCGCCGGAGAGCTGGCCGGGGCGCCGGTCGAGATACGGCGCGATTTCCAGCATCCGCGCGGCTTCGGCGATGCGCGCATCGATTTCGGCACGCGCCATACGGGCGTTCTCCAGTCCGAAGGCCAGGTTCTGGCGCACGCTCATGTGCGGATACAGCGCGTAGGATTGGAACACCATCGCCAATCCCCTGTCGGCGGCCGGAACGGTGGTCACATCCTTGCCATCGATCGCGATGGCGCCGCCTGTCGGCCGGTCAAGCCCGGCGATGAGCCGCAGCAATGTGGACTTGCCGCAGCCGGAGGGGCCGACGAAGACGATCAGCTCACCGTCAAGAATATCGAGATTTATGTCGTGCAGCACGCCGATCTTGCCGAATGCCCTCGATACGCCGGTGAGTGTGATCTGGCTCATGCTAGCCTCTATTTCAGACCGGAGCCGGCAATGCCGGTGGTGATGAAGCGCTGAAGGAAAATGAACACCAGCACGACCGGGATCATGGTGACGACAGTCATGGCCAGGATGTAATGCCACTGCACGTTGAGTTCGCCGGCATAGGTGTTGAGACCAACCTGCAGCGTATAGACCTCCTTGCGCGACAAAACGATCAATGGCCAGAGGAAGTCGTTCCAGCGCCAGACGACGGAAAAGATCGCGAGCACCGCCAGCGCTGGGGCGGTCAGCGGCAGGATGATGCGCCAGTAGATCTGCCATTCGGACGCTTTGTCCATGCGCGCTGCCTCGATCAGTTCGTCGGGTATAGTCAGCATGTACTGGCGTAGCATGAAGACGCCCGTGGGCGTCGCCACTGTGGGCAGGATCACGCCCCATAACGAGTTGAACAGTCCCATTGCCGAGATGACCGAATAGAGCGGCACCAGAATGACGGAGAGCGGCACCATCAGCGTCGCGACGATGAGCATCATCACAGCCGAACGTCCCCGAAAATTGTACTTCGACAGTGCGAACGCAGCCATCGAATTGGTCAGGAGCGTAATCAGGGTCGCGACCACGGTGACGAAGACCGAGTTGCGCAGGTAGAGGAAGAAGTCAAAGGCGAGGAAAGGCTGGACATAATTATCGAGCGCGAAGGCGATGCTGCGCTTGGGCGTACGGTTCCGGATGTTGACGCGTATGATCTCGCCCGGGTTGGCGGGATCGACCATCTGCGCGACGGTGCCGAGGCGGCGCACTTCGGCGAGCACGCGCACGCTGCCATCGTCATTGCGCACTTCGAATAGCTGCAGCGGCTTCTCGTAACCCTCCACGATCGCTTCGGCGGTGACATAGGGCAAAATAGTCGGCGGGAACTCCGCCAGCGCCGCAGGCGTCTTGAACGACGAGTTGACCAGCCAGAGCGCCGGGCCGAACATGACAAGCAGCCCGCCGATCAGCCAGAACCAGGTGAAAACGTCCGTCCAGTGCCAGCCGGCGCCGCCGCGCCGGCGGAACAGAAATTCCGCAACCCTGCTCATCGCATTTTGCCCCGCTGCTCGTTGCGCCTTGCGATGCCCAGCTGGATCAAGGTCAGCACGACCAGCACCGCTCCCATGAGGATCGAGGCTGCGGAGGCGAGCCCCGGATTGCGCAGCAGCGAGGCGAAGCCGACCTCGTAGATGTACTGGGTGAGGAACAGCGTGCTGGTGCCGGGACCGCCGCCGGTCAGCACATAGACCTCGTCGAATATCTGCACGGCGCGGATGAGTGTCAGCACCAGCACGACCAGCAGGTTGGGCGCCAGCAAGGGCAGCGTTATGCGCCAGAAGACGCGCATCGGCCGGGTGCCGTCCATCTCGGCGGCTTCATAGAGGTCTTTCGGAATGGCCTGAAGCCCGGCGAGAAGGATCAGCGCATAGAAGCCGACATGGGCCCAGACCGACACCATGATCGTCGCCGTGAAGGCCCAGTTGCGCTCCACCAGCCAGTTGACCGGGGTCCCGCCGGCCTCGAACACCATCAGGTTGAGCAGTCCCTGCCGCTGCAGGATCCAGCGCCAGATGAGACCGACCACGACCGGCGACAAAAGCACCGGGAAGAAGAACACGGCGCGCCAGAAACTGCGCACACGCAACTCACGGTTGAGCACGAGCGCGGTGACAAGCGCTACGGCGACCATCATCGCCACTTGCAGCACGACGAAGGCCAGGGTGTTCCAAACCGCGATCCAGAACAGGTCCTCGGTGCAGCTCTTCGGATCGAGATAGCTGCCGCAACTGAACAGCCGCCCATACTGATCGGCGCCGACGAAGGTGCGGTCGCCGAGGAACAGCGCCCCGCCACCGGTCATCGAATAGAGGATGTTGATGACCAGCGGAAACAGCACGAATATGCCGAACACCAGCATGTTCGGCGCCAGGAAGAACACGGCCATGCCATTGCTGCCCGTGCGCCGCTGCAACATGCGCAGTGGCGCATCGAAAATATTCGCAAGCCAGCCGACCGGCGCCAGGATCATGGCGCCGGCGCGGGTTGCTATGCCGTTTCGGACGTCTGCCATGACACTGCCGCGACGCTACTTCGATGCCTCGGCCACCTGTGACTTGATGTCCTCGTCGATGCGGACGAAAGCCTCGTCGAGCTTCAGCTCGCCGGCCATGACCTGACTGATGCGGGTCACCAGCGCGCCATAAACCGGAGTTCCCCATTTCCATGCCGGCAGGGCGGCGGCATTCGGCGCGATCTTGCCCGACGCCCCCAGGAAGGCTTCGAGCGACGCCTTGACGTTCTCGTCATCGGTCTTGTAATCGATCTTGCCGGCGAGAACGCCCTTGTGTGCGGGCAGGAACAGGGTGCGCTCGGTGAATTCGCGCATGATGTCCTCGCGGCCCAGGAAGTCCATCACCTTGCCGACTTCAGCGGCGTTCTTCGTGTATTTGATGGCGACCAGCGCGGCGCCACCCGGCATGCCGGTGCAGGCGGCGGTGCCGCACGGCGAGCCCGTCGCCACCCAGTCGAAGTTCTTGCCGATCTTGCTGGCGAGGTTGGCGACCTGCCAGCTGCCCGAATAGTAGTAGGCAATCTGCCCATTGATGAAGTCGTCGGCCCCGGCGCGATAGGTGGTGCCCGACGCCGACACCCAGATCTCCTTGTTCATGCGGCCGTCGGCAACCCAATTGACCAGCTTTTCGGCGAACGCTTTCGTGCCGGCGTCGATCGGCGCCGGCAGTCGATCACCGCCGATGTAATTGGCGCCATAAGAAATGTTCGCCGCCGAGATACGATGGCCGCTGCGATCGATGGCAAAGGCAGCATTGAGCTGCTGGCTCTGCTGCACCTTGCCGGCGGCATCGATCCATTCGTCCCAGGTTGCGGTGTCGGCCGGGATCGGCACGCCGGCCTGTTCGAAAAGCGTCTTGTTGACGAAGCCGCCGGTCAGCGTGATCTGGGTCATGAAGCCCGGAATGACCTTGGAACCGTCAGGGCGCATCCAGTCGAACTGGTCGCCGAAATTCGTCTGCCAGTATGCTGGATCGGCAACCACAGGCGTCAGGTCGAGCCAATGATCGGCGAGTTCCTTGATGTTGGTGACGCGGGCGATATCGGGACCCCGTTCTGCCTCGAGTTCGACCGGAAGCTGCTCCTGGACAACCTTGTAGGCGACGTTGTCGAGAATGACGTTGATGTCCGGATTGTCTTTCATGAAGCGGTTGAGCAGGTCCTGTATCACCTCGCCCTCGACACCGTCCGAGTACCACATCACCCGAACGTCGCCTGCGAACGCGGTCGACGACAGAAGGCCAGCCGAAAGGCCCAGGATTATCGAATTCATTCTCATGGTTCACTCCTCCGCTTTTGCGGTCTTCACCGCTTGATTGTCGCTGTCCGAACTGCTTGTCGGGCTCCTTTTGATCCGATCCTCACCTGGTTGCGATGGCGCCGGCTGTGAAGAACGTGGCTTCGCCCGTGACCTGCCAGTCGGCCGGATCGATGACACGATCCTCAGCCTCCATGCGGCCATCCGGATGGAACAGCACGTCGCCGTATTCCGGGTCATTGACATGCAGAAGGTCGTTTTTTCCATGGCCGAGCGCGAGCTGACAAAACTGCGCCTCGAATTCCTCCAGCGACCCATATTGCCGGCGCCGGCCCAAGCGGATGATCCATGCGGCTTGATGGCCCGGCACGCGCAGCTCGTTTCCAGCGGTCGGCCCGCGGCCGACGAGCTCGAAGGCGCTGTCGGCCTTCAGCATCGCGAACCCATCGCCGCCGCGCGCCGAAGCGATATTTTTCTTGACCCACACTTCGTCGAACGCGCTCTGTGGGAACCAGGCATGGGTAAAATCGGGTTGCTCGGCAGCGCAGCTGAACAGCACAACCGCCAAGTCGCGGTATTGATGCACGCGCGGCAGAGATCCGGAGCCGCCCCAGTAGGATGGCCGGCCATAGCCCGAATGAATCGTCTCGCCCGGATGGTTGATCCATATCTGCGCGTCGGGATTGCCGCCGAGGCGCAGGTGCAGCACCGTTTCCTGATAACCCCATTCGTTCCAGCGATAGGCTGCCGCGCTTCCCATGGCGAAATCGCGGGTCTTGTAGTGGTAGAGCTTGGCGATCCGGTTCTGGCCCTGCGCGAAGCACCATTCCTGCGCGTCGTCGCCCGCCATGCAAGCGATTCCGGTCAGTTCTTGCGGGACGTCGAGCCCATGGTCGCGCAGGCAGAGCGCAAGCTGCGGCAGGGCATGGAAGCGCATGCCGTAGAAACCTTTGCCCCACAGCATGCGTGCAATGCCGGAAAGTTCCAGCGAACGGGCGGCGCGCAGCGTGTGTTCGTAGGAGCGTCCCTGCGCGCCGGTAAGCATGCCCTGCTGAGCCGAGCGGGCGACGATCTCGAGCAGGCGGTTGATCGCAGCCCCAGCGCGCCGGCGGACGTCGGCATCTGGCCCAAGCGCGTATAGGATCGTCAACCCCTTGAGATCGATCGGGAAATAAGGGGCGGAGTTGAATTCCGCCATTTCCCATTCCTCGAAATGATCGAGCCAAGCGCGCACGCGCGCAAGGCCCACGGTCGACTGCTCCGCGCCGGTGCGCCCCGGGCGGACAAAGCGGGCATCGGGCAAGAGATGGCCGCCGAGATAAGCCGCGGTGTGAAACAGAAGCGCATGGTTTTCGGAGAAGTACCACTGCACGTCGTTACCCCGCTCATCCATCCAATAGCGGTAATTGAGGATCGCCTGGTCAATGCGGTGACGGAGATCGACCGCGATCGAGTCGCCATAGGCACGACGGCACCAGAGCAGTGGAACCAGGATGAAATCGGCGCAGTCGTGGCAATCCTCGATCGCCGGCAGTGCAGCAGCAATGATGGCGTCGGTTTCGACGCCGCCGCGGCCCGTCGCCAGCCGCGCCAGCGCCCGCACGGTATCGGCCTCCGCGAAATTGGAGACCTGTTCCAGGGCTTCGCCGATCCTGTCGGCAAGGATGGCAGGCGCGCGACCCTGACGCGCCGCATGACAGATCTCCACGCCGAAGACCCGCTGGGCAACAAAGCCTGAAGATGAGAGCGATACGGCAAAATGCCGGAAGTCGGCGGGAAGGTCTTCCGTGGCGGCAATAGTGATGCGTCTTGCCCCCGCTTCGATGCGGCGGCGGAAGATCACGGGCGCTTCGATCGACATGAAGTCGCCCTCGATCACGATCGCTACATCCACGGCAACCGGCAGCGCGACATCCGTCACCAGCGCCACTTCGCCGCCGGAATAAAATGGACGCTCGAAATGCATCGCCTCAAGAGCGGCTTCCATGGCCGCCGCGACGTCGCCCTTGACGGTCGTGGGCAAGACCTGTTCGGCAGTTGGGCCCGACAGATAGTCGAGTTGGAAGAAGTAGCGTGCGTCACGCTCGGCGAGATCGTCGAACCAGATGCTGATCTCGTTGGCGCCGGCGACGAGATCGACCTCGAAATCCTGAGAAGCCTCGAGATTGCGCCCGTAGGGCGCCATCCAGCCGGCTTCTATCCCGTTGACGAACAAAACCGCGCCGCCGCAGGTGCGCAGCCGCAGCCGCGCCCGGCCGTCCGAGCCTGCGTCGAGCACGGTATTTGCCCAGGTGGCGATCACGGTCGGGCGGAACCAGAAGCCCGACAGGTCGACGCGCGGCGAGCCGAACGGAAGCCAAACACGGTCCGGCTCGAACACTCCCTGCGGCTTAGGCCGTTTCCCGCGGCGTTCGGCGGCAAACTCGGTTCGGCAGGGATATTCGTGCGGGATGAAATTCTTGTGCTTGGTCAGGAAGAAGAAGGGATCCATCTCCCCTTGCATCGGCTGATCTGCAACATCGTAGCGCTGCTCAGACGTCGGGCCGATGAGCCAGTAAACGACGGGGCCGCCGAATGCGAGCGGCCGGCGCAGCGTAAGATCGTGCTTGATCGGTTCCACGGTGTTCATCGCAGCGTCTCAACAGGCACGGGCGACACGTCGTTATAGGCCTGGTTCTCGCCCGTCATGCCCCAGACGAAGGCGTAGGGGCCGGTTCCGCTGCCCATATGGATCGACCAGGCCGGCGAGATGACACAGTCGCCATTGGCCACGATCAGATGGCGGGTATTGTCCGGCCGTCCCATCAGATGGACCACCCGATCTTCCGCCGCGAGATCGAAATAGAGATAGGCTTCCATGCGTCGCTCATGCAGGTGAGGGGGCATGGTGTTCCAGACGCTGCCCGCAGCGAGATCCGTGATGCCCATCAGCAGCAGACAGGAAGGCGCGACTTCCGGATGAATGTACATGCGCAGTGTGCGCTTGTTGGCGCGTCGCTCCTCGCCGAGTTCAAGCGGCTTCGCCTCGGATTTCGCGATCAGCCGATGCTTGATGTCTGCGCCGGCCGGAACCGAGTTCATATAGAACCAGGCGGGGTTCGCGGCGCTGTCGCTTTCGAGCGTCACTTGTTTGGCGCCGCGCCCGACATAGAGCACATCGCGGTTGGCCAGCGCGAAGCGCTGCTGGTCGACACTCACCGTTCCTGCGCCGCCGAGATTGGCGATGCCCATCTCGCGCGCGGTGAACAGATGCAGCGTGCGACGTCCGCGCCATCGCCGAAACTCAGCGGCTCTCCGGTTGGGCACGCGCCGCCGACGATCATGCGGTCGACATGGGTGTAAGCGAAGGCGATGCGGCCGGGCTCGAACAGCCGCTCCACCAGAAACTCGGCGCGTAGCCGCTCCGTCCCGTAGCCATCGATTTCGCCCGGACCGGCGCCGTAGAGAACGCGCATCGTCATGCCGCCGCCTCGGCAGCTTCGGCGTGGATCATCCCCTCTGTGAGGCAGAGGATCGCCAGGGCCTGGCCGTAGCCGGTAGGCTGGATCGGGATGTCGCGGTAGAACTGAAGATCATGGCCCATGCGGGTGCCATAGGAAACGTTTCCGAGCACGCCGTTCTCGTCGATGCTGGCCAGCACCGCGTCGAGTGCGCGCCGGCCCGCTGGACCGCACGCCTTGGGTCCGAAGCCTAGGCGCGCAGCTTTCATGAGACCATAGCCGATGCCGGCGGTGGCCGACATCTCCTCATAGGAGGTCGGGTCATCGAGCAAAGTGTGCCATGCTCCCGACGGCGCCTGCAGGCGCAGCAGCGCTTCGATCTGCGCTTCCAGCACGCCGAGCAGATAGGCTTCGACTGGCTTGCCGACACCGCCATTTTCGATCAGGTCGAGGATGCCGACTGTGATCCAGGCGTTGCCGCGGGCCCAGAGAGCGCGGGCAAAATTATGTCGGCCGGCAAATGTCCAGCCATGGAACCACAAGCCCGTTTTCGGGTCGGCGAGATAGCGAGCATGGACGAGGAACTGGCGAACAGCTTCGTCTATGTAAGATTGCCGGTCGGCCGCGCTTCCGTGGAAAGCGAGGAATAGGCCAGCCATGAACAACGTGTCGTCCCACAATTCGTCGTCGTTGATCTTGTCTGAGACATTGTGCTGGAACCCGCCCTCGGGCGTGCGAGGCATGTCGCGCAGCAGCCTTTCGGTCCATTGGCCGAGAGGCGTTTCCCAGCGCGGATCGCGTGTCTCGCCCCAGAGCAATGCCAGCGCCATCATCGGAGCGGTGGTGTTGATGTTCATCGGCGGCAGGCCCGCCCTTAAATGGCGCTCGTACCAGTCTTCGATTGTCTTCAGAAGCTTGGGGTCGCGATTGTGCCGCCAGAGGCAAACGAGGCCGTAGAGCCCCACACCCTGCGGCCATTCCCAGGAATCGAAGCTGATGTAGTCGCCGGCCGTGCCGTCGAGGTTGGGCTCGTCGAAACGGCCGTCATGGCGCAGGCCCGTCATGCCGCGCACGAGCAGGTCGAGCTTTGAGCGCATATCTCTCGTTGACGACGCCACTACTCCTCCCAGGTTTTGCGCGATGCCGGGCAAATGGGTGCCACAGGCATTTCTGTTGCGCAATCTGAAATTTTTTTGCAGCATGAAGGTCTGGTGAGGAAACAGCCGATGGTCGTGAAGGTCGCAAGCGGGAAGCGCGGCACGCTCAGCCGGCGCGTGCGGCTCGAAGACATCGCCGCGCGCTGTGGCGTTTCCGTCAGCACGGCGTCGCGGGCGCTTGCCGGCGGCAAGGGCGTGCGCGGCGACCTCCGGTCGATGATCATCGAAACCGCCAAGAAGCTGAACTACACGGTCGCGACTTCGATCGCCGGCCGCAAGGTGATCCTCGCCGCAAGCAACGCTGCCAGGATCGACTATGGCCGCAACCAGTTCACCTTCTATGTGCTCGACGGACTGAACGAGCGCGCACGAACTCTCGGCGTCGAGCTGGTGTCGCGCTCCATCGCCGACGCCGGTGAGCAGATCGCGCTGCTCAATGAGGCCAGGCAAGACAAGAGCGTCGTCGGCTGCCTGTTTCTGACGCTTGACGACGAGGCGGTGCTGACGCTGACCGGCGGTTTCGGCAAGCCGATCGTGCTCATAAACGGCGACGACCCGGCGATGCACCATTCGAGCCTGACGCCATGCAACCGCTCGGCGGCGCATCTCGCGACGCAGCACCTGCTCGACCTCGGTCACCGGCGCATCCTGTTCCTGATGCGGCGCGGGCGGCGCACGATCGAGCGTCGCTTCGAGGGCTGGCAGGACGCACTGCAAGAGCGCGGCCTGGCGGCCGGCGACCTGGCTGTGGAGGTGGCGGACTGGCTGCCGGAGCTTGCGGCCGAAGCGATCGCGCGGCGCATTGAGGCTCGTGGCCTCGACTTCACAGCTGTGCTCGCCGCGGGCGACAGCCTCGCTATCGGCGCGATGATGGCGATCCGCAAGTCGGGTTACGAGGTGCCTGCCGACGTGTCGGTCATGGGCATGGATGACCTTCCGCAGGCGGCTTTCCAGAACCCGCCCCTCACGACGATGCATATCCCGATGCGCGAGATCGGCGCGGCGTCGCTCGACCTCCTGCTCGCCGATCTCGGCGGGGACCTGCCGCCGCGCCGTATCGAATTCGCCTGCCATATCGTGCAACGCCAGTCGACCGGCCCGGTTCACGCCTGAGACGTATGGTTCACACCGCTGTCCGGGCCAGGCCATCACTACATCGATGGGGTCACGTTCGAACCGTCTTCGAAGCGTCCGTAACCTCCGCCGAAGAAAAGCAGAGGTTCGCCGTCTCGCAAGGTCGCGGCGGTTACGCGGGCAACGACGATCAAATGGTCGCCGCCCTCATGCCCGGAGATCCGCACGCATTCGAACCGCGACAGGCAGCCACCCAGCAGCGGCACGCCGGCATCGTTCAGGTCGTGCGGCAGGCCGTCGAAGGCTTGACCGACGCGAGCGAAGCGCTGGCTCAGCTCCATCTGCTCCGCGCCCAAAACATGAACCGCGAAATGCTCGCAACCTGCGAAGGCGGCAAAGCGCCTCGAATGCCGGCCGATCGACCAGAGCACGATCGGCGGGTCGAGGGACACCGATGCAAAGCTGTTCGCTGTGATGCCGACGGGACCATCAGGCGTCATCGTGGTGACGACGGTGATACCGGTCGCAAACCGGCCGAGCGCGTCGCGGAACTCGCGCTTGCGGTCGGGGCCGGGCACGAAGCTTTTCATCGGTTGCTGCTCGGGGTTGAGGAAGTGGTACATCAGGCGCCCTCCTGGCCAAGGGCTGCGGTGGAAGCTTCAATCTCGTTGAGGCGCATTCGCAGCATCATCATCGCCGCTCCCCGGTTCCGAGCGGAGTCGGCGGGGTGATTTCCGGCACCCGGCCATAGGCATGCGGCAGCGAGCAGGTGTTGATGTTCGGCAGCACGCGCTTGCCGAAGGACAAGGCCTCGTCGATATGCGGATAGCCGGAGAAGATGAAGGCGCGGATGCCCATTTTCCGGTATTCCTCGATCTCGCCCATGACTTGATCGGTCGAGCCGACGATCGCGGCGCCGCAACCGGAGCGTGCGCGGCCAACGCCGGTCCACAAATGCCGTTCGACATAGCCGTGTACGTCGGCGCCGGCGCGGTTCTTTGCCTGGTGCGCGACGCCCAGGGATGTCGCGTCCAGTGCGCGGGCGCGGATAACTCTGCCCTGCTCGTCGTCGAGTTTCGAAACCAACTCCTCGGCATATTCGCGGGCTTCGGCTTCGGTGTCGCGCACAATCACGTGGACGCGCAGGCCATAATCCAATGTGCGGCCATGGGCGGCTGCACGCTCGTGAACATCACGCATGCGGTGCGCCAACACGTCCTTCGCCTCCGGCCACATCAGATACACGTCACACTGTGCGCCGCAGAGTTCGAGCGCGTCGGGCGAATAGCCGCCGAAATAGAGTAGCGGCCCGCCATTCTGTTGGTAGGGCTTTGCCGGGTCGGCGGTTACTTTCCCGAATTGGTAGACTTCGCCCTGATGGTTGATTTCGTCGCGCGTCCAGGCCTGACGCAGGATCTCGATGACCTCGCGCGAACGCTGATAGCGGAAGCGGCTGTCGGCAAGTTCGCCGGGAAAGTCGGAAGAGATGACGTTTACAGTCAATCTACCCTTCAGCATGTGGTCGAGCGTTGCGAGCGTGCGCGCCAGCATGATCGGTTGCATTTCGCCGCAACGCACCGCCGCGAGAAGGTTGATCGAATGGGTTATCGGAGCGCAGCCCGCCACGAAGGACAGAGTATCCTGGCCAACCTGATAGGACGAGGGACACAGGATATTGCGAAAGCCCAGTCCTTCGGCTGTCTTGACGATATCGGAGCAGTGCTCCCAACTCGACCGAAGCGCGCCATCCGGTACGCCGAGATAGCGGAAGTCATCGGAGCACAAAGCGGAAAACCACGACACTTCAGCAGCGTCGAGATCAGCGGACGTCACCGGAACGACCGTCAATGTCCGCACTCCTTTCGTCAATTGCTGCCGCGACTGTCTTTCCCTGTTGAATATCATTCGTTTTTGTGTAGATCAATAGTGTATCAATTTTGCGTTTGGAGACACTTTGAGCACGTCCAGAAACGCCTACGCGCTTCCGATGCATCAGCAGGTCAGCGAAATGCTCATTCGCGAGATCGCGGCTGGGCGGATGATCGAGGGCGAGAAGCTTCCGCCGGAGCGCGACATGGCGGCGGATCTCGGAATAGCGGTCGGTACATTGCGCAAGGCGCTCGGCGATCTCGAGCGCAAGGGCTTGCTCAGTCGCATCCAGGGATCCGGCAACTACGTACGTTCGCAACCCGACGTGGCCAGTGTCTATTCCATGTTCCGGCTGGAACTCCTGGAGGGAGGCGGGCTGCCGACGGCGCGCGTTCTGTCAGTCGATCGGCTGGCGAAACCGATGGACCTGCCGGTGTTCGGGTCGAGCAGCGAGGCCCATAGAATAAGGCGGGTGCGGAGCCTCGGCGGCAAGCCGGCGGCGCTGGAGGAGATCTGGCTCGACGGTTCCCGTGCGGAGACGATTGCTATCGAAGAACTGTCGGATTCGCTCTATCTCTACTACCGCAAGGCGCTCGGCATCTGGATCTTGCGTGCAGAGGACCGCGTCGGGGTCGGCCAGGTGCCGGGATGGGCGCTGCCTGAGTTCGGCCTCGCGCCGGGCGCCGCCGCCGGCTTCATCGAGCGTACCGGCTGGATGCAGGACGGCGCCAGCGCGGAGTTTTCCAGGACCTGGTTTGATCATGGCGTCGCGCGCTATGTCGCGCGGCTGCGATAGGGAACTGATATGGCGAAGCACATTTCCTACGGCATCATCGGCTGCGGCATGATGGGGCAGGAGCATCTTCGCAATATCGCGCTGCTGCCCGATGTCGGCGTCGCGGCGATCTTCGAGCCCGACGCAACGATGCGCGCACGCGCGGCAGGCCTCACCCCGCAAGCGTCGATCGCCGGCTCGGTCGCGGAGGTGGCGGCCGATCCGCGCATCGACTGCTTGCTCATCGCCAGTCCGAACTATGTGCATTTCGCGCAGCTCAAGGAAATCGCTGCTATCCGTGCGCTGCCTATCCTGGTCGAGAAGCCGCTTTTCACCGATCCGGTCGACGCAGCCGCGGTGAAGGCGTTCGCCGCGACCTATGCCGCACCAGTCTGGGTCGCGATGGAATACCGCTATATGCCGCCGGTCGCTCGATTCATCGAGCAGGCGCAGAACGCCACCGGCGGCATCCGGATGCTGACAATCCGCGAACATCGCTACCCGTTCCTGGACAAGGTGGCCCACTGGAACCGCTTCAACCGTCGATCGGGAGGCACCTTCGTCGAAAAATGCTGCCATTTCTTCGATCTCATGCGGCTGATTCTGAAATCGGAACCGGTAAGGATCATGGCGTCGGCCGGACAGGAAGTGAATCATCTCAACGAACGTTATGATGGCGAGACACCCGATATCTGGGATTGCGGCTACGTGCTGGTCGACTTCGCCAGCGGCGCGCGCGCCATGCTGGAACTGTGCATGTATGCAGAGGGCAGCCGCTATCAGGAGGAGATCAGCGCCGTCGGTGCGCAAGGTAAAGTCGAATGCCTGGTGCCGGGTCCCGGCCGCTTCTGGCCAGCTCATCTCGGCGCCGCGCCGACGCCGCAGTTGATCGTCAGCCCGCGCTTTCCGCAGGGACCGTACACCGTCGAGATCCCGGTCGACCCGCAATTGTTGACGGCCGGCGATCACAACGGCTCGACTTTTTATCAGCATCAGCGGTTCTGCGCCGCCGTGCGAGGCGAAGGGCAGGTTGAGGTGACATTGGATGATGGCTGGAAAGCTGTCGCCATGGGTATGGCCGCACAATTGTCGGCAAACCAGGGCACGGCCATTTCCAACCCACTCGATGCCTGCGAGAGCGCAAGATCCACGGCGTGAGCCGCCTGATCAGTCGACCTTGCCTCCGATTGCCGCTATGGTTCGGACCAGCCTGTCCGCGACACAGGTCGATGCTCCAGCCGCCATGAGCATCTGCGGCAAGATCAACCATTCCAGCGTCCAGGCTGCACCAGAGCGCTCTTGCTCATGGATCAGCGCATGATGCATTCCCGACAATTGGACTGCGTTGTAGCGGGCAAGCGTCACCAGCATCTCGGCGTCGATGGGATTGCGCTTGTGCGCCATGGCGGACGATGAACCGCCGTCCGCCCGTTGGAGCTCGTCGCCTGCCTGCGCCATCAGCGCAATGTCCTGCCCGAACTTGCCGAGGCCGCCCGTCACAAGCGACAGCCAGTTGGCCAGCTCAGCGATGCGGTCGCGCTGGCTGTGCCATTGCGGCGCGTCGCCGAGGCTTAGCCGCCGGGCCAGCGCGGCACGGATGGCGGCGCCCTTGTTTGCGAACTTCTCTAGTGTCCCGACGGCGCCGCCGAACTGGATGACGAGAACCGATCCTCGCACCGATTGAAGCCGCTCGTGGTGGCGCACGAGCGGTTCGCGCCAGCTTGTGACGCGGTCGGCTACGGAAATCGGAATCGCTGCCTGCATTCGGGTTCGGCCCATCAGCGGGCGATCGCCAAACCGATGGCCGAGATCGGCGAAGGCGACTATCAGGGCCGAAAGCCGTTCTTCCAATAGGTCGATACAGGCGCGAATTCTCAGGATCATGGCCGTGTCGATCACGTCCTGGCTAGTCGCACCGAAATGCACATGCTCCGAATGCGGCTCTCCCACAGCATGCCTGATCTGCCGCACGAGCTCCGGCACCATGACGCCGTCGCGCTCCGTTCCGTCCTTCAGGGCCTGGATTTCCGGCCGGAAGTTGTCGAGGACGCGTCCGATTGCGCTTGCTGCAGCCGCCGGGACGATGCCGAGTGCACCTTCTGCGTCGGCGAGCGCTTTCTCGAATTGCAGCATCGTCGCAAGTTCGGCCTCGACGCCGAGCAGCGTCGCCATCTTCTCATCGCCGAGAAGCCCGGACAGGAGGGGATTGTCGAACGCTGCGATCATATGTCGAAGAAGACCGTCTCGTTGATTCCCTGGAGATGAATGTCGAACTTATAGATGTCGCCATCGCGCGGCGCGACCAGCGTTGACACGCGCTCTCTTTGCTCAATGCGCATCAGGACGGGATCCTCGGCGATGGCCGTTTCCTCGTCGCTGAAATACATGCGGGTGTGAAGGCCAATGTTGATTCCACGCGCGACGATCCAGACCGTCAAATGCGGCGCCATCTTGCGGCCGTCAAAAAAGGGCACGCGGCCGGGTTTGATGGTTTCGAACATGCATTCGCCCGTCGTCATGTCGGCGGGCAGCCGACCCCAGCCGGTAAAATTCGGGTCGGCGGAGCCGCGCAGATCCGAGGGCGAATTGTAGATGCCGGCGGCGTCCGCCTGCCAGATCTCCACAAGCGCGTCCTTCAGCGGCGAGCCGGCGCCGTCGATCACCCGGATGTTGACCCTGATGCGTTCGCCCCTGGTCTTATCGTTGACCATCGCGGTGCCAAGGTCGCGTTCATAGACGCCCGAGATACCGGCAAAGTTGGGCGTCAGCCCTATATGGACGTAGGGTCCCGCGGTCTGCGAGGCGCTTTCCTTCAGCCGACCGAGAGCCTGGACCATCAGTTGCCCTCGATGCGGTTTTCGAACAGCGTCGAGCGGCGGCCGCGTAGTACAATGTCGAATTTGTATGCCCGCGCATCCATCGGTATCGTTGCCTCCATGTCGAGCGCGGCGGTGAGGCCTTCAATAGCACGGCGATCGTTGATGGTCCGCACGATCGGGCACCTCCAGATCATCGGGTCGCCCTCGAAATACATCTGGGTGATCAAGCGCTGCGCGAAGCCGTGCCCGAAGATCGAGAAATGGATGTGAGCTGGACGCCAGTCGTTGGGTCCGTTTGGCCAGGGATATGGCCCCGGCTGGATCGTGCGGAAACAATAGGAGCCATCCTCGCCGGTGATGGTGCGGCCGCAGCCGCCGAAGTTCGGATCGAGTGGCGCGAGGTAAGTCTCCTTCTTGTGTCGATAGCGTCCGCCGGCGTTGGCTTGCCATACCTCCAGCAACGCACCGGCGACGCCGATGCCGCGCTCGTCGAGCAGGTGGCCATAGACGAGGATGCGCGGCCCGATCGCGCTTTCGCCCGGCCCGGCAAAATTGTGTATGAGGTCATTGTCCAGTTCACCGAGAATATTGTGGCCGAAGACCGGCCCCGTAAGCTCCGACAGGGTGTTGTCGAGGGAAAGAAGCGGCCGTTGCGGCGAGCGCAGCACGGAAGTCTTGTAGGCCGGCGTGAGGGCCGGCGGATGCCAGTTGCGGTCGCGCTGAAAGAAGGCGCCGATTTCCGGCGTGCGGTTGGCGGGAGGGCGCGCGTTGGTCATGATTAGCCGGCTTGAGCGTCGATTTCGTCGAACGTCTTCCTGGCGATCTTCATCGCATGATTTGCCGCCGGCACCCCGGCATAGATTGCCACATGCAGCAGCGCCTCGCGTATGTCGTCGCGCGTCGCCCCGGTATTGACGCTGGCGCGGATATGCATCGCAACCTCTTCGTCCTGCTTCAGCGCGGCGAGCAGCGCGATGGTGATCATAGAACGCTCGCGCTTGGTGATGTTCGGCCGCGACCAGACATGGCTCCATGCAGCCTCCGTGATCAGTTCCTGGAAAGGAATGTCGAATTCGGTCTTGGCCGCCTCTGCGCGGTCGACATGGGCGTCACCCAGCACCGAACGGCGCGTCGCCATCCCTTCGACGTATCGGTCGCCATGTTGTGATTTGCTCATTTACGCTCTCTTTGCATGTCGTTCAGAAAGCCACGGATCAGCTCTGCGAGCCTTTCCGGCTGCTCGACGCATGGGATGTGGCCTGCACCGGCGATGACCTCGAACCGTGCGGCGGGGATTGACCGAGCCAGCGATTCCACCAGTTCAGGCGGCGTCGATCCGTCCTGATCGCCGACAATGCAGAGTGTCGGCACCTTGATCGCGGCGGTCGTCGCGGTGAAATCGGCGTCGCGGATAGCTGCGCAGGCAGCGGCGTAGCCGGCCGGATCCTGGCGCGTCAGCATCGTTTTATAACCCGCCAGTTCCTCGCCGCGATTCTTATGGAAATCCGGCGTGAACCATTTTCGCATCACGTCGTCGGCAAAGCTCGCGATGCCCTCCGACAGGGCCGCGTTGATGCGCCCGTCCCACATCTCGGCCGTACCGATTTTCGCTGCCGTATCGCAAAGGATCAACCCCTCGATCAAATCCGACCGCGTCTTGTAAAGGCATTGCGCAATGACGCCGCCGATCGAAAGCCCGCAGATCACCGCGCGCTTTACGCCAAGATGGTCGAGCAGCCCTGCAAGGTCCGTCGCATGGGTCTCGATTGTTTGCGGCGCACCACCCAGTTCGCTCAGGCCGTGTCCGCGCTTGTCAAACGCAACGAACGTACAGTCGTCGGCGAGCCTTCGCTCGACCTCGTTCCAGATCCGCATATCCGTGCCGAGCGAGTTCGCGAAGACGACCGTCGGCCTGCCAGCTGTGGGACGATGCCGGTAGTGGATCGTCGCGCCATTAATGCGAGCAAAGTTCATACCCGTCATACCTTTGGCATTCCTTTAGGCCGCATCAGCCGTTTTTGCGCGGCGATGCGGAATGGTGCATTCGGCGCACCATATCCTGCATACGCGCCGTTCCGTTCAACGAACTCGATAATGAACCCCTCTCCGAATGTCGGCGCATAGAGCTGGAAAAATTCGCCGTTGTCGTCGCGGTCGTAAAGGATGTTGGCTGAGCGTAGCCGATCGGCGACCTCCGGATCCAAACCGAAGCGCGCTTCTACGTCGTCGTAGTAGTTCATCGATATCTGAAGTGGTTCGAAGCCGTTGGCCTGCAGCTTCGCCGCCGTCGCAAAGATGTCATCCGTCGCGAGTGCCAGATGCTGGACGCCGGAACCAAAGGTTTCTGCGATGAAATGGCCAGCCAGGGTGCGGTGACTCTCGGCGCCGTTCAGCGTGAGGCGGAAGCGTTTGTCCAGACCTTCGATCACCTGGCTACGCACGAGGCCGCCCGGATCGACGATGTCGACCATGGGGGTCTTGGTCGTTCTGAAGATCGAGACATAGAACAGCAGCCAACTCGGCATCTCCTCCTGTGCCATGGTCTGCCCGACATGATCGATACGGGTGAGGCCGACGCCATTGCCGGAACTTGCCGGCGTGACCGGCGTGAACTCTATATCCCAGACCTTCGCCAGGTCGGTCTTGGCATCGAGGAAGTAGATCAGTCCGCCGCCGACGCCGCGGATCGCCGGGATCGACAACTCGCCGGGCCCGACCCGCTGGTGAAAGATCTCCGCGCCCAGTGCCTCGGCGCGCGCAACCGTGGCGGCGGCGTCCTCGACCTTCAGGCCCATCGCGTATGCCGACGTGCCATGGACAACAAAGGAAGAATGGGCAAAGCCCTGCCGCTCGGTATTGATGACAATATTGATCTCGCCCTGGCGGTAGAGCGTGACCTCCTTCGAGACGTGCCGACCGGCCTCGACAAAGCCGAGCATGCGCAACAGCGATCCAAGCTGTCCGGCGTCCTGGCGATCGGCCGCGAACTCGATGAACTCGACCCCTCCAACCCCGATGCGGTCGGGCATGGGCGGGATTGCCATCTCAAGTGCCGGTTCTTCACGCCGCACCTGATCCATCAACCATACGAGCGAACGCCGTCCGTCGACGGAAATCGCCTTTGCCGACCCGCCACGGAACTGGTCGTTGAAAATCTCGAGCGACAGATAGCCGTCATAACCGGTTACCGCGACCGCCTGCATGAACTGTCGCACCGGCAGATCACCTTCGCCTGGCATGTTGCGGAAGTGCCGGCTCCAATAGAGCAAGTCCATTTCGATCAGCGGCGCGTCGGCGAGTTGGACAATGAAGATCTTGTCCGCGGGTATCGAACGGATGGAGCCGAGTTCAATCCTGCGGGCCAGCGTGTGGAAGGAATCGAGAACCAGCCCGACGTTCGGATGGTCAGTCCTGCGCACGATTTCCCACGCATCGCGATGATCGTTGACGTGACGCCCCCAGGCCAATGCCTCGTAGCCGACGCGCAGACCGCGCTTGGCGGCGCGCTCGCCAAGCTCGTGAAAATCCTTGGCCGCCCGGTCGATCCCGCCAAGCGAGACCGGCGACACCGACGAGCATACCAGTATCAGGTCGGTGCCGAGTTCCTGCATGACGTCGAACTTGCGCTCGGCACGATCAAAGGCGCGGTTGCGCTGGGGCTCCGGCAAACCCTCGAAGTCCCTGAACGGCTGGAAGAGCGTTATGGTCAGACCTGCGTCACCAGCCATTCGGCCGACGTCGCGCGGTGAGCCGTCAAAGGCGAGGAAATCGTTCTCGAAGATTTCAACGCCGTCGAAGCCCGCGGCGGAAATTGCCGCGAATTTCTCCGCCAGGTCACCGGCGATCGACACCGTCGCGATCGAAGTCTTCAAACGCGCCTCCTCCCTGGTTTGTTGTGAACGAACCAGTTCGTACATAACTAAGGCAACGCTGGCAGCACCGCAAGTTTCGGCGCGCTCAGCGTTCTGCGGGAGCTTCGTCCTTGGCGACAAAACGCAACAGCATTTCCACGCTGTTGCGTTTGAGCCGCTCGAGTTGTGCCGGCGCGCCGAAGTCGCGTCCGAAGATCATCGAAAAGGTGGTGCGATTGGAAACGTTGAAGAAGCACAGCGCGCTTACCTGCCAATGGAGTTCGACCGCGTCGAGTCCCGGCCGGAAGACCCCCTCTTCGACACCGCGTGAATAGATGCGAGAGATATGGTCGATCGCAGTCACGTTCAGTTCGCGGATAGCATCCGATTGTTCGAGGTATTGGCCGTGATGGATGTTCTCGATCATCACCATGCGGATGAATTCCTCGTGTCGGTGATGGTGGTCGAACGTGAACTCCACTAGGCGTGCCAGTGCCGCCACGGGGGTCAGACCTTCGATATCAAGTTGAGCCTCGCCCTCGCGCACCTGGCGATACGCGTTCTCGAGCGCGCGCAGGTAGAGACCCTCCTTGTCGCCGAAGTAGTAGTAGATCATGCGCTTGCTGAAGCGCGTGCGCGCTGCAATCTCGTCTATGCGCGCGCCCGACAAGCCGTTCAGGGCAAACTCCTTGGAGGCGATCTCCAGGATGTTGCGGCGCGTGCCCTCAGGGTCCTGGATACGCGTCGTGCTCGCGTCCGGCTTCGGCTTTCGTTCTTTCTTGATAACGGCCATGCAGTTTGAGTTCCCGCCCGGCGCAGCCGGCATTTGACTAAACTAACCAGTTAGTACATCATTCGCAAATCGCGACGGACTCATTTACCGGCGCGTTTGGCGTGAACACAAGGGCGATCCAGGAATTGCCGCATTTGGGCTGGGAGGCGGCCCGCCACAGGGAGGAATTTCGGGAGATGGGCGACAGCCTTGTCGACCTCCTTTGCCGTCTCGCGGACGAGCATAAGGGCGCCGCCAGCGGCGACAGCGAAAAGGTCGTGATTGGCCTCGTCGGACGCGGCATTCAGTCCTCGCGCACTCCCGGCATGCACGAGCGTGAAGCCCGGCGCCTTGGCATCGGCTATTCGTACCTTTTGCTCGATTTCGACCGGCTCGGATTTCCGGACGCGGCGATCGGCGACTTGATCGCGGCGGCGGAAATTGCAGGCTTTCACGGCCTCAACGTCACTCATCCGTTTAAACAGGCTGTTATGCCCGTCCTGGATGCGCTGTCGCCGGCAGCGCGCGCAATAGGCGCGGTGAATACGGTCGTCTTCGCTGGCGGACGCAAGGAAGGCCACAACACCGACAGCTGGGGTTTCGCGGAAAGTTTTCGCGAGGCGATGACAGGCGCATCGATGGGCTGCGTCGCAATGTTCGGCGCCGGCGGAGGGGGCGCCGCAGTCGCAAACGCCCTGATGGAAATGGGCGTTGGCCGGCTGTTCGTCCTCGACAGCCAACCCAGCCGCGCCTCGGATCTTGCGTCGCGCATGGGCGCCTTGTTCGGCGGTCGCGTCGAGACGTGGCCGGACCCGGCCGCAGCCGTGCGCATGGCAAACGGGATCGTCAACACAACCCCGGTGGGCATGGCGAAATACCCCGGAACACCGTTCGACACGGCTCTTCTGACAGCCGAAAAATGGGTCGCCGACATAATCTACTTTCCGACCGAAACAGAGTTGTTGGTCGCGGCCCGTACGATCGGCTGCAGAACGCTGCCGGGCATCGGCATGGCGATCTATCAGGCCGTCCGCGCGTTCGAACTCTTCACCGGGCGCAAGGCCGACCGCCGCGCCATGGCAGATCATTTCGAGGCCGCCGCATGAAGGCAGTGACGCCTATAACCATATGAAGACCATAGGGAGGAAATCGACATGAAAGCTGAAATGAACCGACGCCTGTTTATGGTCGCCGCCGGCGCACTCGCCGCCGGGACCGCCGTTCCCGCCTTCGCGCAGGACAAACCGAAGCTGCGTTTCTCGGCCGTGTTCTCGGAACAGGACATCCGGGCCGAGATGATGAAAATGTTCGCCGACGCCATCAAGGACGACTTTGCCTTCGAGGGCTATTACGGGGGGAACCTTTTCAAGCAGGGCACCGAACTTGTCGCCATCCAGCGCGGCAATCTTGAGATGGGCAACGTTGCCCCGCAGGACATCTCCAAGCAGATTCCGGCGTGGTCTATCGTCACCGCCGGCTACCTGTTCCGTGACGCCGCGCACGTGAAGGCCTTCTTTGCCAGCGATGCCGGTGCGGAGCTGAAGAGGATGACCGAGGACCAGCTCGGCGTGAGGGTGCTCGGCCCCACCTATTTCGGCCTGCGCCAGGTCGGTCTGAAGCCGGACAAGGAAATCAAGACTCCCGCCGACATGGCCGGCATCAAGCTGCGTATGCCGGGTGGCGACGCCTGGCAATTCCTCGGCCAGGCGCTCGGCGCGAACCCTACGCCCATGGCATACGCCGAGGTCTATACCGGCCTGCAGACAGGCGCAATCGACGGGCAGGACAACCCGTTGCCCAACGTCGAGAACATGAAGTTCTACGAAGTCATGTCGCAGATCGTACTTACTTCGCACCTTGTCGGTTTCGACCTTCTCAGCATCTCGAAAAAGGTGTGGGACGAGATGGGGGCCGAGAAGCAGGCAAAGGTCCAGGCCGCGGCGGACAAGGCGATCGACTTCTCGACAGAGAAACACCTGACGCGCGAGAAGGAACTCGTTGAAACATTCAAGGGCAAGGGCCTGAAGATCTACGAGCCCGATGTCGCAGCATTCCGCAAGCATGTGCAGGAGCAATATCTTGCCTCCGACCTGGCCAAGGAATGGCCTGCCGGGATGGTCGACAAGATCAACGCGCTTTGACCCGACAAAACTCGCCGGCCGGTCCGCTTGCGACCGGCTGGCCGGTTTGGCCAGGCGCCCGCCAGGGAGGCATCATGAACCCGGGATTGAGAAAGGTCGGCGGCTGGCTCTACCGGCGCGCCGAGAACGCCATCGCAATCGCAATCGGCGCCATGTTCGCCGCGTTTCTGCTCCAGGTTGTTTTTCGCTATCTTCTCAACTGGCCGACGGGCTGGAGCAACGAGCTCACCGTCGTGCTCTGGATCTGGGTTGTGCTGTTCGGCGCAGCGTTCGTCGTTCGTGAAGAAGAGGAAATCCGCTTTGATCTCCTCTACGCCACAGTCGGTCCGGACATTAGGCGGGTAATGACGCTTGCCTTCGCAATCGCTCTCGTCGCGCTCTATGGCTGGTCCTTTCCGGCCGTCTTCGACTACGTGACCTTCATGAAGGTCGAGAGCACCGCCTACCTCAAGATACGCTTCGACTGGCTGTTCTCGATCTATCTCGTCTTCGTGATCGCCGTGATCGCCCGTTACCTGTGGCTGGCGTGGCGTGCTCTCCGCGGCGAAGCACCGGCGGAATTCGACCCCACGAAAGCGAGCTCCGGCGTATGAATCTCGCGAGTCCCTTTTCGCTGTCAGTCGTTGCGATCACAGCGCTGGCGTTGCTTGGCCTGCCGATCGGTCACTCGATGATCGCCGGGTCGATTCTCTATCTCTGGCTTGCAGGGCTGGACATGGGCACCTCCGCCGAGCAGCTGCTCAACGGGCTCTACACAAGCTACATTCTGCTTGCCGTACCGATGTTCATTCTCGCCGCGGAGTTAATGAACGCCGGAACAATGACCGACCGGCTGCTGCAATTCTGCAACGCCGTCGTCGGCCGTTTCCGCGGCGGCCTGGCGCAAGTCAACGTGCTGCAGTCGATCATCTTCGCCGGCATGTCCGGCTCAGCCATCGCCGACGCCGCGGGCACCGGCAAGATGATGCAGCAACTCATGACTAAGGATGGCAAGTACCCGGCGAGCTATGCCGCTGCGCTGACAGCCGTCACCTCCGTCATCGGCCCGATCATTCCTCCGTCAATTCCGCTGGTCATCTACGCGCTAATCTCGGATGCATCCATCGGCTACCTGTTCATTGCTGGTATCGTGCCGGGCCTTCTTCTCGCCCTGACGCAGATGATCATCGTCGCCATCGACGCGCGCCGGAAAAACTTTCCGGTCGAGAAGCCGGTGCCGCTCAGGGAACTTCCGGGGATCACCTCGCGCGCATTTCCGGCGCTGATGCTGCCGGTCGTTCTGCTGGTCGGCATAAGGGGCGGCGTGATGACCCCGACCGAGGCTGCGGCGGTCGCCGCCGGCTACGCGCTGCTCATCTCGGTCGCGATCTATCGCAGCGTGACGCCGGGTCAGCTCTACCATGCGCTTCTCAACAGCGCCCGCACCACGGCCTCGATCGGCATGCTCATCGCCGGCGCCCTGGTGTTCAACTACGTCGTCACTGTTGAGAACATTCCGCAGTCCCTGTCTGTGATCCTGCAGTCCTGGGATCTTTCGCCGATGGGTTTCCTGATCCTCGTCAACATCCTGCTGCTGCTACTGGGCTGCGTGCTGGAGGGGACGACTATCCTGCTGGTAATCGTGCCGGTGCTGATTCCGACGGCGAAGGCGCTCGGCGTCGACATGGTGCATTTCGGCGTGATGGTCGTCGTCAACATCATGCTCGGGCTCGTCACCCCGCCCTACGGGTTGCTGCTGTTCATCATGACCCGCATCGCAGAAGTGCCGCTGCGCGACCTGGTGCACGATGTAATGCCGTTTCTCTACGCCATGATTGCCGCTCTGATGCTGATCACCTTCTTCCCATCGCTGGTGTTGTGGCTGCCGCGCCTGCTGGGCTATCAAGGATAGGACCATGATCAAGCCAATCTTCGTTCTCAACGGCCCAAATCTCAACCGGCTCGGCATGCGTGAGCCGGAGATCTATGGGAGGACGACACTCGCAGAAATCGAGGGGATGTGCCGTGACGCCGCCGGCGACCATCCGATCCGTTTTCACCAGTCGAACATTGAGGGCGAAATCGTCAACTGGGTCCATGAGGCGATCGACGAAGGCGCGGGCATTCTGATCAATCCCGCGGGTTTGAGCTTCATTTCGATCCCGGTGCTCGATGCGCTCAAAATGTTTCCGGGCCCGATCGTCGAACTGCATATCTCGAACATCCATCGCCGCGAGGAGATCTATCATCGGTCGCTGGTATCGAAGGTCGCCACCGGCGTGATCGCTGGGCTTGGCGCCAAGGGATATCCGCTCGCGATCCGGTGGCTCATGGACGAGGTCGACCGATAGTGTATCGCCATGCCTGAACCCTGTATCATCGCTGTTGCGATCACCGGCTCGCTGCCGCGCAAGGAAGACAATCCTGCGGTGCCGATCAGCGTGGCCGAGCAGATCGAGTCGACCCAGGAAGCCTTTGAAGCAGGTGCGTCACTGGTGCACATCCACGTGCGCAATGACGATCAGAGTTCATCGTCTGAACCAACGCGCTTCGCTGCCGTTCAGGCGGGGGTGCGTAGGCACTGCCCCGGCATGATCGTCCAGTTCTCGACCGGCGGGCGCGGTCGTGATCCTGCCGCGCGTGGCTCGGCACTTTATCTGAAGCCGGACATGGCCTCGCTTTCGACCGGTTCGGTCAACTTCCCATCCATAGTCTACGAGAACCATCCCGCCCTGATCGTTGATCTCGCAACCGCGATGAAGGCAAATGGCGTGCTGCCGGAGATCGAAATCTTCGACCTGTCGCACCTTCACACTGCCAGGCGGCTGGCCGACGGCGGACTTATAGGTGAGCGCCCGCACATCCAGTTTGTCATGGGGGTGCAAAACGCACTGCCTGCGGAGGAGAGATTGCTCGACGTGCTCCTCAGGGAAGCGAAACTCCTGTTTCCACAATCCACCTGGACAGCGGCCGGAATAGGCCGCAACCAGACGATCGTAATGCAATGGGCGTTGGCGCGCGGAGCAGACGCAGTGCGTACCGGACTTGAGGATAATATCAGGATCACTAGGGAACGCCTGGCGCGCAGCAACGCCGAGCTCGTCGAACTCGCGGCGGCCTCAGTCGAGAGGCTTGGCCGGCGTGTGGCCACCGTCAACGAGGCGCGCCAAACGCTTGGTCTGGCCTCAGGATCGTAATTCCCGGCCGCAGCTTCGCGCCGCGCTGTCGGAGCTGTTGCGCCTTGGCCACCGTCCTCGTCGATCCTTCGGACATCGCTAACCGCGACAACGAGGAAGCTCGACATCCTGGCGCACTCGGACATCAATAAGGCCGGCTTTTGCCACCGAGCATGGCAAAAAGCGCACTGTCACCGTAATTCCGTAATTCAAACGCATCCGCGAACTGCCCATCACACCGGACAGCTGCTCTGACAGGCACGCTGCCAACTCATCCCAGCCAATACCTCGGCCCCGGCCCCTTGCGACCTGCCATATCGGCAGGGTTCGCAAGGCTGCACCGGTCGATCGACAGGCAGCCGCAACCGATGCACTCGGTAAGCCCGGACCTCAGACGCTGCAACTCGGCGATCCGCTGGTCGATGCGCTTGGTCCACCGGCCCGACAAACGCGACCAATCCCGACGTGACGGCACGCGATCGGCTGGCAACTTGGCGAGCTCGGCGCCAATCTCCTCAAGCGTCAGCCCAATTCGCTGCGCGAAGACGATGAAGGCGATCCGGCGCAGCACCGAGCGCGGATAGCGCCTATGCCCCGAGCCGGCCCGCTCGGAAGCGATCAGCCCGCGCTCCTCGTAGAAACGCAATGCCGATGAGGCGACGCCGCTGCGCCGCGACACGTCGGTGATGGTCAGCATGGATTCCATGCATGAACGAAAGCA
Source organism: Mesorhizobium sp. WSM4807 (assembly GCF_055811615.1). NCBI lineage: Bacteria > Pseudomonadati > Pseudomonadota > Alphaproteobacteria > Hyphomicrobiales > Phyllobacteriaceae > Mesorhizobium > Mesorhizobium sp. WSM4807. The sequence continues at coordinate 35,747 of NZ_JBVVQY010000007.1, forward strand.
CAATTCCCGCTTGACTTCAAGTTAACTTGAACTTGTAGCAACGGCAGTACAGATTGAAGGAGCACCGGCAATGCAGACGAATATCGATCTTCAGGGACTTCGCGTGGCGGTCACGGGCGGCACGTCCGGCCTCGGACTGGCGCTTGTGCGGCAGCTAGCCGAGCAGGGTGCGTCCGTCGCCTTCGTTGCCCGCACCACCGCGGACGTCGAACGCATCGCCGACGAGACCGGCGCGCACGGGATTGTCGGCGACGTCGGCAAGAAGGAAGACATCTATCCGATCGCGTTGCAAGTCACCGCCAGCCTCGGCGGGCTCGACGTCCTGATCAACAATGCGTCGAGCCTCGGACCTGTTCCTCTGGCGCTTCTTGCCGATACCGAGTGCGAGGAGTTGGAAAAAGCGCTCGCGGTCAATCTCGTCGGCGCGTTCCGGCTAACGAAAGCCCTGTTCGGTGCGCTTGCCGCGTCCGCACGCGAGGGCCGTGGCGCGCTGGTGATCAACATCTCCAGCGACGCAGCGGTGAACGCCTATCCCGGCTGGGGCGCGTATGGTGCGAGCAAGGCTGCTCTTGCCCATCTCACGGCGATTTGGGACGAGGAGGCGAAAGCCGACGGCATCCGGCTCCTCGCGCTCGACCCCGGCGATATGGACACCCCGCTGCACGCGCTGGCGCTTCCTGACGCCGATCCGTCGACATTGAAGCGCCCCGAAGTGGCTGCTGCCGAAATCATCGAAAAGACGCTCGACGCGCTGCCGGTCCGCGCAACGATTCTCGCCGGGACACACGAATGATTGCCGCCGACCGTCCCGATCGGCGCTCCGCCAGGCTGCTCGTCGTCGAGGCAGGCGGCACGATGCGTGACCTGCCGCGCGCTGGACTCGCGATGCTATTCGATCCCGGCGATCTGGTCGTCGGCAACGACGCCGCGACCTTGCCTGCCAGCTTGCACGGAACGCATGTCCCCAGCGACGAGGCGATCGAGATTCGCCTGGCAGGTTGGCTGTCACTTCCCGATCCAACCCGCTTCGTGGCTATTGCCTTCGGCGCGGGCGATCACCGCACGCGCACCGAAGACCGGCTGCCTCCGCCGCCGCTGTCACCCGGCGATCGCCTCCGGCTCGGACCGCTGGAAGCCGTCGTAGAGCGCCTTATCGACCATCCTCGCCTTCTCGAGCTGCGCTTCCCAGGCAACCGCACAGTGGTGCTTGCAGGCCTGGCGCGGCACGGCCGGCCGATCCAATACGCGCATGTTCCCGAGCCGATGGCACTGTGGGATGTCTGGACGAAGCTTGCCGCCGGGCCGGTCGCGTTCGAGGCGCCATCGGCAGGCTTTGCACTCGATTGGCGCACGCTCCAAGCCTGGCGTCGGCGCGGCGTCGGCTTCGCAACAGTCACGCATGCCGCAGGCGTTTCTTCCACCGGCGATCCCGCGCTCGACCTGCGCCTCCCTTTCGACGAGCCGTACCGCATCCCTGAGCGCACCGCGGCACAGGTTGCGCGGACGAAGCTCGGCGGCGGCCGCATCATCGCGATCGGCACGAGTGTAGTGCGCGCGCTTGAGGCGGCCGCCAACCCCGATGGCAGCGTGCGTGCAGGAAATGGCATTGCGACGGGCCGCGTCGCGCGGGGCACGCCGCATGGCGTGGTCGATGCGATTCTCACAGGCGTCCACCAGCCGGGCGAAAGCCATTTCGAGCTCCTGCGTGCCTTTGCCGACGATGCTCTGCTCGCCAAGGCCTCCGCAGCCTTCGCCGCGCGCCGATACCGCACGCATGAATTCGGCGATTCCATACTGCTCAATCGCCAACCGCTGCATCTATAGCGCGAACAGGACCGGGGCAGGGGTGCTCGAGGCGAAAAGGCGCTGCGCGGGCCGGTGGATCTCGGGCCCATCGAACTGCCCTGATACGGAAGCACGAGCGAAGGTCTGAAGTCCTCTCGGCGTCGCACGCGGTCCGCTCCGGCACGCCGTGCACGATCTGGTGGAGCGTATCGCGGAACTTGTCGGAGGTCGCGAGCATCCAACGGCTTGCAACTTTCACCCGCGTCAGCCTGGCGAGTGGGATCTCACGGCTCGCCCAGCACATCGGCAGCCCAGGCCCGCTCAAACCTGGCTTCAGCCTCGTGCTGGACGTTTCTAACGCTGGCGATATCAGCGGCTTCGTATTCGCAGATCATGCGCAGCCGGTCGGATGACCAGTAGCTACGGATCCAGCGGACATCGTAGAGGTCGAGGCACGGCGCCATCCGCGCCTCTACCGCGTCGAGTTCTTGCTGGGTGAACGGGGCTTCAAACGTCCGCTCGACGATTATGCGAGGCATGGTGCTCTCCTGTTCGATGGCTCGTTCAAGTCTGAAGGCCCGGCGTGGGTGCGGCCGTTGGAACGCTGCGCGCCGGTTCGGCAGGATGGCGCAAAACTGCTCGCGCCCTCGCGCTGAAATCCTCAAGCTCGATCGGTGCCCGACAATCGTCGTCGATTTCCGGTGCCGAAGAACTGTTCGCGGCCGCGCTGAGCAGGGCATTGGCAATGGCGATCTCGCAGCGCCGGCGGATCTTGGAGGCGACTGTCAGTGCCTCGCTGGCGTGGAGTCGGACTTGCTCCATTCGGCCGGCACGACAGTAGAAACTCGCCGCGCTGTTGAGAGCGTAAGCCAGGTAAGACTTGTCGTCGGCGGCACGAAGCCGCGCCAAGGCGCTCTCCAGCGCCTCGTCGGCTGCATCATCCGCCGTCATGAGGGCAGTAAGCGCCTGCAGGGCATCGACGAAAGGCGTCTCCTCCCCAATCCTTGCGGCAACCGACCGTAGCTCCTCACAGCGGGCGTGCATGTCGGCATATCGTCCCATTTCGAAATGAAGCGTCGCCAGCCAGGTCAGGCATTTGTACTCGCGCCAGCGGTCTTCGCTTCGGCGCGCCAGGGCAAGAGAGCGAGCAAGATACACGGCGGCTTGACCCTGCCGACCGTCCCATCGCTCCAGCAGACCGCTGGCCCAATGCAGTTCGCACAACTCTGTGCCAAGCGACTGCGCGATATCGCCGGCCTCCGCGATCAATTCGTGCGCGCGCGCAATTTCTGTCTCCAGCTCAAGCAGGCAGCGAGCCGTATTGGCGAGCTGATGCGCCTGGATTTTGCGGTCAGCGTTGCGCCCTATCTCGGCCGCACGAAGCGTGCTTGCCTCGGCCTGCTCTACTTGTCCGGCCTGCTGATGGAGAATGGAAAGCAGATAGTGCCCTGTCGCCGCGGCAGCCTGCAGCCCCTGTTCCTCCGCTGCGGTGGTCGCGTCGGCGATCGCCTCTTCAATGGGAGGAAGTGATCGCAATCCGGGACCAGTCGCCGCAAGAACGCGGATCTTGAGCAGCGCAATCCGGGAAACCAGCTTCTCCGGCGCTTCCGGCAGCCGCGCGACATGCCGTAGCCCTCGCTCGGCCAAGCCGGCGGCCTCGGCATTGGCGAAGAGCCGAAGGGCCCGCTCGCCGGCGACGATGCAAGCTCGTGCGGCCATCTCGTCATCCTCGGCGAGCACGGCGTGATGAACGAGATCGGCCGCAGCTTCACCGCCGCGCTCCGCCGCCGGTCGAAGCGCGCGCGCGATATGTCGATGCAACAGCTTGCGCCCGGGATGGGACAAGCTGCGGTAGGTGACTTGCCGGACGAGGTCGTGGGTGAAGTCATAGGCGTCGCCGCCTGCCGGCCGCACCAGCCCGCGCCGCTCAAGCTCCCCCAGTGCCATCACAAGCCCCGCAACATCAAACGGCGCCAAGCGCGCGAGATCCTGCGGCGTGAAGGTGCGGCCATGCGCTGCAGCCCAGACCAGCGTTTCGCGCACCTGGTCGGTCAGCCCAGCCAGTTGTCCTTCTATCAGGGCTTTCACGGTACGGCCGGGGCCGGGATCTCCACGCAGGTGAGCGCGGGCAAGTTCAAGCGCAAACAGCGGATTGCCATCGCTCGCGGCGATGATTTGAGCTGCGTCGAGAGCCGGGTCGAGCCGCCGGACGAGCTCTGCCGTGTGCTCGGCGCTCAACGTATCGAGCTCGATCTCCGTCAGTCGGCCATCGCGGGAGAGCGAGCGCAGCACCCGCGATACCGCGATATTGTCTTCGACTTCTCCAGAACGCGCTGCGCAGGCGATGACAAGACCGGGGGCTGCCTCGGTCCGGCGAGCAACATAGTGAAGCAGCGACGCGGACGCGTCGTCGATCCACTGGACGTCGTCGAGGGCAATACCTACCGGCTCGTCGGCGGCGAGCCCGTGAAGCACGTCGACAATGGCGTCGAACAGCTGAGTGCGATCCCCGACCCCGCCTTCGCCGCCTCCAAGCTCGGGGAGCAGCGGGCCGAGAAGCGAAGGCAATCCATGGCGCGGTCGCTCCCGCTGGACCGAGCGCAGGAGATCGATCCAGATGCCATAGGATCGTGCCGTCTCGGCTTCGAATGCGCGCGCGCTGAAGGCGCGCCCGCCGGCAGCGGCCATCCGTTCGCTGAAATAGCCTAGCATGTGGCTCTTGCCGATGCCCGGCTCCCCAGTCACGAGGATGACATCCGGGCTGGTGTCGGCTGCCATCGCGACGAGGCGATCGATGGTTGTGCGCTCGGCGTCGCGCCCAACCATGGGCCCGGAACCCCCAGGCCGCGGAGCGTCATCCAGGGTTCCCCTGGCTGCACCGGAAGGTGCGGCTCGGGCACCTGCGATTGGGCTCGGTCGCAGCGCCTGCCTCGCCGCCTTCAGTCCCTCGCCTGGCGGCGCGCCGAGCTCGGCTTCGAATATGCGATGCGCCCGCTCGTAATGAGCGAGCGCGTCGTTGGTCCGGCCCATCTTCCCAAGCATCCGGACCACCGCAGCATGACCGGCTTCGGATAGTGGGTCGGCCGCAACAAATGCGTAGGCATAGGGCAGGGCATCCGTCGGGACGTCTTCCAGTCGCGCGATAAGCGCGGCGAGAACCCTGAACCGGAGCTGGCTCATCGCCTCCCGCTCCGCTATGCACCATTCCTGGTAGCGGTAACAGAGCGGCAGATCGAGCCCGTCGAGGAACTCGCCTCCAAACAGCGCCACAGTCTCGGTCAGCACCTCGGTGGTCGCGGCGGCGACGCTGCTTGCGGCAAGCGAGCGCACGACCGCATGGTCGACCAGCGCATCGCCAAGCTCGATGCCGACCCGCTCACGATCCGCCACGAGCCGAGCTCTGCTGCCGTCGCCGAGCAGCGCGCGGATCTTGCTGAGGCTCCAGCGCAACTCGGCTCGCGGATCGTCCGGTCCGTCCCAGAACAGATCGCAGAGCCGTTCACGCCGGTGCACCTGACCGGTGGCAATGAGATAGCCAAGAAGCGCGCGCGTTTTGCGAGAGGCGGGTAAAGCAAGGGCCTTCCCGTCGGCGCCGACAAGCTGGAGCTCGCCGAGCAGACGTACCCGGAGCGGGATAGGACGTTGCATTCCTGGCCTGCCTGCTCTGCCTTCGAGATAATTCGACGCCGGTTTCCACGGGCGCTTCCACGATTGTCCGCAAGCTTAGCTGTGAACACGGTCTTGCGAAACAGCCTTGAGGAGCCAGCCGATGACAACGACAACGGCGACGAAACCATTCGATCCTGCCCAATACAAGGAGACGACCCACGACCAATGGCGGGCTGCCGCCGCCGCCAACCGCGAAGCTACCATCAACAAAGCGATCGAAGCCGTGAATGTGGCGCCACACTGGTCGTCTTTCCTGAAGCATGGATACCGGGATGTCCGACTGGGGTGTCGAGGCTGGGGGGACTGAACATGAGATTATTCGCATCCGCCATCGCATTGGCGATTGCAGAAGCTGCTGCCGTCGCTGAAAGCCGGCGGCTATGTCTTCGTGTTACGGCACACCGACACCGACAGAAGTGCTCACAAAAAACCATTGCAGCTGAAGTGTAGTGGGAACATGCATCGGGAGTAGAGGAAACCGCCATGCCCGCAAAAATTGCCGTCGTTCAGAAGCCGCCGGTCTTTCTCGATCGCGAGGCGACCATCGCCAGAGCCGTCGAGGCGATCAACGAAGCCGCCGATGCCGGCGCCACCCTGGTGATCTTCCCTGAAGCCTGGATTCCCGGATATCCGACGTGGGTCTGGCGGCTGAAGCCCGGCACGGATATGGCGTTGTCAAGCGAGCTTCACGCCAGGCTGCGGAGGAACGCCGTCAACATCGAGCGAGATGATCTTGAGCCTCTGCAGCAGGCCGCCAGCCAGCGTGCGGTGACGATTGTCGTCCGCCTGAACGAGATCGACAGTCGATTCTCCGGCACAACGCTGTTTAACACCGTGGTCGTGATTGGACCGGATGGCACACTCCAAGACCGACATCGCAAGTTGATGCCGACCAACCCCGAGCGCATGGTCTGGGGGACGGGCGACGCGAGCGGCCTCAGAGTTGTCGACACGCCGGTCGGCCGCCTGGGGTGCCTGATCTGCTGGGAAAGCTATATGCCGCTTGCGCGCTACGCTCTCTACGCCCAGAACATCGACATTCTCGTCAATCCGACGTGGGACAATGGTGAACTCTGCCTCGCCACATTGCGCCACATCGCCCGCGAGGGCGGATGCTGGGTCATCGGCACGGCGACGGCCATGCAGGGCAGCGATCTGCCGGCCGACTTTCCCGATCGCGACCGACTGTTCAAGGCCGATGAGTGGATCAACGACGGCGACGCCGTCGTCGTGAAGCCGGGCGGCGCAATCGCGGCCGGACCGCTGAACCGCGACAAGGGAATCCTTTTCGCCGAAATTGATCCGGGAGCGGTCGGCCGCGCCCGGCGGTCGCTCGACGTCGCGGGGCACTATTCCCGGCCGGATATTTTCTCGCTGTCGATCAGCCGGAAACCGCTTACACCCGTTGTGTTCACCGACTGAGCCGAGAAGGGCTGACGACCCCGCCGGCGCTGGGCGGAAGCCGGAATGTCGTGGAGCGCGTCCGCCATGACGCCGGTTAGCCCGGCGGGCATTACGGCGGCTGACGCTTCGCTCGTCTGCCCGACCTGGCTCAACGCGGTCGCCGCAGCATCGGGACGAGCGTCGGCGACGAACCGACCTGGATCGCGCCGAGCGGTTCGAAGCCGTGGCGCCGGTAGAAAGGAATGTTGCGCGGGTTCGAGGATTCCAGATAGGCGGGCGCGTGATCGCGATCGCACCGCGCGAGCGCGTACGCCATCAAGGCGTTGCCGTGACCTTCGCTCTGATGCGCCGGGTCGACGCCGATCACGGGCAAGTACCAATGCGGCTCGGTCGGGTGGTACTTGGCCATCTGTTCGAATATAGCGGCGACTTCAGGGGCAAAAGAGGGCGCAACCGTGCTCTCCACAACAGCACCAAGCCCTTCCTCGTCGGGACGCACACCGGGCGACAGCCACAGCGCCGCCCCGGCGTAGCCATCGGTGCAAAAGGCGCTTCCGTTTGAGAATGCCCTGGTCCCGAACGCGCGGACCAGTCGCGGCATGGCCGCAAGGTACTGGTGTGCATGCGGCCAGGTCCATCGCGCCATGGGATCCTCTGCAAACGCCAGCACGATTGTTCCGACCGCCGGATCTTCATCGGCCGCGGCCATAACTCTCACTGTCGGCGATTTCATGCTGCCCTCCAAGTGACGCAGGTGGTTCGACGAGGCGCCCGCGCCCTCAACGGGCTCAGCATCAAGCGGGCAGGAGTCCCCTCAGGCAAATTGCGCCGCTCGCCCTGTGTTCGCTTGATGAACTCCATCATGAGGGAGAGCGCCGGTTCGGCGTGCGTCTCAAGCAGGAAATGCCCGCCGCGAGGGAACATCAGCACCTTCGCCTTGTGACTCCGTCCTTCTTTTTCAGCCCGCGGTCCGCAACGCATCGAGCAGAGGTGTTCGAGCGGGAGCGCTATCCATTTCCAGCTTGTAGTCTTCGAAGGCCAAGGTGACATCATTGGCGACCGTGATCAGGGAATCCATCGGAAACCCGCCCCACATCTGGCTACCATGTTTCGCCTCCGGCGTTAAGTTTATCTCCTGACGCAACAAGTTGATTCGAGAAATGGAAAGGAAACCCCCGAGGAAGGAGACAGGAGCGATGACGAAACACAAGACCGGAACACGCGAGGAATGGCTGGGAGCGCGGCTCGAACTGCTCGAGGCGGAGAATCGGCTCATGCGGCAGAGCGACGAGTTGGCGCGACAGCGACAGGAGTTGCCGTGGGTTCGGATCGATAAGGAGTATCTATTCGAGACCGAGGAGGGAAGCGCCTCGCTCGCCGACCTTTTCCAAGGGCGCTCGCAACTCTTCGTCTATCATTTCATGTTCGGCTACGGATACCGGCTCACCGATGCGCGCCAAGGATGCACCGGATGCTCCTTGATCGCCGATCACTTCGACTGCGTCATCCCCCACTTGAACGGCCGCGACATTACCCTCGTTTGCGAATCGATCGCCCCGTTGCAGGAGCTCCAGGATTACAAGCAACAAATGGGCTGGCGCTTCCCGTGGGTTTCGTCGCTCGGGAGCGATTTCAAATACGACTTCGGCGCCGCCTTCACCGAAGAGCAGCAGAGAGACGGCGCCGACTACAACTATCAGCATGTCGACAGGGCCGAGCCACAGAAGGAGGGAATGAGCGTCTTCGCGCTCCAGGACGGTGCCGTCTACCACACCTACTCGACCTACACACGTGGCACCGAGATGTTTATGGGGGTCTACCGTTTCCTCGACCTGGCTCCGTGGGGAAGGAACGAGAACGGGCTCGAGTTCCCCCAGGCGTGGTGGCGCCGCCATGACGAGTACGGCAATCGCTGAGCGGTGAGGGTCATGGGCACAACCGCGAATTGCGGTGACAGCGCACTATTTTCCTTTCTGCTGCCGTGCCTTCCCGATTTCCCACATAGCGACAGCCAAGCACGGCAAAAAGTGCACTGTCACCATAATGCACGCGAAACCACGTCAGCCGACCCGCGCCCGCGGTGGGCGCAGGTGATCCGCTTCCTGAAGATAGGGAGCGCGTCGGCTATGCCGCCGGGCCGGTCAGCCTGATGGCATCTTCTCGAACGTCTTCAGCCCGGTTTCCATCTTGTCCCAGGTGAGGGCCCGGATACCGTAGGTGACGACGGTCGGATTGAACCGGCCCGGATCGTCGAGACTTCCGGCATAAACCGCGATCGGCTCCGGCATGGCGGCGAATGTCAGGTAGACCGGCGTTCCGCAGACCGGGCAGAACGAATGGATGTTATCGTTGCCGCTGTCACCCGCAATGCGCCAGTCCGTCGCTGTGCCGGTGATCTTCACGTCTGCCCGCGACGGAAACGTCAGATAGGATTGGTGACCGGTGCCGCTTCTTTTCTGGCAATCGCGGCATTGGCAGTGGTTCTCGAAGATCGGGGCTGCCTTTGCCTCGTAGCGGACCGCGCCGCACGCGCATCCGCCGGTGTAGAGAGTGCTCATCTGCTCGGCTCCTAGTTCCCGGGTTCAGGCCGCCAGTTCGGACGCGCGCGGCTTGGCGAAGACATCGATCGCCTGACCCGTTTCGAGGAAGGATTTCAGGCTGGAGAGGACGATCGGCCAACCGCGCTTGATGCCGTTCGCCATGCCGCTGCCGGCTTCGAGTTCGTCATGGGTGACGGTCAGCCGGACCATGGCCTCGTATTCCTCGAGCTCGAAGGTCACCCGGCTGTAGCTCGCCGGATCGGACGCCTGCGAAGCGTTTGCCCAGGTGATGACGAGACGGGTCGGCGGGGAGACCTCGACGACCTTGCCGACGAGTTCGACGGTCCGTTCATCATTGGCGCGGATATGCTCCCAGCTCGAACCGGGCTTCCAGTCGGAGACGTTCTCGTGGCCCCAGTAGCGCCGTGCGAGGTCCGGCTTGGTTATGGCCTCGAACACCTTTCCCGGTGTCGAGACGATATAGGTCGTGTAGATAAAGCTGATCGTTTCCATGGTCATTGCTACGCTCCTTGTTGTTTCGCGAGCATAGGTAGATGGGGAAACCGGACCCGTGTGAGTGACAATCGTGTCGCGAATGGCTTCTGATATGACAAAAGGTTGACGCATGACGCGCTGGCAGCTTGCTCATGGACGGCATCTCGATCTTGGCGCGCAATCGTTGCTGATGGGGATTTTGAACATTACGCCGGACAGTTTTTCCGACGGCGGAGAATTCGATCGGCCGGAGCGGGCGCTCCAGCAGGCGCGGCGCATGATCGGCGAGGGCGCGGCGATCATCGACGTAGGCGGCGAGTCCACCCGGCCCGGCGCCGGCGCCGTTTCGGCGCGCGAGGAACAATCGCGCATCCTGCCGCTGATCGAGGCGCTGTCGTCCGACGGCGGCAGCCTGGTTTCGGTCGACACCTATCGGGCCGAGACGGCGCGTCTGGCGGTCGCGGCGGGCGCACATATCGTCAACGACGTGCATGGCCTGCAGCGCGAACCCGACATCGCCCACGTCGCGGCGGAAACCGGCGCCGGCCTCGTCATCATGCACACCGGGCGCGACCGTGAAAAACTGGCGGATGTGATCGCCGACCAGTTCCTGTTCCTGAACAGATCGCTGGAGATCGCGCGCGACGCCGGCATCCCGGACGACCGGATCGTGCTGGACCCGGGCTTCGCCTTCGCCAAGGACGGAGAGGAAAACCTTGAGCTTATGGCTCGCTTCGGTGAATTGCGCGCTCTCGGTTTTCCATTGCTGGTCGGCACGTCACGTAAGCGTCTTGCCCGTCACCTGGTCGGCGGAACTGACGAGGGGCGGGATGTCGGCACAGCGGCGACCAGCGTCATCCTGCGGTTGAAGGGCGCTTCGATCTTCCGCGTGCATAATGTCGCGGTTAATCGCGATGCACTGGCTTTCGCCGACGCGGTGCGCGAGCGCGAGACCAGGGAATAGAACAACGCGTCAGGCGGGCTCGGTGACGACGCCGATCCGTCGGTAGACGAATTGTTCGTCGTGCGAAGGAACTGCCGCAGCACGCTGGGCTTCGTCGATCAGCATTGCCATGCGCGCATGGATCGGCGATTTCGCGCAAGCCGGGTCCGTGGCGGCGGCATCGCCGGCAATCGCCATCGCCTGGCAGCGGCAGCCGCCCCAGTCGATCTCACGCCGTTCGCAGCTGCGACAGGGCTGCTGCATCCAGTCGGTGCCGCGAAAGGCGTTGAATGCCGGCGAATCCGTCCAGATCTCGGCCAGGGTGCGCGGTCCGAAACGCTCAAAACTGAGCGACGGGATGGTCTGTGCGGCATGGCATGGCAGTACGGTGCCGTCCGGCGTCACCATGAAGGCGTCGCGCGCCCAGCCGCCCATGCACGGCTTGGGATAGATGGCGAAATAATCCGGCGGGACGAAATCGATGTTCATGATGCCGGTGAGCCGTTCGCGCGCCGTCGCGACGATCTCCGCCTGCCGGTCGACCGCAGCACGCTCTGGCATCAGTTGATCGCGATTGGTCAGCGCCCAGCCGGCGTACTGCACGTTGGCGATCTCGAGCCGCTCCGCGCCCAGCGAAAGCGCCAGATCGATGAATTCCGGCACCTCCTCGATGTTGTGGCGATGGATCGGTGCGTTGATGGTAAGCGGCAGGCCGGCCGCGCGCGCGCGGCGTGCCGTCTCCAGCTTCTTTTCGTGACCGCCTTTGTGATTGCCGATGCGGTCGGTGGTCGCCGGACGTGCGCCTTGAAAGCTCAGCTGCAGATGGTCGAGCCCGGCTTCGGCAAACGCCTCGATGCGGCCTTCGGCAATGCCGACGCCGGCGGTGATCAGGTTGGTGTAGACGCCGCGCGCCGAAAGCCCGGCGATCAACTGCTCGAGGTCGCGGCGCAGCGTCGGTTCGCCGCCCGACAGATGCACCTGGAGAACGCCGAGATCGGCAGCCTGCGAGAACAAGTCGAGCCAGGTCTGTGTATCGAGTTCGCGATTGGCCTTCAGCAATTCGAGCGGATTGGAGCAATAAGGGCATTGCAGCGGGCAGCGATGCGTCAGTTCCGCCAGCATGCCGATCGGAGGGAGAAGGGGCTCGCTCATAGCTTCACCAGCAGCTTGTCCGACCATTCCTGCAGGAAGGCGACGACGTCGGTCGCCACCGCCTCCTGTCCGGCGTCATAGTCCGCGGCAAGGTCGGCAATGATGTGGCCGACCGTGGACCGTCCATCGCAGCGGCGCAATATATCGAGGCTGATATCGTTCGGCCAAAATACCTTTTCCGGCGAAAGCACGGCGAACGCCTGCCGCACGGGATCGTACTGTATGCGCACGTGCTTCGGCAGCGACGGCACCGATTGCGGCGACACCAGGGCTCTTTCGCGCAGCGCCATCATCGGGTTGCCTCCGGGCGGAAGGCGCCGGGCGGGATGTTTCCCGGCTCGGCATAGGCGTGTTGAAGCGCGTCGAGCATGGCCCACAGTATATCGCATTTGAATACCAGCGCATCGATCGCCTGCTGCTGGCGTTCCGCCGTGTCGGCATGGCCGAGCACGTAGGCGAGGGCGAAGTCGGCGTCGCGCGAGGCCTGTTCGGGCCGTCGGGTGAAGTAGGCCAGCGTATCCTCGGTGATGTAATCGTATTTGGCCAGCATGGCCGGGACCCGCTCGCCGATGATGAGCGGCGAGAACATTTCGGTCAGCGACGATGCGACCGCCTCGAACAGCGTCCGGTTCGTGCAAAAGGAGAGGTAAGCGCCGACCGCGAAACGTGTCGCCGGCAGCGCCAGCCTTTCGCTCTTCACCGCATCGGCATCGAGACCGAGCGAGGTCGCCAGATGCAGCCAGCGCGCGATACCGCCGCTCCAGCCGTCCTCGCCGTCATGGTCCTCGATGCGTTTGCGCCAGGCGGCGCGAAACGCCGGGTCTTCGGCGTGTGCGAGGATCATGGCATCTTTGCGCGGGATGACGGCCTGGTAGCAATAGCGGTTCAGCGCCCAGGCCTGCATCTCGGTCCGCGACAGCGCACCGCTGGTCATCCTGTGATGGAAAGGATGGCGGTTGTGATAGCGCTCGGCACCGACCTGACGCAGCACGGCTTCGAGCTCGCTGGAGGACAGGCCGTTCCTGGCCGCGTCGTGGAAATCACTCAAAATTCCATCTCCATCCCGTCGCGAGCGACTTCCCAGCCGGCGGCTTTCACCGCTGCGTATTCGGCGGAATTCTCGTCCAGAACAGGGTTGGTGTTGTTGATGTGGACGAAGACACGGCGGCCGATCCTCACATCGGCCAGGCCGGCGATCGAACCTGTGTCGCCCGACATTGCCAGATGCCCCATGCGCGCCCCGGTTTTTTGTCCGACGCCGGCAGCAATCATCTCGTCGTCGGTATAGACCGTGCCGTCGAACAGAAGGCAGGCGGCATCGGCTAGACGCGTGCGCAGGGCCGCATCGATGCGCGCGCAGCCCGGGATATAGAAGACGGAGCTGCGACTGCCGGCACTAGTGATGCGGACGCCGACCGTGTCGCCGGACTCGGAGCTGAAATTGGCATCCGGCTGGCTTCTTTCCTCGAGATAGAGCGCTATCTTTCCGGGCACGGGAAAGCTCTCGACAGTCACGCCGGTGTCGTGGCCGTCTGCATCGCAGATCGCCAGTTCTTCAGCCGGCGGCAAGATGCGCCGCGGCACGAGCGCCGGATCGAGAACGTTGAAAATCGAATTCGCCTCCAGCGTCGCCAGAACCTGTGTCGTTGCATAGATGGCGAAGGGCTGCCGCTCACGCAGGCTGAGCAGGCCGGCGACATGATCGACATCGGCATTGGTCAGCACCACCGCACGGATAGGCGTCGAACGCAGCGGCGCATCGTGTGCGGGCTGCAATTCAGGCGTTTGCGCAATCTGCTGGCGAATATCGGGCGAGGCGTTGAAGAGCACCCAGCCGGCTCCATCCACTGACGCGGCGATGCTTGATTGGGTTCGCGAATGCACGCCAGCCATCCCGGTGCGAGCCGCGCGGCTCAGGCGATAGTTGCAATTCCATTGCGGAAAGCCGCCGCCTGCCGCCGAGCCGATGATTTTCAAGCGCATTGCAATGCCCGCTCTGCGGCTCATTCAACCAACAGCAAGTTTTGGACCGCGAATTGCTTCGCGCCCGTATTGAACGCGCCAAAGCCTTTCCCGAAAACCTCGCGCGGCAAGGCAGTGCGTGCCCCCGTTGCCAGGGACACGCACCTCTGCGGCCTACTTCTTGGGAGGAATTTCAGCAGGCAGATACCGCGAAATTTCGAAGCCCGCAGCAACCTGGCACATGGTCGGTTTCGTCCAGCTCTTCTTCATGGCATTTCTCCTCTTCTACCAGCCCGAAGGGGCCGATCTTTTTCTCAGTCAACCATTGCTGGGCACCATTGCAATGGCTCGTCCATCAGCTCTCAAAATGGACAAATGAAACGGTAGGTTCTGAAAACTCGAAAAACAAGACGATCGAAAATAACAATGCTCATGCTTCAATTGCTGATCACGTAAGGCTTCTTCTCCTCCAGCGGAAGGTTTGCACCTTCCCATCCATCGGCGCCGGGCGGATACCAGATCACCGATCTGTAGCCCCATTCGACGGCCCGTTTCGCGGCATTCCAGGACATCCAGCAATTCGTCATGCAATAGAACAGAATAGCGCGCGACTTGTCGGGACCGGCTTCGGCCGCGAGGCCTTGGCGAAAATAGCTGGCGGTCTCCTCGGAGATGGCGCCGTAACCGACATTGGCGAGCCAGGTGCTGCCTGGGATATCCTTTCTGATCGTGTCTCTCCAGATCGTTCCCGCCGGCAAATTAGCCGGCTTCGGCGTGTTCGGCATGACGTCGAAGAACACCGCCTTCTTCTCCCGCCACAGCGCCTCCGCCTCTGCCGTCGTCACCACGCTTGCGCCCCGCAGCGTCTGCGGCACCGGCGCCCGATAGTCGTCCATCCGGTAGCCGCCGGGCTCGGCGACATCGCCAGCCCACATCGGTTGGGTCAGACCCAGAAGGCCCGCAGCGACCAGCAAAATCGTCTCCTTTCCCGTCATACCGGCATCGTCATTGCGTGATCGGATTATCGTGTTCGTCGATCAGCGGCACATTGTAGTCCAGCAGGATCCTGTTGATCTCCGCCTGGTTTCCCCTGATCACCCGGTTGAGCGTCCGCTTCCATTCCTGGTCGGATGGACGCACGCCCATGGTGATGCGGTAGGACATGCGCGAGCCGGTTTTTTCCTTCACCAGCGGAACGATCGTAAGATCGGCGCCGAGTTCCTTGGCATAGTAGCCTGCCATCGGTCCCCACATGACAGCCGCATCGATCTTGCCGGCCAGCATGTCCTTGATCATGACCTCCCCCATGGAAGGGGTGAGGCGCGTATCCACCGCCAGCGGATAGATCTTTGCCGTTCGCAAGAGCTTGTTGGCGGCCATATTGGCAGTCGGCGGCGTGCTTTCGACGACACCGATCCTCTTGCCGGTGAGTTTCGGATCCTCGATCGTCTCGACGCCTTCCATGCCGTTGCCCTTCGGGTGCACCAGCACATAGGAGGAGCGATAGTAGGCGTTGGTGTTCTGCACCAGCTCATCGCCCTGGGCGTAACCCATGATGATGTCGCATCGGTTGGCCGCCAGCGTGTTGCGCACGAAGCCGGCGACAACAGGAAACCAGGTATAGGCGACGGACTTCCGGCCGGTTTTCGCGGCAACCAGTTCAGCCAGCCTGTTTTCGAAGCCTTCGCCGCTCTTGTCGGTGAAGGGCATGTTTGAAGGATCGGCGCAGACGCGCAGAATGTCAGGGGCGACCAGTTCTCCCGCGGCACCAAGGCCGGCGTCCTGCGCCTGGGCGTTCGGAGGCAGCAAGGCGAGTGCGCCGAGCATCGGCAGGACAAAGCGCAGCTTCAACGCATCACGGCCAATCATATCATCCACCCATACAGGATGCTTCGGCATCCTTCGCTGCCTGTGGCTTGTTTGATTTCTTCGGCGGCCTGCCGCGGGGCGCCGCACCGTCGGCGCGGGCACGCAGATAGACGTAGAGATCATCCATGTAGCAATAGACGTTCTTGTTGTCGCCAAAAGCGGGCATGACGTTCTCCTTGCCGCCGCCGACGTTCTTGCGGCCTTCGGCGACGATCGAGAGGAACGTCGCGTAATCCATGGTTTTCAGGCTGTTGACCAGGGCCGGCGCATAGCTCGAACCTGTGCCGTCCGGTCCGTGACAGACATGGCAATCGGAGTGATACCGGCGGTAACCGCTGAACGTATACCAATCGACGGTTCCTTTTTCGATCTTGTAGGTCGGATTACCCTCCGCATCCAAATGCTTGCCGTCCTCTTCCGTCACCGCCTTGGCTTTTTCCGCGCTGTCCGAGGCCTGCGCGAGACTTGAGCTTGCCAGAGGCAGCAGAGCCAGAGCGAGAGCGGAAATTACAATGCGAACGGACATTCAGACTCTTCCTTCATTTGCCACGGACACGGGTTTGCAGTCGTGAAGCGGCATTGATCGATGTTTTGGGTGCGCGGCGAAATCGAGAGCCCGGTCCTGGCTTCCCGGTGATCCGGGCTCTCGCTTTTCAAGCCTTGGTCTTTTTCACAAGACCCGAGGCGTGCCTAAGGTTCCCGTGTATCAGTCCGGGAGACCGAAGACGGTGAGCTGGCCGCCGAGCGTCGTGTAGTCGGCAAGTGCTGCGTAGCCACCGACCGCTCCCAGACCAGCAGTCCCAACGACCGCGGTCTCGTCGCCTTGCTCACGGCCCTGATCGACGGCGCCATGCCAGGCAGCGGCGTTTTCGGGCGAAAGCAGTCCACCTGCCAGACCGATACCGGCCCATCCGCCGACGCCGGACAGAACGGCGATGTACTGCTTGCCGCCATGCTCGTAGGCCGTGATGTTGCCGATGATGCCGGACGGGGTCTTGAACTTGTAGAGTTCATTCCCGTCATGATCGACCGCCTTGATGTAGCCCTCGAGCGTGCCGTAGAAGACGACGTCGCCGTCGGTCGCCAGCGCGCCCGACCAGACCGAGAACTTCTCAGGCTTAGACCAGACGATCTCGCCCTTGGCAGCATCCCAGGCAATGAAGTTGCCCATGTGGTCGGCTCCAGGGGGAGGATACATCGACACGGTGGCGCCCACGTAAGGCTGACCGGCGGTGTAGCTCACCTTGTAGGGCTCATAGTCCATGCAGACATGGTTTGTCGGCACGTAGAACAGACCGGTCTTCGGCGAATAGGTCGCCGGTTGCTGGTCCTTGGTTCCAAGCGCGGCCGGGCAGATGCCCGTCGAGTTGGTGTCTTCGCCGTTCGCCTGGGTCGAATATTTGGCCACGACCTGCGGGCGGCCATACTGGTCGCTGCTGGGGTCCATGTTGACTTCCGTCGCCCAGTTCACTGCCGGATCGTATTTCTTGGCGACGAGAAGCTCGCCATTGGCGCGATCCATGGTGTAGGCAAAGCCGTTGCGGTCGAAGTGCACCAGCACATCGCGCTTGGCGCCTTTGATGTCCATGCCGTCGACAAGGATCATCTCGTTGACGCCGTCATAATCCCACTCGTCATGCGGGGTCATCTGGTAGAGCCACTTGGCCATCCCCGTATCCGCATCGCGAGCCATGATCGTCATCGACCAGCGATTGTCGCCCGGCCTCTGGACCGGGTTCCAGGTCGAGGGATTGCCGGTGCCGTAGTAGATCAGGTTAAGCTTGGGATCATAGGCGTACCATCCCCAAGTCGTGCCGCCACCGGTCTTCCACTGCTCGCCTTCCCAGGTGTTCGTGCCCGAGTCCGCGCCGACTGGTTTGCCGAGATGGGTGGTCTTTTCGGGATCGATCAGGGTTTCTGCATCGGGTCCCGTCGAATAGGCCCGCCAGGCAAGCTTGCCATCCGTCAGATTGTAGGCCGAGATGTGGCCGCGAACACCATATTCGGCGCCGGAGACGCCGACGATAACCTTGTCCTTGACGACCACAGGCGCTGACGTGCCGGATTCGCCCTTTCCGCCGTCGATCTGATCGCCGTTCTTGACCGACCAGACGACCTTGCCGGACTTGGCATCGAGCGCCACGACGGTGGTGTCGGCCTGGTTGAGAATGATCTTGCCGTCACCATAGGCGACGCCACGATTGACCGTGTCGCAGCACATGATCCCAATGACATTGGGGTCTTGCTTGGGTTCGTATTTCCAGAGGATCTTTCCATCATTGTTGAGATCGAGAGCATAGACGGTGTTCGGGAACGGCGCGTGAACATACATCACATCGCCGATGATCAGCGGCCCGCCTTCATGGCCGCGCAGCACGCCAGTGGAGAAGCTCCACTTGACCTGCAGGTTCTTCACATTGTCCTTGGTGATCTGGTTAAGTTTGGAAAAGCGGGTGTTGGCGTAGTCACCCGTCTGCATCACCCAGTCCTTGGGATTTTCGGCCATTTTCATCAGTTCTTCATTGGCCGACGTCATGTGGACCGCGCCGAACGACATGAGCGCCGCGGTCGTTAGTAGGTAGGCAGTTTTCGCAAGTACACGCATCAAAGTCCTCCCAGGGTTCACAATGACGAATCGTCCGTCGAGCCCACGAGGGCTTGCCCAAGCGATTCATGTGGGGGAAGTATTTCCGGCAGCGTGTCACGACCTAAGCCGAATGAGCAGAGGGCACCGTTACTGCCCATCCCACTTGGCCTACGAAAGACTGTCGCCGCTCCCTAATGACGGTGACGCCCTTGAAGCCGGAAACAGGATGAAGCTATGTCATCCCCAGGCGGAAGGCAAGAAAAATCACTTCCGTCTATGTTGCACTGCAATATAGAGAAATAAATATGAAAAAACCCAGACAGAAAGCTATTCTTCGACTGTGAATGAAGCGAGATTTATATAAGTTGCCAAATTTTGCGTATTTTTTGGGCAAAATGTATTGATTTCTATTTGGAAATATTCCTTAGAGCATATGGGTTTAAGTATGCGCGCGTCGCTCCGGGTGCCGATAGTGAAGGAGACATGAAATGAAGGTCAGCACCAGGTTTCGGAGCGGATGTTCGTGCTGTCGGGGAGGCCTTTTGCCGACCGGTACGGCCTTGCTCCTTTGGTACTATATGGCCTGTATGAGAACTTGACTGGGGTGGTGGCACGAGGCCAACTGGGTGCGGTGATCTGTCTCGATCCATCGGGCTCGATCTGTCACGTCCGCGCCAATCGGAGGGTTCCCCATGCTCAGATATGTCGGCTTTTCGACCTTGCCGCTGTTGCTTGCATCGGCCCTGGCCTTCGCAAATCCGGCCGGCGCCGCCGGAGATTATCCGACGGCTACGATTGTCGACTATGTGCTCGGCTGCATGCAGACGAATGGCCAGACACGTCAGGCGCTGGAGAACTGTTCCTGCTCGATCGACGTCATCGCCTCGATCCTTCCATTCGAGGATTATGAAAGGGCCGAGACCTTCAAGAGCATGTCCCTGACAACAGGGGAGCGTTCGGGACTGTTTCGCGAAAGCGCGCCGGCAAAAGCCGCAAGCACGGAATTGAAGCGCGCGCAGGCGGAAGCCGACGTGCGCTGCTTTTAGGCGATACCCCGCTAAGAGCGCAGACGGCGGCGGTACAACCGCTGCATGCGGTTTCGAGGCTTCAGAGTCCCGTAGCCTCCAGTGGCCATTGATTGTGAAATATCTTGCCATCCGTATCGATCGCTTCGACCTGGATGTCGCCGGTGCCGTGCGCGGTGAAATCGAACCGGAAATTGGGATCTTCCGAAATCGATATTCCACCTTCCATCGAGAGGATCGGCCGGTCTGCCTGCGAGATCGACAGTTTCTGAACAAAATGCGCGGGGATGAAATACTGGGTCAGTGGGTTCCGCTGCAGGCCCGAATTGTTCGGGTGCCGGATCATCAACTGCAATTCCTGCGCCTTTGTCATCGTCTCTTGCGGTGGGAATTGGCGCAGCTTCATCTGCCCCATCGTCGCTCTCGCCTCGTCCTGGTTCTTGACCGCCGGGGCGGAGCATCCGCCTGACGCCTTGACGAAGGTCTGCGCCATGTGGAGTTCGCCGCCCTGCGTCTCTGCTATGGCGCGCAAATAGGAATAGTCGTTGACGCGCACGCGCGTCGACAGATGCGTCACGCCGGCGTCCTTGCCGATCTGGAACGTCGCCGCCACCGGTGCCGGATTGACGTCGATGATCAAGGTGACGGATTTGATGCCGTCGGGCGCCTTGGACGGGTCGATATAGATGTCGACGGGCACGATCGCGGCGTCCTGCGCCCGCTTCGGGGCCTCGACCCTGACGACGCCGGTATCGATCAGAATTGCCCGATCGCCGAACACGTCGCCTTTCAAATCCTGCCAGATGCTGTCCGAAGACGCGGCTGTTTGCTGCGCGTTGGCGGCTCCGGAGGAGCCAAAGAGCGTGCCGACGCCCAGGATGATCGCGGCAAAGATGGCTGCGAGCGGCAAGACGAGCTGCCGGCTCGTGTAAGCGTGGTTCTGCATTTCGATGCCTCCACCAATATCAGAGAGGTGGTGCCCAGGCCGATGTCGAGGATAAGCCTTTGACGATGCGTTTGGCAAATCGGTCCACCTGATCACGTCCAGCGCTTGTCGGTGTGATCTATTCCCATTCGAGTTCGGCAAAGGCGGCCGTTGCATTGCGCTCGTTGTAGTCGTCGAACAGCCGCCAATTGCCCCGTTCGCTTCGGCCGGCGGTCTTGACCGCCTCGCTGAGCGGCACCCCGTCGGTGATCGCCTTGCGAATGTCGCGCGCCAGAACCTCGAAATAGCGCCGCTCCGAAGTCAGCGCCTCCGGCCAGTCGACGGGCACCGGGCCATGACCCGGCACGACGCGCGCGGCGCCGATCGCGGCCAGCGCATCCATCTGGCGCAGCCAGCCGAGCAGCGATCCGTCGAGCGTCGGCAAGGAACCTATGAAAACGAGATCGCCGGCAAACAGCGTGCGGGTCGCGCTGTCGAAGACGGTCAGGTCGTTGTCGGTGTGAGCCGCCTTCCATGCCTGCAATTCGAGCACGCGTCCACCGAGGTCGAGTTGCAGGCGATCATCGACCAGCATCGTCGGCGGGATGATCTCGATCCCTTTCATGAGCGCGTCGCCGATCTGTTCGCGAAAGCTTTGCAGGTAGAACGCGCCGCGTGCCTCGAGCGCGCGCGGCAGATTGTGATGGCCGACGATGGTCGCGCCGATCTCCCGGAATGCCGCGTTGCCGAAGATGTGGTCGGGGTGCATGTGGGTGTTGATCAGGTAGCGAACCGGCTTGGCGCTTATTTTGCCGATCGCGGCGATGAGGGCGTTCGCCTCGATCAGGCTGCCGCCGCTGTCGATGACGGCAACGGCGTCGGTCCCGACGACGACGCCCAGGTTCGAGATCGCGCCCTGGTTGGCGGCACTCATCAATTCATCGACGCCCTCGAAGGCGAAGACGCCGTCGGCGATTTTCCTGAGCTTGAACTCAAGGCCGCCGGCAGCGGCGAGAGCGGCCCGCCCGGGGCAACAAGGCAGCATCGCGGCACTGACCGCCGTGCAGGCGAAGCCATTCACAAGTTTACGTCGTAGCCTATCGATCGGCATGGCTTCCCCCCGATATGCGTTCCGAACTGTAGGGCGATCAGGCCACGCCCGGAAATTTTTGGTGGAACGACCGCAAAAGGTCGCTCATCACCTGTGGATTGCGATATTGCCGCGGCAGCCTTACGTCGAACATGCCGAGCACATGGGCTGGCCGCTGTGCGAGAACGATGATGCGGTCCGACAGCATCAGCGCCTCGCGGAGATTGTGCGTTACCATCAGGGCGGTCGTAGGCCGCGCCGACCACACGGTCAAAAGCAGGTGCCGAAGCCGCTCGGCAGTCCGTTCGTCGAGCGAGGCAAAGGGTTCGTCCAGGAAAAGCACCGCCGGTTCGGTGGCGAAGGCCCTGGCAAGTGCTGCCCTGCGCGCAAGGCCGAGCGAAAGCTCCGCCGGATAGAGCGAGCGCATGCCGGCGAGGCCGAGCGTGTCGAACAGCCCGTCGAGATTCTTCGTTCTCAGGCTTTTCGGCAGCGCCAGCCTGACATTCTGCTCCACCGTCCGCCACGGCAGCAAGATCGGCTCCTGGAACACGGCGGCGATCCGGTTGGAGCCGCCTTCAGGCAGCTGGAAGGAGCCGGAAAAATCTTTGTCCAATCCAAGCAGGATGCGCAGCGTCGTGGTCTTGCCGCAGCCCGACGGTCCCAGCAAGCAGGCGAATTCGCCTTGCCGGACCTCGAAGGAAAGGTCCTGGAGCGCCGCGATCGAGACGCCTTGCGCGGACCTGAAGGTCTTTTCGGCGATGTCGACCCTAAGCGGGACGACGGCGCCAACGGGTTGCATGTCGTTCAATGGGCTGCACCAGAAGGAGTTCGATGACAAGCATCACCGCAACGAAAGCCAGCGTGTAGGCAAGAATGGCGGCGACGTCGAAAAGCTGGAAATAAAGATAGATCTGGAAGCCGACACCGTTGGAGCGGCCGAGCAGTTCGACCACAAGGACGATCTTCCAGATGAGGGCGATGCCGGATCGTGAGGCGGCGGCAAGATAGGGCTGCAATTGCGGCAGCAGGATATGGCGGATGCGTTCGAGGGGACCGAAGCGGTAGACGGCGGCCATTTCGCCGTAACTCGGATCAAGCGCCCTGGCGCCTTCGCGCATCGTCACCACGACATTCGGGATCTTGTTGACGGCAACTGCGCCAATCGCCGCCGCCTCGTTGAGGCCGAACCAGATGTAGGCGAGCACGATGACGACCAGCGCGGGAATGTTGAGAAACAGGACCAGCCAGGGACTGAAGAACCGGTCTGCGCTGCGGTGGCTGCCGAGGAGAACGCCGATGACCGAGCCAACGACCATCGCGACGACATATGCCGCGGCAACCCGGCCGAGGGTCGCGCCGAGATGGTAGAAAAGGTCGCCGTTCGCCGCCTCTGCGAGCAGAACCTGCCAGACCCGTCCCGGCCCAGGAAAGGCACGGCTCGGCCAGGCATTTGCCGCAAGACCCCACAGCAGACAAAGCCCGAGCAGAGAGACCGCGACCGTCAGCACGGGTGTCAGCGCCGCTGCAAGGCCGGATTGGCTGGAGATGTCGGCTGCAGCGCCGGGCGGGCGATCGCCGGTATCAGGTGCGGTCATTTCGGCAGCTCCTGCCAGAACGTGCCGGGCGCCATCTTGGGCGCGCGGCCGACCAGCTTTTCGCCACCGATCTCGGCCAGCACGCGGTAGAGCCTGCCCGCGTCGGCCGCATCCTCGGCGACGGGGCGTCTGGGAATGCCCTCGCGATAGCGGTCACGCAGTTTGGCCATCTCCTTGCCCTGTGCGCGGATAATCGGCGCAAGGCGCAGCCACTCGTCGTCGGATCTGGCCAGCAAGTCCTTGGCCTGCGCCGAAGCCTTGATGAAGCCCCTGATAGCGCCTGGATTTTCGTTCGCCCATTTGTCATGAAAGACATAGC
Organism: Mesorhizobium sp. WSM4807; assembly: GCF_055811615.1. Taxonomy (NCBI): domain Bacteria; kingdom Pseudomonadati; phylum Pseudomonadota; class Alphaproteobacteria; order Hyphomicrobiales; family Phyllobacteriaceae; genus Mesorhizobium; species Mesorhizobium sp. WSM4807. The sequence continues at coordinate 59,107 of NZ_JBVVQY010000007.1, forward strand.
CTAGCGCCGATACGGCGCCCGAGGCCCCGAGCGCTTTCGCCGCATCATCGGCGCCGATCAGCCGACGAAAGCCGTTGGCCTCGAGCCGGGCGCAAAAATGCCAGAAATTGAGCACCGCATCGAGTTCGCCTTGCATCGCCTTTTCCGAAATCAGCGGCGGCGCGCCAAAGACGATGTCGCTGGTTGCCGGCAGGTCGAGGCCGTGATCGCGTCTGGCCAGCGCCTGGATCAGCAGCCAGCTTTTGTCGAGAGGCCCGCCGGCGACGCCGATCTTTTTTCCCTTGAGATCGATGATCGTGCGGATCGGCGCCGCCTCCTTCACCATGATCGCCCCGACGGCGGTCGAATAGGGGACCAATGTAAGGTCGACGCCTTCCGAGCGCTGGCGCGAGACCCACAGCCAGTCGGAGACGATGATGTCGATCGCGCCGGCCAGCATAGCGACGTTGGTTGCATCCTCGCCGGCGAAATCGATGATCTCCAGATCGATGCCGTTGGCTGTGTCGAACTTGTGCTGCTTCAGCGTGTCAAGCGCCCAGCTCACGGTGCCGAACTTCAGCACACCAATGCGAACCCTGGCCGTGGCGAAGGAGGGGGCCGTGGCGAAGGACGGCCTTGGGACAAGAGCCGCGGCTGTTCCAAGAGCTGCCAGCCGGAGCGTTGCTCGACGCGAAATCATCATGATGTCTCCTCCCAGAGCCGTAATAGACCGGGGGCGCCGATCAGATCGCACGGTCCTTGCTGGGAGAAGCGCATCTCCAGCGCTTGACCTTGAGGGTCGGGTGTTGCTGCGACCATTTCGCGATTTCGCTGGGTGCCAGCATCATACATTGGACCAGAGAGCCGCGGCTCTCGAAATAGAGATGTTCGTCTCGGCAGTTGCCCGGATTGGCAATCAGGCAAACCGTCAGTATGAGGTCGACCATATCCATTCAGCACCTCTTGCGCGCTTGAAGACGCCCGCCTCGGCGAGATCCGGCCCGATCTGCGAGCCTGGACAAAATCGCCAACCGCCGGAGTCCCGAGGTGCCCATGGAAAACCGGAATGGTTTGAGGCTACGCGTTCGCCCGATGGCCGTCAACAAAGGCGAATGGATAGGGGCGCCGGAACCGAGCGCGCTCTGAACTTCGGGGGACGTCGCCGATACCTGAAACAAAAAACCCGCCTCGGGGGCGGGTCGTTGGCGCAAATCAGCATAATGAATAAATTCCTAGCATAACTGCCGTCACAGAGCAATGAAAATACGAGCGCAGTCGCTGCGGGTTGCACTGCGCCTTGCCCAGCCTTCCAGCGTTGGTGGTTGGCGAAAGCCGAAACGGCATCCAATCTCCCCCCTTGCGGGGGAGATGTCCGGCAGGACAGAGGGGGTGGGAAGGATCGCCAGCTCTCGATTTAATCCATTCCAACCGAAAACAGCCTGACGGCCTGGCTGTAATTGACTGACAGGCCAGCGGGACAGCACCCCCCTCTGCCCTGCCGGGCATCTCCCCCGCAAGGGGGGAGATCGGCAGCTTCGCCGGCTGCGCCACGAGCGGCGATTTGTCTGAAGCGATTGCCTGTGCGAACCGCTGCATGGTTGACATCGCTCATCTGCCGGGTAGCTTCCAGGATGCAGGCGCCGCAACTCCACTGGGGAGAAGCTTTCGCTCTGCCGTAAACGACGCATGCCGATGATCAAAACAACGGCGTGCGCAAATCGTCCAGGGCACCTTGACGATCAATGAGGAAATGCCATGCGTGCAATCGCATTTTTCGCCGTCGTGTCCGTTGCGACTGCTATCACGAACCAATCTCAGGCACAGGATGCCGCGGCGGGTGAGAAGGTCTTCGCCAAATGCAAGGCCTGCCACGTCGTCGATTCGGACAAGAACAAGATCGGTCCGTCATTGAGCGGCGTTATCGGCCGGACGGCCGGCACGCATCCGGGGTTCAAATATTCCAAGCCCATGACCGAGGCGGGTGCATCCGGCGTCAAATGGGACGAAGCCACGCTGACGACCTATCTTCGCGATCCCAAGGCCATGGTCAAAGGCACGAAGATGGCGTTTCCCGGCCTCAAGAAAGACGAGGATCTCGCCAACGTCATCGCCTATTTGAAGCAATTCTCCAAATAACCGGGTTCTTCCGCAGGCAGTAGCGTTACTTCGCCGGCCGTTCTAACTGCGTTCGGCCGGCGCCCGCCCTGGTGGTTGGCGCCGCCGGTCAAGCGGCGTCTTGCAGCCTCCGCATGGCCGAAGGCAGGTCGAGCAAGCCATCGCAAACGAGGTCGGCGCCGAGCTCTTCAACGGCAATTTGGCTGTAGCCGCCACGCAGCAGAATGACGGGCATGCCGGCGGCGCGGGCGGCGGCCACGTCGGCGCCGCTGTCTCCGACCATCAGCGCGTCGCGAGGCTCGACCTGAAGCTGGTCGAGCGCCAGCAGCAGAGCGTCGGGCGCCGGCTTCAAGGATGTCACCGCGTCTCCGCCGACGATCGCGCCGAGATGTTCCGTCAGCCCGAAATGCAGCAGGATTTCGCGAGCCGCCAACTGCGGCTTGTTGGTCACCACGCCCATCGCTATTCCGCTCAAGTGGAAGTGGGTGAGAACCTCCCTGACGCCAGGCATCAGCCTCGTCAGGCCGGTCAGATGTTTGCGGTAGATCGGCGCCATGGCGCGGTTGGCTTCATCCAGCGCGCTGCCGAGGAGCGGCATACCGGAAGCGGCGAAGACTCGCTCGACCAGTTTCCTGACGCCGCCGCCGATCATCGCCTTGATCTGCTCCAGGCGCAGCGGCGGCAGATCGCGGCCGGCCAGCAACTCGTTGACGGCGGCGGTTATATCCGGCGCCGAATCGACCAGCGTGCCGTCGAGGTCGAACAGGATCGCTTTCGACGATCGAAACGGTCTACTCATGCCGACGTTCATGCGGCGTCCTTCCACTTGATCGAGCAGCCGATCGAAGCGATCTGGTCCAGCGGTCCGTCGCCGGTTCTGGCAATTTGCTTCATCGCCTCGAACAGGTCGCGCCTCAGCCCGGGCGGTCCGGCGTCGCGTCGCGCCGCGTCCAGCCGGCCGCGATATTGCAGCGTCAAGTCGCTGTTGAGCCCGAAGAAATCCGGAGTGCAAACGGCTCCATAGGCACGTGCCACCGTCTGGCGCTCGTCGTGGAGGTAGGGGAAACTGAAGCCGTTCGTCCTGGCGAAGAGCTTCATGTTGTCGAAGGAATCATCCGGATAGGCGTCGGCATCGTTGGAATTGATCGCGACAAAGCCGATGCCTTCGGCCTTGAGGTCGTTGGCATCGCGGACGATGCGTGAAATCGCCGCCTTCACATAAGGGCAGTGGTTGCAGATGAAGGCGACGACCAGCCCGTTCGGGCCGGCGTGGCTGAAGATCGAATGCGATTTGCCGTCGACGCCGGGTAAAACGGCATCGATGGCTTGCCAGCCGAAATCGCAGACTGGTGGGATTGCCGCCAAGATTTCCTCCGATGAATTTGGCCTCCGATGAGACGGTTTACGCGGCTTTCCGGATCGCCCCGTCGGCTGCCTGTCTGATGGCGCCGATATTGGCGCGGTAGGCAGCTTCGGTGCCGCCCTTGAAAATGGCCGAGCCGGCGACCAGCACATTGGCGCCGGCGCCGGTGACCAGCGGAGCGGTCTCGGGCGTGACGCCGCCGTCGATCTCGATGTCGATCGGGCGGCTGCCGATCAGTGCCTTGACCCGCCTGACCTTGTCGACCACAGCCGGAATGAACGCCTGGCCGCCGAAACCCGGATTGACGGTCATCAGAAGCACCAGATCGAGCCGATCGAGCACATACTCGATGACGCTTTCCGGCGTCGACGGGTTCAGCGACACGCCGGCCTTCTTGCCGAGATTCCTGATCGCCTGCAGCGAACGGTCGAGATGCGGCCCGGCCTCGGCATGCACCGTGATGATGTCGCAGCCGGCGTCGGCGAAGGCGGCGAGATAGGCGTCGGCCGGCGCGATCATCAGGTGACAGTCGAAGATCTTGTCCGTTCGATTACGGATCGCCTTGATCACCGGCGGACCGAAGGTGATGTTGGGCACGAAATGGCCGTCCATCACGTCGAGATGAATCCAGTCGGCACCTGCCCGGAAGACCGCTTCGACCTCGTCGCCGAGCCGTGAGAAGTCCGCAGAAAGCACCGAGGGCGCAATGATTGTCTTGGTACCCATGGTCGTCGGCTCCCGTTCTGTTTTCCGTTTCCGGTCGCTGCACACCAACCGGCGCGATCTTGTCAGCGCGCCTTCGTCTCCGGTTCGCCTTCGAGCTTACCTTCCGCGAACACGCGGCTGCCGCGAATATCGGATTCTTCAATGGTGATAAGGTCGGTTTTCGTCAACGCCCGGTCGCGCGAAGCGAAAAGCCGGTTGGCCTGGCGAAGCCGCGCCCGGTCGAGCCCATTGCGAACCGAGCGAGCGTTGGAGAAATGCGGCAGCCGCATGCGGATCGGGAGATACTCTTCGAGCGCCTTGGCCGCCGCCTCGCTGAGACGGTAATTCTGTTCCGCCAGCATAATCTCGGCGATCGATTTGAGTTCGCTGACGCCGTAGTCGGGAAAATCGAGGTGGTGGGCGATGCGCGAGCGCATGCCGGGATTGCTGTCGAAAAAGCGGTCCATCTTGTTCTTGTAGCCGGCAAGAATCACAACCAGATCGTCACGGTTGTTTTCCATGCATTGCAGCAAGATCTCGATCGATTCCTGGCCGTAGTCGCGTTCGTTCTCGGGCTTGTAGAGATAGTAGGCCTCGTCGATGAAAAGCACCCCGCCCATGGCGCGCTTGATCACTTCGCGGGTTTTGGGCGCGGTGTGGCCGACATACTGGCCGACGAGATCGTCTCGCGTCACCGCGACCATGTGGCCTTCGCGAACATAGCCGAGACGATGCAGGATCTCGGCCATCCTCAGCGCCACGGTGGTCTTTCCGGTGCCGGGATTTCCGGTAAAGTTCATGTGCAGCGTCGGCGCGCCCGAGGTCAGGCCGAACTTGCGGCGAAGCCGGTCGACCAGGAGCAGCGCCGCGATCTCTCGGATGCGGGTCTTGATGGGCTTCAGGCCAACGAGTTCGCGGTCGAGCTTGTCCATCACCTCGTCGATGTTGGACGCCTCGAACTCGGCCTGCAGATCGACCGATTCGTCCTGCGCGGCAGTGCCCTTTGCTATCGCGTCCAGCATGGTTTCGGCTAGCTCCGCTCGCCTTCGGGCCTGTCGGTCGCATAAGGCACGATCGAATAGCCCTGGCTGCGGCCGTCGCGCTCCTGGCGCAGCAGCCGGAAACCGGGTTCGTTGGGTGGCCGGTTGACGATGAACGACATGCGCGGCGCTTCCCAGCCCTTGGTCGAATCGAAGGCGGTGACCCGGACATACATGTTGGGCAAGGCATTCCGGCAATTGTTGATTTCAAGCAGGATGCCCGCTGGGTCCTTCAGGTCGAACATCGGGTTGCCATACATTTCCCAATAGGTGTTTCGCGGATGCGGATCGTCCGTGTACTCGACGCTGACCGCCCAGTGGTTTTTCAGCGCGTATTTGATCTGCGCCGAAATCTGCTCATCGGTCAGGTCGGGGAGGAACGAAAACTGTCCCTGTGTGACCTTGTTTCCCGGATTGGTCATCATGGCGACGGTTCCTTTCGTCTAGAAGCTGGGCGTTGCGGTTGGCACGAAGTCGGCCGTGTCGGTCGATTCGTAGTTGAAGGTGACGTCCTTCCAGGTCTCCAGGGCCGCTTTCAGCGGCGTGCACCATCTGGCCGCCTGTTCGAGGATTTTGGTCCCTTCGCGCAGATAGTCGCGGCCCTCGTTGCGGGCAAGGATCATCGCCTCCAACGCGACGCGATTGGCCGTCGCGCCGGCCTGGATGCCGTCCGGATGACCGATCGTGCCGCCGCCGAACTGCAGGACGACGTCCTCGCCGAGATAATGGATCAGCTGGTGCATCTGGCCGGCATGGATGCCGCCCGAGGCGACGGGCATCACCTTGTTGAGCGAGGCCCAGTCCTGATCGAAGAACAGCCCGGTTTCGAGGTTCTGCGGCGTGCGCTCCTCGCGCAGCGTGTCATAAAACCCCTTGATCATCAGCGGGTCGCCTTCCAGCTTGCCGACAACCGTGCCGGCATGGATGTGATCGACGCCAGCCATCCGCATCCATTTGCAGATGACGCGAAAATTCATGCCGTGGTTCTTCTGGCGCGAATAAGTCGAGTTGCCGGCGCGGTGCAGGTGCAGGATCATGTCGTTGCGGCGTGCCCACTTGGCCATCGACTGGATCGCCGTGTAGCCAATGACGAGGTCGATCATGACGATGCAGGAGCCAAGCTGTTTTGCGAATTCGGCGCGCTCGTACATCTCCTCCATCGTGCCGGCGGTGACGTTGAGATAATGGCCCTTGACTTCGCCGGTGGCGGCCGACGCCTTGTTCACAGCCTCCATGCAGTAGAGGAAGCGGTCGCGCCAGTGCATGAAGGGCTGCGAGTTGATGTTCTCGTCGTCCTTGACGAAATCGAGGCCACCCTTCAGCGCCTCGTAGACGACTCGGCCGTAGTTGCGGCCTGACAGGCCAAGCTTCGGCTTCGTCGTCGCGCCGAGCAGCGGCCGGCCGAACTTGTCGAGCCGCTCGCGTTCCACCACGATGCCGGTCGCCGGGCCCTGGAAGGTTTTGAGGTAAGCCACCGGGATGCGCATGTCCTCGAGCCGCAAGGCCTTGACTGCCTTGAAGCCGAACACGTTGCCGATGATCGATGCAGTCAGGTTGGCGATTGAGCCCGGCTCGAACAGGTCGAGGTCGTAGGCGATGTAGGCGAAGTACTGCTGCTCGGTCTTGGTGCCGGGACCTGTGTTCGGCACCGGCTCGGATTTGAACGCCTTGGCGCGGTAGAGCTCGCAGGCGGTCAGCCTGTCGGTCCACACCACGGTCCATGTCGCGGTGGAGGATTCACCGGCGATGGCGGCGGCCGCCTCCTCGTGGTCGACGCCGGGCTGCGGCGTGATCCGAAACATGGCGATCAGGTCGGTCTCCTTGGGCCGGTAGTCCGGCTCCCAGTAGCCCATCTTCTTGTAGGGGATGACGCCCGACTTGTAGCGTTCCTTGCCTTCCTTGAGCGTGCCTGCTGACGGCATGTCGATCTTGTTCATGACAGGTCTCCTGTTTGCCGCTCAAGCGGCTTTCGCGGTTGCGATTTGCGGGTCGAGTTTTCCCGCGGCGTAACGTTTCGCCATCTCGTCCATGGCGACGACCCTGATCTTCGAGGCGTTGCCCGCGGTGCCGAAGCGTTCAAAACGATCGCGGCAAAGATCGCGCAGGGCGTCCATGGCGGGTTTCAGGAATTTGCGCGGATCGAATTCGCGCGGATCCTCCGTCGCGACGCGGCGGAACTGCCCGGCCATGGCCATGCGGCAATCGGTGTCGATGTTGACCTTGCGCACGCCGTAACGGATGCCGCGCTCGATCTCCTCGACCGGAACGCCAAAGGTCTGGGGCATCTCGCCGCCATATCTATTGATGACGTCCTGCAGTTCCTGCGGCACCGAGGAAGAGCCATGCATGACCAGATGCGTGTTGGGCAGCTTTTCGTGGATCGCCTCGATCACCTGCATGGCGAGGATGCCGCCGTCGGGCTTGCGGCTGAATTTGTAGGCGCCATGCGAGGTACCGCAGGCGATCGCCAGCGCGTCGACCCGGGTGGCGGTGACGAAGTCGACCGCCTGATCGGGATCGGTCAAAAGCTGGTCGTGGGAAAGCGCGCCTTCGGCGCCGTGGCCGTCCTCGGCCTCGCCCTGGCCGGTTTCCAGCGAGCCGAGCACGCCGAGCTCGCCTTCGACGGAAGCGCCGACCCAATGCGCCATGCGGGCGACACGTTCGGTGATGGCGACGTTGTAGTCGTAGCTCGCCGGCGTCTTGGCGTCCGCCATCAATGACCCGTCCATCATCACCGAGGTGAAGCCGTGGCGGATCGCCGAAAGGCAGGTGGCTTCGTTGTTGCCGTGGTCCTGATGGATGCAGAGCGGAATGGCCGGATGCATTTCGGTCAACGCCTCCATCATCTTGGCCAGCATGATGTCGTTGGCATAGGAGCGGGCGCCGCGCGAGGCCTGGATGATGACCGGCGCGTCGCAGGCCCTGGCCGCCTCCATGATGGCAAGGCCCTGTTCCATGTTGTTGATGTTGAATGCCGGAACGCCGTAGCCGTGCTCGGCGGCATGGTCGAGAAGCTGGCGAAGGGTAATGCGAGCCATTTTGGGTCCTTCCTAGATGATGAGCTTCAGCGCCGCTGCGGCGACGGCTTCGGGCGTGATGTCGAAATGCCGGTAGAGATCCGGGGCAGGGGCGCTGGCGCCGAAACCGGCCATGCCGACGAAAGCGCCGGTGTCGCCGATCCAGCGGTCCCAGCCGAGCCGAGCCGCGGCTTCGAGGGCAATTCGCGGCGCCGAGCCGAGGATGGCCTTTCGTATACCGGTATCCTGTTCCTCGAAAAGCTCCCAGCACGGCATCGAGACGACCGCGGCTGCGATGCCGTGCCCGGTCTCCAGCCGCTCGGCGGCGGCGACGGCGATCTCGACTTCCGAGCCGGTGGCGATCAGCGTCACGGCGCGGTGCCCGGCCGGCTCGCGCAGGATGTAGGCGCCCTGGCTCGACCGGTTCTCGTTGCTGTGTGCCTCCTCGCTGTGTGCATGGCGCAGCATCGGCAGGTTCTGACGCGAGAGCACCAGCACGCTCGGCCGGTTCTTGCTCTTCAGCGCCAGTTCCCAGCACTCCGCCGTTTCGATGATGTCGGCCGGACGGAAGACGTTGAGGTTCGGCGTCGCCCGCAGCATCGCGAGGTGCTCGATCGGCTGATGGGTCGGGCCGTCCTCGCCGAGACCGATGGAATCATGGGTCATCACATAGATGACGCGCTGGCCCATGAGCGCCGAGAGCCGCATCGCGCCGCGCGCATAGTCGGCGAAGCACAGGAACGTGCCGCCATAAGGCACGAAGCCGCCATGCAGTGCGATGCCGTTCATGGCTGCGGCCATGCCGTGCTCGCGGATGCCGTAGTGAATGTAACGGCCGGCATAGTCGTCCGGCGCTATGCGATTCATGCCCTTGGTGATTGTCAGGTTCGAATGCGTCAGATCGGCGGAGCCACCGACGGTAAGCTCGGTTGCGGCGTTGATTGCGCCGAGCGCCATTTCGGAGGCTTTTCGCGTTGCAACCTTGGTCGCCTTCTCGACATGCTCCTTGCGGAAAGCGCCGAGCGCTTCGAAGACCGCGTCGGGCAGGGCGCCGGCGACTGCACTCTCGAAGGCCTCGCGCTGCGGCGAGGCGGCAAGCCGCTGCTCCCAGGCGCGGCGTGCCGCTTGCCCGCGCTCGGCAATTTCGCGCCAAGCGAACAGGATGTCGTCCGGCACCTCGAACGGCGCGTAGGCCCAGCCGATGTTTTCGCGCGTCGCGGCGATCTCCGCGTCGCCCAGCGGCGCGCCATGCGTCTTTTCCGAGCCGCCCAGATTGGGCGCGCCCTTGCCGATCACCGTGCGGCAGGCAATCAGCGACGGCCGGTCAGACTGCTGCGCCGCTTCGATTGCCGCTGCAACGGCTTCCGTGTCGTGGCCGTCCACCGATTGGACATGCCATCCGGCGGCTTTGAACCGTGCCGGCTGGTCCATCGATGTCGACAGCGAAGTCGGTCCGTCGATCGAGATCGCATTGTCGTCCCAGAAGACGATCAGCCGGGACAGCTTCAGATGGCCAGCAAGGTCGATCGCCTCGTGGCTGATGCCTTCCTGCAGGCAGCCGTCGCCGGCGATCACGTAGGTGAAATGGTCGACGAGATCGGCGCCGTGGCGGGCGGCAAGCATGCGCTCCGCCAGCGCCATGCCGACGGCGGTCGAAATGCCTTGTCCAAGCGGACCGGTCGTCGTCTCGATGCCAAGCGCATGGCCATATTCGGGATGTCCGGCGGTGCGGCTGCCCAGCTGGCGAAACCGCTGCAATTCCTCGATCGGCATGTCTTCAAAGCCGAGCAGGTAATGCAGCGCATATTGCAGCATCGAGCCGTGCCCGGCCGAAAGCACGAAGCGGTCGCGATCGGGCCAGTTGGGCGCCGACGGATCGATATTGATGAAGAGGCTGAACAGCACAGTCGCAACATCGGCCATGCCCATCGGCATGCCCGGATGACCGGAATTGGCCTTTTGGACGCTGTCCATCGCCAATGCGCGAATGGCGTTCGCCATATCGCGCTCCGAGACGGCGGCGACGGGCTTCAGGGCTGCTGCTTGGCTGTTCATGGCGTCCTCCTCACGACACACGGTTCTTGCGTTCGATCAATTGCAGGATGAGCGGCGTCAGGATCAGCTGCATGGCAAGATCGAGCTTGTTGCCTGGAACCACTATGGAATTCGGCCGCGACATGAACGAGTCGTGGATCATCGAAAGCAGGTAGGGGAAATCGATGCCGCGGGGATTGGCGAAGCGGATGACCAGCATCGATTCGTCGGGCGTAGGGATCCAGCGCGCGATGAATGGATTGGACGTGTCGACGATCGGCACGCGCTGGAAGTTGATGGCGGTCTGCGAGAATTGCGGGACGATGTAGCGGACATAGTCCGGCATGCGGCGCAGGATGACGTCCATCACCGCCTCGGTGGAATAGCCGCGCGTTGCGCGGTCGCGGTGGATCTTCTGGATCCATTCGAGATTGATGACCGGCACCACGCCGATCTTGAGGTCCGCGTGCCGGGCCAGGTTGATCTTGTCGGTGACGACGCAGCCATGCAGGCCCTCGTAGAAGAGCAGGTCGCTCGGCGGGAATTCGCGCCATTCGGTAAATTGTCCCGGCGGCGTGCCGTACTGCTTCTCCTCGTCCTCGTCATGGATGTAGGTGCGGGTCTTTCCGGTTCCCCGGCGGCCATATTCTTCAAACACCTCTTCGAGGATTGCGAGTTCGTTGGCTTCGGCATTGAAGTGGGTGAAGTTCGGATTGCCCGCCTTCTCCTCCTCGGCCACCTTTGTCTTCATCGTGGCGCGGTCGTAGCGGTGAAAGGCATCTCCTTCGATGAAGGCGGCCTCGATGTTCTCGCGCCGGAAGATCAGCTCGAAGATGCGCTTGACCGAGGTGGTGCCTGCGCCCGACGACCCGGTGATGGTGATGATGGGGTGCTTCGCCGACATGGTGCTCAGGCCCTGAACAGGCCGCGGCGGCTGAACAGCGGCGCACGCTCGCCGATGGCGCTGGGCTCGATGTGGTAGCGGGTAATGCGCGCGACTTCCCGCGCCGATCCGAACACCATGGGCACGCGCTGGTGCAGGCTCTCGGGTTCGATTTCGAGGATGCGGGTGATCGTGTCGGTAGCGGCGCCGGCGGCCTGTTCGATGAGAAAGGCGATCGGGTTGGCCTCATAGACGAGGCGCAGCCGACCCTGGCGGTAACCCTTGCGCTTGTCGCCTGGATACAGGAATACACCGCCGCGCATCAGTATACGATAGCAGTCGGCGACCAGAGAGGCGATCCAGCGCATGTTGAAGTCCTTTCCGCGTGGGCCTTCGGTGCCTTCGAGGCAGTCGTCGATGTAGAGCCGCACCGCCTCGTCCCAATGCCGGTAGTTGGCGGCGTTGATGGCGAACTCCTGGGTACGCTGCGGGATGATCCGGCTTTCATAGGCTTGGACGAAGGTGCCGAGCCTGGTCGAGAGAACGAAGACATGCGTGCCGCTGCCGAGCGACAGAACCAGCGCCAACTGCGGCCCATAGATGAAGAAACCGGCGCCCAGCTGGTTCACGCCTGGCTGCAAAAAAGAGGCGGCCGGATTTTCGTCCGGCGCGCCAGTTGCAGGGAGGAGCGAGAAAATCGTTCCGATCGACACGTTGGTGTCGATGTTGGAAGAGCCGTCGAGCGGGTCGATGGCGATGGCGAGAGGCGCCTGCCTGTCGAGCAGGACCGGCTGCTCCAGTTCCTCGGAGGCGTAGAGCGCGACCGGAGCGTGGCGCATGGCGTCGAGGAAGATGTCGTCGGCGAAGATGTCGAGATCCTTCTGGATGTCGCCGTCGGCATTGGCGCCGCGGGTCCCGGCAAAGGCGGTGCCGAGCACCCCTTGATTGATGGTGTTGCGGATCTTGGTGGCGGCCTGCGTCAGCTGACGGACGGTCGCGACGACTGCCGAACGCAGTTCGTCGGGCGGGCCGAGATAGGAATTCAGAAATGCGTCGAGCGTTGCCGCTGGCATCGTAACCTCCCGATCCAGCCGCCTCTCCTCGGATCGGCCGGATAGGGGAATGAGAACAAACGAAGCTAGATAAGTAAAATTCAATAACTTTACTTTCGCACTAAAAAAAATTTAGTATGGCGCATGAGAAACCTCACGCTCAAGCAATTCAAGACCGTTCAGGCAATCATCAGCCACGGAAAAATCGTCAGCGCGGCCAAGGTGTTAGGCCTGTCTCCTCCAGCGGTGACGATCCAGTTGCGGCAGGTCGAGGAGGAGTTTCAATTGGCCTTGTTCGACCGGACGTCGGACGGCATGCGTCCGACTGCCGCAGGTCTGGCCTTCGTCGAGACGGCGCAAGCCATCGAGGAGCGGCTTCGCCTGCTCGAAGACAAGATGGACGCGATCAAGGGCGTGCGTATCGGCAGCTTGCGGCTCGGCGTCGTTTCCACCGCCAAATATTTCGCGCCGCGGCTGATGGCCGGCTTCATGAAAGAACATCCCGACATCGACATGCGGCTTGCCATCGGCAACCGCGCCGAAACAATCGACAGTCTGAAGAACCACGACATCGACATCGCCCTGATGGGACGCCCGGCGAAGGAAGTCCCGGTGCGTGCCTCGGTGTTCGGCGATCACCCGCTGGTCATCATCGCGCCGCCCGACCACCCGCTGGCGTCGGCACGCGAGATATCGAAGGAGCGGATCGCCGAGGAGCATTTCCTCATTCGCGAGCCCGGCTCCGGCACGCGCATCTCGCTGGAGATATTCCTGAGCGACGTGCCCGGCCGCATCGACGATCTCGGCGTCGAGATGGGCTCGAACGAGACGATCAAGCAGGCGGTGATGGCCGGGCTCGGCATCGCCTTCATCTCTGCCCACACCATCGCCGCCGAAACCGAGGCCGGCCGGCTGGTCATCCTCGATGTTGTCGGCATGCCGATTCGCCGGCAATGGTTTTCGGTGATGCGCAGCGATCACGCGATCTCGCCGGCGATGGCGACGTTCCACGATTTCCTGATGCGCAAGGGCGCGATGTATCTGCCGCTGTTCGGCAAGCTCTATCCGCACGAAGGACCGGACACTAGAGGTCGCGCCTGAATTGAGGTCGGAATGCCGCTGGCAGCCACCTACCAGGACGCCTAGTCCGATTTGCCGAGAGCTTTCAGGATAAAGCGAATCTGCGCGCGCAGGCCCGCTTCGGTGTCTTCGCCGTGTTGAACGCAGTGCTCGATCAGAATCGGATGGAAGAACGGCGTGAACGCGGCGTTGACCGCACGCGCCGCTTCTGCCGGGTCCTCGACCTTGAGTTCGCCCGCCTCGGTCCCCTCGCGAATGATCGCCTCAAGGATTTTCAACATTCGCTCGACATGCGCCTTAATGACCGCCCGATTCTCGCGCATGGCGGCGACGATCAAGTCGTGCATGCCTCTTTCCTTGATCAATTTTGTCTTGTTGTGCTGGTGAACGGCGGTCAGGAGCCGGTCGAGTTTCTCCAAGGCCGGCGCGTTGGTGCGCGCGATCGCAACGGCGATGTCCGCGACCTCGTTAACGACCTGCCTGCAGATGGACTCGTTGATTGCATCCCTGGAGGAAAAGAAACGGTAGACGTTCGCCCGGCTCATGCCGAGCTCGGAGGCGATGTCGGCTACCGACGTCTTATGGTAGCCGATGCGGCGAAAATGCTCCTCCGCCACCTCCAGGATGCGAGCGCGCACCTCGTCGGGATCCGTTCGCGTTCCGACCGGATGATTCATGACGTCTCCAGAACTGATGATGGATCTCCGGGGCTCGCCCTGAACGATCGTTTGCAAGCGGTAAGGTCGTGCCACTGGCCCTGCGTATGTTCAGGCAAAGCCAGCGGCGAAATCTTGATCCGCCTGCTCGACAACAGGGCCCTATTCAGCAGCAATTGCCGTGTGCATTTCCAGTTCCTCCGCCGCGCCCTCACGGACCTCGTCGGCAGTCGGCTTGATGCCGAACCACGCGGCGTAGAGCGCGGGAAGGAAGAGCAGGATCAGCACCGTGCCGACCGCCGTGCCGCCGATCAGCGTATAGGCCATCGATCCCCAGAAGACGGAGTGTGTGAGCGGGATGAAGGCCAGCACGGCGGCGAGTGCCGTCAGGATCACGGGCCTCGTGCGTTGCACCGTCGCCTCGATCACGGCGTGATAGTCGTCAAGGCCGGCAGCACGGTTCTCCTTGATCTGTTCGGTCAGGATCAGCGTGTTGCGCATCAGGATGCCGGCCAGTCCTATCATGCCCAGAATGGCGTTGAATCCGAAGGGCTGGTTGAAGGTGAGCAGCATCGGCACGACGCCGACAAGTCCAAGCGGTGCCGTCAGCATCACCATGGACATCGTTGAGAAGGATCGTACCTGCAGCATGATAACAATCAGCATGGCGGCTATCATTGCCGGAAAGACTTTGGCCAGAGCGGTGTTGGCCTTTTCAGCCTCCTCGATCGATCCGCCCAATTCGATGCTATAGCCGGCCGGAAGGGATGCAATCAGCGGCTGAAGGGCCTTCGCGATTTCCTTGGAAACCTCTGGAGGCTGAGTCGCTTCGTTGATATCCGAGCGGATCGTGATGACAGGCGTGCGATCACGGCGCTTCAGGATCGGCTCTTCCAGACGGATTTCCGAATGGCCGATCTGGTCGAGCGGAATCGGGCGACCGTCCCGGCTCATCAGTGAGAAATCCGCCAAACGTGTCGGATCCAGCCGCTCGCCGCCGGCGCTGCGTGCGACGATGGGGACGTTGCGGATGTCCTCGCGAACCTGCGTAACGGGGATGCCGGTGAGCAAGAACTGAAGTTGCTGGCCCACCTCCGCCGGCGACAGGCCGATGAGGTTCAGTCGATCCTGATCCGGGACGAAGCGGAGCACGGGTGTGCGATTGCCCCAATCGCGGTTGGCCTGACGCACGTCCGGGACGCCCCGCATGATGTCGAGGGCCTTCTCGGATATGCTGTAGAGTTGCGCGGGATCAGGTCCGATAATCCGAAACTCGACCGGGAATGGCGTGTAGGGGCCGAACACGAGTTGCGTGACGCGGACATTGGCCTCGGGTGCAAGCCCCTCTGCCACCGCCTCGCGGAGGCGGTGCTTCAACACCTCACGCGCCTCGGCGTCCTGGGTCAGCACGACGATCTTGGCGAAGGCGGGATCAGGCAGTTCCGGCGCCATTGCGAAAAAGAAGCGGGGTGCGCCCTGACCGACATAGCTCGTGACGATCTTAGCCTCGGCTTGGTCGTCCAGCCAGCCTTCGAGCTTCTCGACCGTAGCGGTCGTCGTCTCGATGCTGGTGCCTTCAGGCAGGCGAACCTCCACCAGCACTTCGGGGCGGTCGGATGTCGGGAAGAACTGCTGTTTGAGAGAGCCCATGCCGACAACGGAAAGCACGAAGGCGATGCCAACGATACCGCTGATTATGAACTTGTGGCGCACGGCGAAGGTGATGAGCCGCCGCAAGCGCCGATAATTGGGTGTGTCATAGATCGCGTGGTGACCGCCTTCGACCGGTTTGATCGCGGGCAGCATCTTGACGCCGAGGTAAGGTGTGAAGACCACCGCGACGATCCAGGAGACGATGAGGGCGAACCCTACGACCCAAAAGATGTTGCCGGCGTATTCGCCGGCCGTCGAGCGCGCGAAGCCTACCGGCAGGAATCCGGCGATCGTCACGAGCGTTCCGGACAGCATCGGCGCCGCAGTGTGGCTCCACGCATAGGCCGCCGCCTTGATGCGGTCCATGCCTTCTTCCATCTTCACCACCATCACCTCGATGGCAATGATGGCGTCGTCCACGAGAAGACCGAGCGCCAGGATGAGGGCGCCGAGCGTGATGCGGTCGAAGAACCGGCCGGTCTCCAGCATGATGAGGAACACGACGGCAAGCGTCAGAGGGACGGCAGCCGCCACGACGATGCCGACGCGCCAGCCGAGGCTCAACAGGCTCACCAAGAGCACCACACCGAGCGCCATCGCAAACTTCATCATGAATTCGTCGACCGCAGAGGTGATGTTGACGGCCTGGTCAGTCACCTTGTCGAGCGTCATCCCAAGTGGCAGTGTCTGGGCGATGGCTGCTGTCCTGTCCTCCAGCGCCTTGCCGAGCGCGAGACCATCCCAGCCCTCCTGCATGACAGCCGCGAGCATGATGGTGGGCTCACCCTGACGTCGGATGAGGTAGGTGGGCGGATCTTCATAGCCGCGCCGGACTTCGGCGATATCGGAGAGCTTCAGCGTCCGCCCCGCCGCGGCAATCGGCGTGTCGGCGATCGCCTGAACGCTGTCATAAGCGCCGTCGACCCGGATGAAGACCCGCGGCCCCTGGGTGTCGATCGAGCCTGCCGGCGTGAGGGTGTTCTGCCGCTGCAAGGCGGCGACGATGTCCTGTGCCGACACGCCGAGGGTAGCCAGCTTGGCGTAGGAAAATTCGACGAATATTTGTTCGGGACGTTCACCAAGGATGTTGATCTTCTTGACGCCGGGCACGTGCAGGAGGTCCTGGCGGATCGCTTCGGCCTGTCTCGCCAACTCACGCATCGGCATGCCCTTGGCCTTCAGCGCGTAAAGGGCGAAGCTTACATCCGAATATTCGTCGTTGACGAAGGGGCCGAAGACACCGGACGGCAGGTTGCGGGCTTCATCCCCGAGCTTCTTACGAGCCTGGTAGAACTCCTCCTGCACGACAGATGGCGGTGTGCTGTCCTTCAGCGTGACCGTCATATACGCGTAACCCGGCCGTGTGGTCGTCTCGACCCGATCGTACCAGGTCATCTCCTGAAGCCGTTTCTCCAACGGTTCGGCGACGAGGTCCTGCACCTCGCGCGCCGTTGCGCCCGGCCATGCCGTCGTGACCGTCAGGGTCTTGATGGTGAAGTTGGGGTCCTCCGCCCGTCCGAGCATGACGAAAGCGTAGGCGCCGGCGGCCACCAGCAGGAGGATGAAGAACAGGGTAACGGCGCGTTCGCGAACGGCGATCGCGGAGAGATTTAGGTTCATCATCAGTTGCCCCCGCTTTCGGACGCAGCCCTGACGCGAGCGCCCTGCTGCAGGAGATGAGCGCCGAGCGAAACAATCGGATCGCTGGAGTTCAGTCCGGAGACCACAGCGGTTTCGCTGGTCACACGAACAAGCTTGACGGGCTGAAACTGTACGGTCGAGGTGGCGTTGTCCAGGACCCAAACGCCAGTCCTCTCGCCGTCATCGAGCACGGCTCCCAGCGGCACCTGGACCTCCCGCTGGCGTGCCTGGCTTGCAAGCCGAATGGTTACCGTCGCGCCAAGCGGTGCTGCCGCGGCCTCACCGTCGAGCACATAACGGGCCTCATAGGTACGGGTCTGGGCATCGGCGGAGTTCGATAATTGCCGAAGATGTGCCGTATAACGACGCCCATCGCCGCCATACACGCTGGCCTCGGCCGCCGACCCAATCACCGGCCGGATCGTTTCGGGAAGCGCGACCACTGCTTCGCGGGAGCCGGCCTTGGCGATCCGGACCACTGTCTGGCCGGCGGAGACGACCTGCCCCGGCTCGCCAAGCGTTTCGACCACCGTTCCATCCGCGTCCGCCAGCAGGACCGCGTAGATCGCTTCGTTCTCGGCGACCCGTGCATCGGCTTCGGCGGCGGCGAGTTGCGCCTCGGCCGTATCCACCGCGGCCTTCGCCTGCTCGTAGCGCTGTCGGGGGACCCATCCATCCTTGAGCAAACTGGCGTATCGCCGTTCATCCGGTTCCGTCTGAACGACTGTTGCGCGCGCTGCGGCAACGGCGTTGCGCTTCGCCGTGAGCGCGAGGCGAAGGTCGGTGTCGTCGATGCGCATCACTGGCTGACCGGCTTTGACCTCCTGACCCACATCCACGAGCCGCTCCACGATTTTGCCGGGGACGCGAAAGCCGAGGTCGCTCTGCACCCTTGCCCCGACAATACCGGTGAAGCCGCGTTCGGATCCGATCACCGGCGCTGCCGTCACCAGTCTGACGATCGGCGGTTCCTGCCTCGGGTCGCCTACGGCGGAGGCTTCCTGCGTAGGAATGGCAAGTGTGGCGAATGCCGCCGCTCCTGACATCGCGATCAGCACGCCCCCCAGCACAACAGCGGGTCTCTTTTTCACGTTCGTCGCCTCTCAAAAAGATTGCGATTGACCTTTACATCGGCCCCACGGACGCGAGCCCAGCAGCACGCAGGGTGCCGTCGGCAAGGCGGGTCGGTGCATCGGCATCGGCGCGCATGCCGGTCTCGGACGACACCGTCACCTCCTCGCCGGAGCGCGAGAACGCGTAGAGCGGGCCGCGGTGGCCGGGCATCGAAAAGGCAACGGAATCGCCGTCGGCGAGGCCCATGACGACGCGCTGCGGATCGCCGCCGATTTTTGGCGCGAAGGTGGCGGTGACCTCCAGGCGGTCGCCGTCGACCGGGACGTAATAGACGACCATGTCGAGGTGTCCCTCGTGCAGGCTGCCGGCTTCGATCGGGCGTCCAATGGTGGCTTCCTCGGCAAATGCCGGGGCGGCAAGAAACAGCGCGGCCAGAACTGAAGCGCTCAGGGTTTTGCGGATCATCTCGTATCTCCTTGCTTTTTAGATTGCGTTCGAACTCTATATAGGAGATAGATTACGTATGCAATCTAAAAAATGAAAAATTGATGATGCGTGTGAGTCGCAGCAGAAAACCGCGAGACGGCGATCAATGTGGCAGGCCGGCTTTGTCGGGAGCGCCGCTTTGACGGCATCGGCCTTAAGGATTTTGATGGAGGGTGCCTGGGCTCAGGGCGCGTTTTACAAGCAGTTCGCATCCAAGCACGACTTGGCGGCGCAGGCGTCCAGGCGGGCGATGGAGAGCGTCACCCCGGTAGTCGGCCGCGACTGCGGCAAAATCCGAGGACCCGCTTGGCGCGGTGATCGCATGGCTCATTGAGCAGAAGGAAATGACGGCTGCCCGGTCGTTGCGCTCGCGCGGTGCTGCCAGGCCGATGTGAGGCATCATTCAGGCCGGGATCAGGGAATATCCTGGGATGCTAGATAGCTGGGTTGGCGAGGGCCATGGCAAGGAGCCCGACCGCAAGGCCATGGCCATTCTCTCGACAATGGCCGGTGCGGTGCTCCTCTCGCGGGCCGTCAACGACGAGCGGCTGTCGAAGCGGTTCCTGCAAGCGGCCGCCGAGAGCGCGCTGATGGGATCGTCCGCGGGCGATACCACGGGCTAGCGTAGCCGCGGGTCAGGTAACGCTGCGGGCCGCTGACTGCGCTTCTGCTAGCCTACAATTGGTTCGGCGACAGCTTCTTCGAGGCCAGTTGCCGCTTGGGTGGCAAGACCGCGGGCCGCTGCTTGTGAATCGTAGAATTCCTCAAGAGCATAGACCTTGCCCCATCGCAAGGTGAACACGTGGAGACCACTGTTGACGTAGGACGCGTCGCCATTGAGCAGCGTTGCGGTGCCGTCCCACTGGGCAAACACGGTGGTATGCCACGGCCAGCCCTTCACCCAGATGTGGTTGACCGTGAGATGGAGATTGGGCAGGACGCGGCCGAGGCGCTCAAACCAGCGGCGCACGGCTTCCTTGTCGTGGCGCTCACCACCAAGCGCGTGGGCGCCGGAAACGCGGTGATGGACATGCGGCACGAGTGCTTTCACCGCTTCATCCCAGCGATGGTTGTTGACGTGGTCGAAGCTCTGCCGGATCGATTTCTCGACAACATAACTGTATAGCATTTGACCTCTCCTCCAAATTTGTTCGATGCGTGGCCGAGGGCACCGTGCGCAGCCAAATTGGATTGCGTTCGTACTCTATACCTGCTATAGATGTCGAACGCAAGCTAAATCAGGAGGTCGACATGCGTGTGAGTCGCATTCAGGCGGCGGAAAACCGCGAAACCGTGATCAATGTGGCAAGCCGTCTTTTTCGGGAGCGCGGCTTTGACGGCATCGGCCTTAAGGACCTGATGGAGGCTGCCGGGCTGACCCAGGGCGCGTTTTACAAGCAGTTCGCTTCCAAAGACGATCTGGCGGTGCAGGCGTCGAGGCGCGCGATGGAGAGCGCCACCCTCCGGTGGTCGGCCGCGACTGAGGCAAACCCCGAGGATCCGCTTGGCGCGGTGATCGCGTTCTACCTCAGTATGGGCCATCGCGGAGAAAAGATGGACGGCTGCCCGATTGTCGCGCTCGGTTCGGATGCCGCCAGGCAGGGCAGCGACGTCAAAGCGTCGTTCGAAGTCGGGATCAAGGAGCATCTCGAAATCCTCAGCCGTTTCATTGCCGAGGCCAATGGTGAGCAGCCCGATAGAAAGGCCATGGCCATTCTCTCGACGATGGTTGGTGCGCTGACGCTTTCGCGCGTCGTCAACGACCCGGATCTCGCCCAGGCCCTTCTGGACGCGGCGACCCAACAGGTTCGCGAAGCAGCCGCCGCTTGAACGGCGTGCGCAGCGCTGGCGGCGCAGCCAATAGGAAAATAAAATAGATGCGACGGATTGTTGTTACAGGCATGGGAGCGGTCACGCCCCTTGCTGCCGATGTCGAAGCGTCGTGGTCGCGGCTGCTGGCCGGTCGCTCGGGCATCCGCAGGCTTCCGGACGACATGGTGGGAGACCTGCCGGCCAAGATCGGCGGGGTGGTTCCCTCGCTGGAAGACGATCCGGAGGCTGGTTTCGATCCAGATGCCGTCCTGGCTGCGAAGGACCAGCGCAAGGTAGACCGGTTCATCATCTTCGGGCTCGCTGCTGCACAAGAGGCCCTCGCGCAGGCCGGGTGGGCGCCCGCCTCGGAAGCGGATCGCCTGCGCACGGCCACGATCATCGCCTCCGGCATCGGCGGCTTCCCCGCCATAACCGAGGCGGTGCGCACGGTCGACCGGCGCGGTGTCCGCCGCCTGTCGCCGTTTACGGTGCCGTCCTTCCTGGTGAACCTCGCGGCGGGCCACATCTCGATCCGCCATGGCTTCAAGGGGCCACTCGGCGCGCCGGTGACGGCGTGCGCGGCCGGCATCCAGGCGATCGGCGATGCGGCTCGCCTTATCCGCGCCAATGAAGCCGATATCGCCGTGTGCGGCGGAACGGAAGCATGCATGAATATCGTCAGTCTCGGTGGTTTTGCCGCGGCTCGCTCCCTTTCCACCGGCTTCAACGAAACGCCGGCTCAAGCCTCGCGCCCCTTCGATATGTCGCGGGATGGCTTCGTCATGGGCGAAGGGGCCGGCATCCTGGTCATCGAGGAGTTGAGCCACGCGCTGGCGCGCGGCGCGAAGCCGCTCGCCGAGCTCGTCGGTTACGGCACGACGGCGGATGCTCATCACGTCACCTCCGGTCCCGAGGACGGCGACGGGGCACGCCGGGCCATGGAGATCGCGATTGCCCAAGCCGGCATTTCGCCGCGTGAAGTTCGCCACCTCAATGCGCACGCGACATCCACGCCGGTCGGTGATCTCGGGGAAATCGCGGCGATCAAAACACTCTTCGGCGCAGATTCCGCCATCGCCGTCAGCGCAACGAAATCCGCGACTGGACACCTGCTCGGAGCCGCCGGCGGGCTTGGAGCCATCTTCGCAATCCTGGCGCTCAGGGATCAGGTGGCGCCGCCAACCCTCAATTTGAGCGCGCCGGATCCAGCCAGCGACGGGATCGACTTCGTCGCAAACCAGGCCCGCCCGATGGGAATGGACTATGCGATCGCCAACGGCTTCGGTTTCGGAGGCGTCAATGCCAGTGCGCTGTTCAGGCGCTGGACGGACCAACTGGCCGGTGCGAGCATCGGCGGCGGCTAAATGGCGCGCCAGTCAGTCTCCTGCGCTGTTTCGTCCCCGCATCCGCATTCGACAAAAGCCTGCGAAAGCAGAACGGGTTGCCGGTCTGACGACATCGACGACACCCCGTGATGATCCGAATAATCGGCGCTGGAAACATCGGCGCTACGTTGGCGCGGCGCAACCTGACGCGATTGCTCTGGAAAACGCCCGGCGGTCGTTGGAGTTAGATAAGCGACATGTTATGTTGCAGTGCGAAAGAGCGGGGGCACGTGCTTTCACACCCGTAAGCGATCTGTATGTGCGACCCCTGCAGACTGGTCGGTATCACTGAAACCTCCCGGGCATGGGGTTCGGGATTCGATGGGGACAAGGGGTAATGCTTTACACGCTGGTTATGATGGTCTGCCTGACGGATGTGCCGCAGACCTGTGAACAACGCGAACAGATGGTCGACGGCCTGGCAATGAATCCCGGGACCGCCTTCATGCAGGCGCAGCCGCTGGTCGCCCACTGGATCGAGACGCATCCCGGTTATTTCGTGCAGCGCTGGCGCGTGCTGCCCGGCCGGGGATCGTAAGATCCGCCGCGAAGAGCGAATGAGGTTCTACTTCTTCGCGGCGAGCGTTTCCGAGACGACTTTGGATAATTGATAAAGCCGCTGCTCGATGATCGTCGGCACTTCACAGACGTAAGTCAGTGATTGGACGCGTTCGTTGAAAATTCGCGTTGCGAATTTCAGCTGTTCCGTTCGCCGTTCGATCTCGTCTGGATCTGCATCGGGCTTTGCTCGCAACGCATCGACGTCGGACGCTTCCTTGCGCAACGCGGCGGCCATTTCGAGCTGCTTGTGGGCGTAACGGGAAATGCCTGAGATCACGTGAGAACGCTCGGCGTCCATGTGATCGAACATGCCTTGCACCAGCATCGCCATCTTCGGCGCAAGCTGCTCGGCCGGCAGCGAGGCGGCGAAATCCTTGATCTTCTTTTGGGCTTCGGCAATCGGTATCCGCCGGGCTGCCACCTCCTCGACCAGGGCGGAGATACCGGGGTCTTTCGACAAGTCCTTCGCCGCTGGCGGCAACTCCGGCCCGTTCCAGATCTGGCCGAGCGAGAGTTGCGGCACCTTGCGCTGTATGCAAGGCCAGTCCGGATCGGTGTTCGCCGCCATGGCGTTCACGCCCGGCGCGAGCATGGCAACCACAGCCAGGCTGCGAACAAGGCTCATTCGTGCCATCAGGCATTTCCTCCCGTGTCCTGTTTGCGGGTCATCAGGCCGCGCGAAGGGTCATAGGCGATGATTGCGGCGGCAAGGAACAGCAGCGTGCAGCCGGCAACGACGCCCAGCGACAGCCAGTTAATCTGGCCGTAGAAGGCGAAGCGGATCAGTTCGACGGCATAGGTAAACGGGTTGACGAGGCAGATTTTGTAAAGCAGCGGACTTGCCTCCTGGATGCGCCACAAGGGATAGAGCGCTGGAGAAGCGAAATAGCCGGGAAAGATGACGAAGTTCATGATGCCGGCGAAGTTTTCGAGCTGCTTGATCATCGACGACAAAAGCATGCCGAGCGCGCAAAGCATCATGCCCGACAGGAACAGCGCCGGCAGCACCATGAGATAGCCGATCGGCGGCGCCTTGACGCCCCAGAACCAGGCAACGATCAGGAACGCGTAGACCTGCGCGATCGATACGGAGACGCCGGCGAGCATCTTCGACACCAGCAGGAACCAGCGCGGGAAGGGGCTGACCAAAAGGGTGCGCATGTTGCCCATCTCGCGGTCATAAACCATCGACAGCGAAGACTGCATGCCCGAGAACAGCAGGATCATGCCGCACAAACCCGGCGTGATGTAGACCTCGTAGAGGACATAGGTCTTGTAGGGCGGGATGATCGACACGCCGAGCACCTGCCGGAATCCGGCGGCAAAAATGAACAGCCAGATGAGCGGCCGAACCAGCGAGGATATGAAGCGCTCGCGCTGGTGCAGGAAGCGCAGGCACTCCCGCAGGACGACGCCCTTGAGGCAAATGAGATAGTGGCGCAGGCCGAATTTTTCGAACGTCATCGGCACGATGCCGGCGACTTTTTCGGGCATTGCGGGAGCGCTCATGGCGATATCTCCGCGATGCCGGCCGCGTCGATGCGGCTGAGCCTCGAAAAGGCGTCGCGGATCGAACCGGCGCCGCTCGTCCTGACGACATCGGCAACCTTGCCGTTGGCGACCAGTTCGCCCTGCCGCAGCACGACGACATGGTCGCCGTCTTCAACCTCGTCGATCAGATGCGTTGCCCACAGCACGCCAATGCCCTCGGTTTCGACGAGCTTGCGGATGGTGGCGAGAATGCCCGCGCGCGACTGGATGTCGAGACCGACCGTCGCCTCGTCGAGCAGCAGCAGGGACGGGCGGTGGAGCAGCGCCCTGGCGATCTCGATGCGCCGCATCTGGCCGCCGGAAAGGCTGCGTGCCTTGTCATGCTGGCGGCCCTGCATGTCGACCATATCGAGCAGCGCGGCAATGCGCTGCCGGGCTTCGCGTCCGCCGATGCCATGCAGCGCGGCGTGGTAGGAGAGGTTCTGGTGGACGCTGAGGTCGAGGTCGAGCGTGCGTGCCTGGAATACGATGCCGATACGCCTGAGCGCTTCGCCCGATGCGCGGCTGACGTCATGGCCGAAGATGCGGATCGACCCGCGGCGCGTGTCGTAAAGATGGCTAATCAGCGAGAACAGGGTTGTCTTGCCGGCGCCGTTGAGGCCGAGAAGAACGGTGAAGGTCGCCGGCGCGATCGAGAATGAGACGTCGTTGAGCGCCCGCTTCGGACCATAGGAATGGCTGACGCCGGCGACATCGAGCGCCGCCACCTCATCTCCTGGTCCGCTTGTCCTCACATGCTGCACGCCGGCTGGTTCCTTGTCGTCGACAATAGTCTAGCGCACCTAGCGCACCGGGAGTCCAGCGCACCGGGTTCGATCGCGCAGGTCCCGCTTTTTGGTGATTTTATTTGATCGTGATCGTGCCCTTCATGCCCCTGTCGGCGAGGTCGGGCACCGACCATGTGTAGATGCCGGGCCTCACGGTGGTGAACTGTACCTGGATGGTGCCGTCAGCGTCGAATTCGAGCCATGCGGGTGCGCCGTTCATATGCACCTCGAGGTCGTTGATGACGATCTGGTTGTTCCACACATTGCGGAACAGGTCGGTATGGAATTTATACTCCAGCCCGCCCGCCGCGGTGATCTTCCAGCGATAGCCCTGGCCGGCGATCAGCTGGAAGTCCTTTTGGTTGGCGGTGAACTGGTCTTCCTTGCTGCCGAGGACAAGTTCGGGCACGTCCTTGCTGGCCCGGGTTGCCTTTTCGGCTTCGGGACTGGCGTCCGTTTTGGTGACCGCGCCTGCGGCTGCGTCATCGTCGTCGTTGTCCTGCGCCCAGACTTGGCCCTGCGTGAGTGCCATGCCCACCAGCGCAGCGAAAGCGACTGCCCGAAATTTCCGCATGATTTCCTGCCCTTCTGCTGTTTTTCTGCCTGTTTGATTCAATTGGGTATTTAGTTGGGTGAGACGACGACGCCCCACGGCAGCGCGCCGACGGTCACCGACTGCACCGGCTCGTCGCTCTCCACGTCGATGAAGGTGATGTCGTTCGACACGCCGTTGGTCGAGATGATGGTCTTCTGGTCCGGGGTGAAGGCGAGCTGCCAGACGCGTTGGCCGACCAGCACGTATTTCTCGACCTCGTATGTCTGCGTGTTGATCACCGCGACGCGGTTGGCCGGTCCAAGCGCCACATAGGCTTTCTTGCCGTCGGCGGTAATGCGCACACCGACCGGCTGGATGGATTCGGCCCGCAGGCCTGATATCTCGAAGGTGATCTTCTGGACAACTTCGCGCGTTTGATTGTCGATCACCGAAACAGTGCCACCGATCTCGGCACTCACCCAGGCCTGCTTGCCGTCGGGCGTGAACTCGACGAAGCGCGGACGCGTATCCACCAGCACGTTGTCGGTGATCTCGTGGGTCGTCGTGTCGATGAAATGAGCCATATTTGTCGTTTCCGACGTATTGACCATGGTCTTTCCGTCCGGGCTGACGCCCATGCCTTCCGGTTCGACTCCGACCGGGATTTCGGCCAGCACCTTTTTATTCTCTATGTCGATGACGGTGACGAGATTGTCGTCCTCATTGGCGACATAAAGCGTCTTGCCGTCAGGCGAGAGCACGAAGAGCTCCGGGTCCGGCCCGGAGGGCAAGGTATCGACGATCTCCAGGGACGCCGTGTCGATCACCTCGATCGAATCGTCGTCGCTTGCGCAGAGATAAATGTGCTTGCCGTCGTGCGAGATGGTGATGCCGCGCGGACGCTGCCCGACATTGACGGTCTTCACCACCTGCATCGTTGCGGTGTCGACAACGGACATCGTGTTGTCCTTCTCGTTGGAAACATAGGCCATGTAGGCCGACGCTGGGCCGGCCATGAAGCCGGTCGCGAGAATGGCGAGTGCGCAAGCTCGTCTCTGCACTGAAATTCCTCCCAATTGGTTCTACTCAAGCACGCATTTTGTTTCCGGCTCGTCGACCCCGAGCGTATCGAGCTCGGACACCTGGTGCAAAAAACCTTCCTGCGGCGATGTCGAGACGACCGATCGGCCGTCGCCGAGGAAGATCGGCTGCCGCAACTGCTGGTTCCACGTGCGGAAGGTCAGTTTCTGCCCTTTGAAGGCGGCGATCGAAAAATCGTCGGAGCGGATGAAGTCGGCCATCTTGCGCGGGTCGGCGCCCTGCGTGCGGGTCGCCGCCTCGCCGAGGATGCGCACCGCCGTCCACGCCGCCATGTCCTTCGACATCATGCGGCGGCCGTTTGCCTTGGCGAAGCGGTTCTGGATCTGGGTGCCGCCCCATTGCTCGCTGGCCGGATGCCAGGCCGACGGGGTGAGGCCGGCGGTGCCGGCGACCGGCCGCGGAGTCCAGGTGCGGAACGGAACATAGGTGCCGAACACCTCGCTTTCATCGGCGACCAGCAACACATCGTGCTCCGGCAGGTTCTGGGTGAAGACAGGCATCTGCCGCTGGATCTGGACGACGCCGGAATCGGTCCGCCGGGCCGTGCCGGTATCCTCGAACAGCTTTTCGCCGACGATCTCGCCGCCGAAGCGCGTCGCCGCCCGGCGCAGCGCCTCGGCAAAAAGCTGGTCGCGCTCGTGCGAGCCGTAGATCAGCACCCAGCGCCGCCATTGCTTCCAGATGAGATATTGCGCCAGCCCGTCGGCCAGCATGCTGCGCGTCGGAATGGTGTGGAAGATGTTGGCGCGGCATTGCTCCTCGCGAAGACTGTCGTCGGTGGCACCGGCATTGAAGATCAAAACGCCGTTGTCGCGGGCAAGATCGGCGATCGACAGCAATTGCCTGGCCGAGACGTCTGCGACCACATAGCGGTCGCCTCTGGCGATCATTTCCTGGAAAGCCGCAACGACGTCCGCGTCCGGCTTTACCTCGGTCACGTCGAGGCTGAATTTCTGGCCGAGGAAGCTGCCGGTCGTGTTGTTGTCGGCAATCGCCACATTGCCGCCGGCAACGCCTTCGTCTCGCGGCGGGACGTCGAGCACCGACAAGGCCAGCTGCGGCGCATAAGCGCGCAAATAGCCTATCTTGATTTTGGTCAGCTTTTTTTCAGGCTTGGCCGTTGCAGCCGGTTGCTCGCCCGTCGCCTCCTGGGCGAGCGCGCCCGGAACGTTGACGGTCAGGGAAAAAAAGCACAAAAAGGCCGCGAGAGTGCCCGGCACCGCGCTCGTCATCGATAAAAATTACCCGTTCTTGCGCTAAAGTCCGATTGTTGTCGGACCGGCGCGAAGTCAAGGTGCCCGTGATGAGCTTAGCTGACCCGCAAAATTTATCAAACCCTGAAAGTGGACTTCGCGCGTCTGCTTTAGTGGCATGCCTGCTCGCCGGAACGGCAACTGAGCGGATGTCGATATTCGGGCCCGAGAGCGTCCTGTCCTTCATGCCGGAGAAAGTCCAATGACCAGAATGCTGGCCAGTGTCACCGGCGTCGACGAGGCGGAGATCGCGCTTTCGGGCGGCGTCGACATCGTCGACCTGAAGGAGCCGAAGGCGGGAGCACTGGGCGCGGTATCCACACAAACCATTCGCCGGACGATTTCATTCATCGCCGGCAGGGCGCCGGTCAGCGCGGTCTGCGGCGACCTGCCGATGGATCCGGAGACGATCTGCGCCAAGGCCGAAGAGATCGCTGCGACCGGTGTCGATTACGTCAAGATAGGCTTTTTTCCGTCGGCAAATGCCGCCGCCTGCGCGGCAGCGCTCGAACCGCTCGCCGCGCGAACGAAGCTGATCGCCGTGCTTTTCGCCGATCTGGCGCCGGATTTCGAGTTTCTGCCGAAGTTTGCCAAACATCGCTTCTACGGCGCCATGGTCGACACTGCGAACAAGGCAAACGGGCGGCTGCTCGACCATCTGCCGCCCGAGCGTATCCCGGGGTTCATCGATCGAGCGAAATCACTCGGTCTCATGGTTGGGCTGAGCGGATCGCTGGAAGCCCCTGATATTCCGCGCCTGCTGCCCTTCACTCCCGATTTTCTCGGCTTTCGCGGGGCGCTGTGCGGCCACTCCGGCCGTGCCGGTTCGATCAGTGCCGAGGCGGTTGCGCAGATCCGCGAGCTGGTCCCGGAAGCATCCCGGGCGGGCGGCGCGTCGAGCGTCGACTACCGCCTGCTGGCGGCGAGGGGCTATTCGCCGGGCACCGACCCGACACTGGGCACTGACAAGATCTTCGTGCGGGACTTTGTCCTGCCGGTCCAGATCGGCGCTTACAGCTTCGAGCACGGCCATACACAGAAGGTGCGTTTCGACGTGACCGCCGACGTGCTGCAAGTCACCGACCATCCCGAAGACATGCGCCATGTGTTCTCCTACGACATCATCATGGACGGCATTCGCACCATCGTCGCGCGGGGCCACATCCAGCTTAGCGAGGCCTTGGCCGAGCAGGTGGCGACGTACATTCTGGAGAACCCGCGTGTCGTGCGCGTCACGGTAAGGGTGGAAAAACTCGAACTCGGCCCAGGCGGCGTCGGCGTCGAGATCGAACGCAAGCGCCAAGCGGCGGGCCGCGGCGTCGCCTCCGGCCCTGCCGGCCGAAAAGAGCAAAGCGCTGCTTCCCAGCCGCGACAGGAAAGGCCTGAGGTCGTGAGGCGAGCCGCCGTCAAGCCAGCCGTCGTCAAGCTTGGCGGCAGCACGGTCCATGCGGCGGAAATGGAAAGCTGGATCGCGGCGCTGGCGGGTTCCAAGCTGCCGATCGTCATCGTGCCCGGCGGCGGCCTCTTTGCCGACCAGGTGCGCGAGATGCAGTTCCGCATGGACTTTTCCGAGACCGCCGCCCACGCCATGGCGATCCTCGCCATGGAGCAGTTCGGCCAGGTCATCCTCGACCGTGACGAAAGGCTGGCGCCGGCACGGTCGCTGGAAGAAATGCTGCGAGCCCTGGACGCGGGGAAGGTGCCGGTGTGGCTGCCGTCGTCATTGGCGCTGGCGGCGCCGGACATTCCGGCGTCCTGGGATGTTACCTCCGATTCCCTTGCCGCCTGGCTTGCCGGCAAGCTCGGCGCGAATGCGCTGCTGCTGATCAAGCAGACCGGGGCCTTCCTCGGCAGCGACACGATCGACAGCCTGGCAGTCAGAGGAATCATCGACGCCGGCTTCGCCGCCATGCTGCCCGACGGTGTCGATTTCCATCTCGCCGGTCCGAAAGATGCAGCCGAAGCCGGGGCGCTACTCGCGTCGGGCAATCTGCCCGGCATCGCGATCGCGGCTCCGATCCGGCCGGCAAGAAAAGCAGGGTAGGCGATGGCGGAGCTGCATACGCCGCGCTGGGCATGGGTTTTGACCGGTTCCGGTCATTTTTTTACGGAGAGCTTCGCACTCATTCACCAGCTCGAGCATTGTGATGTCTTCGTGTCGAAAGCCGCCAACGAAGTGCTGCGCATGTACAAGCTGAAGCTTGATTTCCCGGAGACGACGCGCGTGCTGCACGACAAGACGGCGAGCGCGATCCCGGTCGGCGAATTCTATCACGGTGTCTATCACACGGTGGTGGTGGCGCCGGCCAGTTCCAACACGGTCGCCAAATGCGTGCACGGCATTTCCGACACGCTCGCCACCAATGTCTTTGCCCAGGCGGGAAAATGCCGGGTGCCGGCCATCGTCTTTGCTTGCGACACCGCGCCGGAACTCGAAACCATGGCGCCGCATGGGCTGGTCAAGGTCTATCCGCGCCGGATCGACCTGGAGAATACCAACCAGCTGAAGAGTTTCGAGCGGACCCAGGTGGTCGAGTCGCTTGCCGATCTCGAAGCCTCGGTCAGACGGCGCCACGCCGAACTTGCAAGCCATGGCTGAGCGGCTGGCCTTTCTTACCGGCCATCTGGCCAAGGTCCGGCTGGAAAGGCTGCTGGCCGGGCTGGGCGAAACTGAATTTGCGTGGGAGATCATCGACATCGGCGTCAAGGTCGCGGCGCTGATGAGCGAAGATATCATCAAGCGGCGGCTCAGCCTGACAGGCGGCGCCGACCGCGTCATCCTGCCCGGCCGCTATCGCGGCGACATCGAGCATCTGTCGAACCATTTCGGCGTGCCCTTCGTCCGCGGTCCCGACGAGATCGCCGATCTGCCGGCCTTTCTCGGCCGGGCGGGCGAGCCGCCTGATCTTTCGCGTCATGACATGCGCATCTTCGCCGAAATCGTCGATGCGCCGATGCTGTCGGTCGAGGCGCTCGTTGCGAGGGCGCAGACGCTGACCGCAGCCGGCGCCGACGTCATCGATCTCGGCTGCCTGCCGGAAACGCCGTTTCCATTGCTCGAACAGGCTGTGGTCGAGCTGAAGGCACAGGGATTTCTGGTCAGTGTCGATTCGGCCAGCACGGACGAACTGTCGATCGGCGCACGCGCCGGTGCGGACTATCTTCTCAGCCTCGATGAGAACACGCTGCCGTTGGCCTTCGATTGCAAGGCCGTACCAGTGCTGATCCCGTCCACCCCCGGCGACCTGGATTCGCTCGGCCGTGCCATCGAAGCGGCGCAAAGGGCCGGCGTCGCCTTCATCGCCGACCCCGTGCTCGACCCAATCCATTTCGGCTTTGCGACGTCACTTGGCCGCTTCATCGAGGCGCGCCGCCGCTGGCCCGAGGTCGAACTGCTGATGGGCACCGGCAATCTCACCGAGTTGACCGACGCCGACAGTTCCGGCGTTACCGCCGTTCTGGCCGGGCTCTGCTCGGAACTTCAGATCCGAAACGTGCTTGCCGTGCATGTCAGCCCGCACACGCTGCGAACGATCGAGGAGCACGATATTGCCCGTCGCATCCTGTTCGCGGCGAAGAACGACGGTGCGCTGCCGCGGAGTTACCATCCAGGGCTCCTGCAGGTTCACGACCGCAAGCCGTTTACGGCCTCGACCGAGGATATCGCAGCACTCGCGGCGGAGGTGCGCGACACCAACTTCCGCATCATGACCGCCGAGGACGGCATCCATGTTTTCAACGGCAAAGGGCATGCGGTTGCCACGGATGCATTCGAACTCTTTGCCGGGCTTGGCGTTGAGGCGGATGGCGCACACGCGTTCTATCTCGGCGCGGAACTGATGAAAGCCGAGATCGCGTGGCGCCTCGGCAAGCGCTATGTGCAGGACGAGCCGCTCGCATGGGGCGTTGCCGCGCCGGGTCCCGAAACCGACCGCACCCGCCTTGCGGAAGCAGGTCACACGCTCCGCGCGAAGAAAGAGCGCTAAACCATGCCCTACATTCGCGAATCGATCATCACCACCGTCAACAAGGCCGGCGATGTCCACATCGCCCCGATCGGCATCATCGCCGAGAAGGACGGCTGGGTCATCGCGCCGTTCCGGCCGTCGATCACGCTCGACAATCTCGCCGAAGTGCCGTTCGCCATCGCCAATTACACCGATGACGTGCGTATCTTTGCCGGCTGCCTGACCGGGCGCAAGCATTGGCCAACCGTTGCCGTCGATGGATCTCCGGTGCCGCGGCTCGAGGCGGCGCTCGCGCATTCGGTCCTCGAAGTCGAAAGTGTCGACGGCGATGCTATGCGACCTCGCCATTTCTGCCGCGTGGTGCAGGAGGAGACGCATGCGCCGTTCACCGGCTTCAACCGCGCCAAGGCGGCGGTGCTGGAATTGGCCATCCTGGTCAGCCGGCTCGGCATGCTGCCGCGCGACAAGATCGAGGCGGAAATCGCCTACCTTTCAATCGCCATCGAAAAGACCGCGGGCGAGGGCGAAAAGGAAGCCTGGGACTGGCTGATGCAGCGTGTCGGCGATCACCTGTCGGTCAAGGGGTCTCCCGGCGAGGAGGCGCGGGGCTGAACCAGGTAGAGCGCCTATGATGGAGATCCCGCCAACAGCGCCACCGCGGACGCAGGCGCCACGCTGCTCGCTTCGCCGCGAATGGCGTCATCTGCGGGGACGATCTCGGCGAAATCGACGAAGCGGCGTTCCATGCGTTCGGCCAGCCGCCTGATCTGCCAGCGGCCGGTTCCGGCGCCGACGATCGGCGCATCCCGGGCCAGGGACCCGGCGACCAGGGACCCGGCAACCAGGGACGCAGCGTCGTGGATCTTGCGCAATTGCCGTTCGCTGAACCAGCGTGCGACTTCATGCCATTCCGGCAGGGTCAGCTCGGCGGCGTCGCGCCCGATCATGCGCGCCAGCCGCGCTATCGAACCATCGACGGTCTTTTCCTTGCCGTCGGCGGACGCGTGCCTGTCGTCCTTCTCGTCGAGCACCCCCAGGATACGGTGCGCATCGGCGATCGAGGCGAAATACTCGTTCATCAGCGGTGTCAGCCTGCCGCGGACGGGGGCCGACGAGGCGACGCCGAACAGGAACGTCCTGGTGAAGCCGGTATAGACCAGTTCGCCGCTCAGAAGCCGTCCGGCATCGGTGTAGCCGTCATTGGCGACGGAGCCATTTTTGATGGCGATAATGTCGGTGGTGGTCGAGCCCATGTCGACGAACAGAGCATCGCCAGCGAGCTTCGCCACCAACGACGCTGTCGCGTGCCAGTTGGCGGAGGCGACATCGCTGCTCAGCCGCGCTGCCTGCTCGACCCCGACAAAGCCGGACGGCCCGGCATAGATCAAGTTTTCGCCTGCGACACGGGTTGAAATCTCATCCAGCAGAGCCGCGACGCCTGCATCGCGGGACGGAAAGACATCCACCAGTTCGCCGGTCATGGTGAATGCGTTGAGGTCGGCGCCGGCATAGATAGGAGCCGTTTCCTCGAATGCCGAGGTCAGGGAATGGAGCCCTTGCCAGAGCGGCGTGGCGATCGTTACTGCCTCGACGATGCGGCCGTCTTGCGCACGCGTCACCTTCAGATGGGCTCCGCCAATATCGAAGCCGGCAACGATGCTCTTTCTTTTTTCCACGGTTCAAGCTTTCATCACAGTTGGTCAGGGGCAGTTGGTCAGCGAGAAAAAGAGCGTTGCGTATCATTCCGGTTCTTGACCTGAAAGGCGGCGAGGTGGTCCGCGCCCAGCAAGGAAAACGCGATCGCTACAGGCCGATCGTCACGCCGCTCAGTCAAAGTTCCGATGCCGTCGCGGTCGCCGAAGGGCTGCGCCGGCTTTATCCTTTTCCGGCCTTCTATATCGCCGATCTCGATGCCATCGAAGGCGGAACGCCAAACAGCGGCGCGCTTGCCCGGCTGAAGGCGATGGCGGAGCCGCCGGAGCTTTGGGTCGATGCCGGCTTCGCCGACAAGAAAACCCTTTCGGCAGCACTTGCCCAGCCCTGGCTTTACCCGGTGCTGGGTTCCGAATCGCAGCAAGACGACGCGTTGTTGCGGCGTTTTTGCAATCATCCGGAGCTTATCCTGTCGCTGGATTTCTTCGACGACGGGTTTCGCGGTCCGGCATCATTTCTCGACGAGCCGGAGCTTTGGCCGCAAAAGGTGATCGTCATGACATTGGCCAAGGTCGGCTCCGCCTCCGGTCCCGATTTCACGCGGCTTGAGGCAATCAAGGCGAAGGCTGGAAGCCGCTCCGTCATCGCGGCCGGCGGGGTGCGCAACGAGGCTGACATTCGCGCCCTTTCGTCACTCGGTATCGCCGCGGCGCTGGTCGCGACCTCGCTGCATGACGGCACGCTCACCCCGGGGCACCTCGCAACGCTTGGCACCTGACATCGCGTGATCTCGAACTTCGGCCTCGGAAACTGCCTTGGATTAGAGCGGCGAACTCTCAAGTCGATCGTCTCGCCGCTCTATCTCTTTGCTGGAGCATCGGATTTCCCAAAACCGGTTCCCAACCCTCGGGTCAATTCCGAGGGCAGGTTTTGGGGTCCGATGCTCTAAAGGCCCAGAAGTTTTTTCAGGCGGCGCAACAGACCATCCGGCTCAGCGGAGGGTTTTGCCTGTGCGGGGCTGTCTCTTGTCTAAGCCGCGAACGGATGCTTCACCTGGTCCCGCTTATCCGTGGCTTCGGCGGCCGTCGGTGTTCCCGCGACCGCGCGTTGGATGGCTTCCTTTGTCGCTTCGTAATTGTACTTCTGGATCTTGGCGTCGTCCGCCGCGTCCCAGTGGATGAAAACGCCGACGCAGATGAACAGATCGTCCGCCTCGCTGGCAGGAATGATCCCCTCGGCGACGCTGTCCTGCACAGCCTTTGCAACCGCATGCTGGGCCGGGCCGAACATCTGCACGGCCTGCTTGGCGCCCTTGATCGTGACCTTGTTGAACATCACGGTGTTGGGCTTGCACTGAAGATTGGGCGCGATCACCGCCAAAAGGGAGGTAAAGCCGTCCTTGTTGTTGGTAAGCGCGTTGCAAAATGCCGTTTCGACCGCGCTCCCCCTTGGGCCGATGAGCAGGTCGACATGCGCCACTTCGTTGCCGTCTCCTACCAGCGATTCACCGACCATTACTTTCGAGATCTTTGCCATGCCAATTTCCTCCAAGACACAGTTATGGTGTCCAAAGACGCCGCAAACCGAGCGAGCGCTCGATGGACAGCTATCCTTGTTGGCAGCGCCCGGACATCCGGACCGGTTGGCTGGATAGCCGCGGAAGCCCAGCTTCCGCTCCTGAAAGTCAACCACCAACGTTGCGATTATGCAAGCTGAACGCCGAGGGTGTGGACTAAAAGAGTAGCCACGGTCAGGTCGGCCGAGGTGCCGGGGTTGACGTTGTCCGCCTTCAGCCGGCGGTCGAGCTCCATGAGCAGACGAATGCGTGACGTCTCGTCATCGTTGGCATGCAGCGCCGCCTCAACGGCAAGGGCTTCTTGCCGCGTCTGATCTGCGACGTCAGTTCCATGATTGCGCACCACATGACTGTCGGGGAAGCCGGCGAGAAACGCCATATAAGCGAACACCGTCGGCCACATGCCGCCTTCGCCGCGTGCCAACGCCGCTTTCAGAGCCGCAAGCCCGACGCCGAACACGTCGCCGAAACAGGTAACATACTGGCGGGCGATCATGTCGCGGTCGGCCGCCTCCTGCATGGCTTCGAGCAGATGAACCTTCGGCTCCTGCCGCACATCGTTCGCGGCCTCTCCGAGCCCGCCCGGCGCGGCCGCGACGATCGCCTCAAACACCGCCCTGGCATCGTCCATGCTCATCGCGCGCAGCACCGCGTCGAGATTGTCGTGGAGTCGATTGTCGTGCAGTCGACTGTCGTGCAGTTGGGCGCCCGCCATTTCGGCGGCGCATAGCAGAGGCCCTGCCAGAAGAATGATACCGAGGTTGGTATTGGTCGCGACCGCCAGACGTGTCGCGCGGACCGCTTCCAGCATGCGCTGTCCGACCGGCAGTCGCGGATCGGTCAGCGGCGCGGACGAGACCTCTGCGCTCGTCATGAACTGGGCGGCGGACATGCCGTGCCCGTCGGCGAACAGATGGACATTGCCCGGTTTCAGCGCCTCGATCTCCATCCGGCAGGCGTCCTTATAGGCAGCCCGGAGGCGTTCTCGCGAAAGCGCCATGCCGTTGGTCACGAATTCGCCGGCGCAGTGAGACGGTAGGGTCGCGCTGCCGCCGCCTCGGTACGATCGGCCAGGAATTTCAGCAGGGCGTCGGCAATCGCATCGGCGATGTTCACCGCGACAACCGATTGAAGCCCGGACCAGGCGGGCATGCTGTTGACCTCAAGCACGAACAGCGTGCCGTCGGCCGACGGCACGATGTCGACGCCGGCGAAATCGGCGCCGATAGCGGCGGCGGCGGCCCGTGCCAGCGCCGCTAATTCGGTTTCGCCGTGCCCCGAAACCAGCTCGGGCACTGCCCCGCGATTGACGTTGGTGATCCAGTCGTCGCCACGGCGGCTCATCATCGCCAGGACTTCGCCGGCGCAGACGAAAACGCGAAAATCGCGGAAAGGAGGGCCGGGGCGCGGCACGTAATGCTGAAGATAGTAGACGCCGTTCACCTCGTCCTCGGCGGGGAGATCGGACAGTGTTTCGATCAGTCTGATGCCGCGGCCCTGTGCGCCGAAAAGCGGTTTTAGCACCAGCGGCGTGAACGGCAGTTCGCGTTCTGCAATCGCTTCGGCCATGGCACGTCCTTCCACCGCGAATGTCGGCGGCGTCGGCAGACCGGCATTCTTCAGGAGGAAGGTCGTCATCGACTTGTCAACGCAGCGTTCTATCGCCTGTGCGGAATTCCACACCGGAATGCAAAGCTTGCCGAATGCGTGCAGCACGCCGAGGCGTCGGGTGACCGCTTCGAACGATCCGGCGGCGATCGAACGGACCAGCACGGCGTCGGGCAGCGCGCCGTCGAAGCTGGGGATCGACAGTCCGCTCGGGCTGCCGGTGTCGAACGCGATCGCCGCCAGCGGCACGGTTGCGACAACGGCGCCGCGCCGGTCCAGCCTTGCCGCCAGGCCCTTGGCGCGGACGTCCGAGACGTCGCTGACGATCAGGATGCGGGGGATCATGTCGCGCCTCGGATACCGGTATACCGAAGGCGCGAGCGGGCGGCCCGGCAAGCGGATGATAGATGAGTCCGTTGCACCGCCATCGTCTAACCGAGGCTCCGTTCGAGCATCTGCAGATCACGTTCGCCGGTGCGAAACGTATCGCCGGTCTCGATCGCTGTCACGATCACTTCGGCCGGGCTGAACAGCAGCGGATCGATGGCATAGAAATCACCCTTGAACCGCTTGAAGATCTCGGCGAAGGGGTGGCCGTGGTCGCGCGAGGCGCGGCTCGGCAGTTGCTCCGCCAGTTCCCTGGCGTCTTTCGACGAGCCTTTGACGAAGAGCTGAACGCTGCCGCCATAGATGATGGCGTCGTTGGTTCTGCCCATCGCGGTCAGGAAATCCGGATGGGGGGCGGGGATAGGCGCCGTGCCGATGCCGTCGACAACGTTCTCCAGCGGAAATTTGAGATCGTTGCTCTTGTGCAAGGCGACCTCGAGCGCGCGCGCGACGATCTGCACGCTGCCTGCAACGCTTTGTGTCGGCGCATAGAGGAAGGTGAGCTTTTCGGTTGGAATTCCTGTGGCGTTGCCGCCTTTCTAAAGGAGCGCGTGGGGGGGGGGTTGGGGGGTCTCCTGTATACCCCCGGCTGATGACGCTGTGTCGCTATAGTAATGTGCTTCTAACCGGGGTTCGACGGGGGCGCGCGCCCGCGCCGGTCCCGATCCCATGGCGAAATAGCCTTGGCTCGACAGGTTCCAGCCCGCATACTGGCTGCCCAGGCAGGCAAGCACCGGCTGCGAAGACCGCACTTCGACGGTGAGCGGCCATTTCCGCGACGCGCGGTCCATGCAGACCGAAACGCTGCCGAGCCCGCCCATCGCGGCTTCCGCCATGTGCAGCCCGGCCTCGACGCCGCCGGCGGCCTTGGCGCCGGCATCGATCAGGCATTCGCCCAATGGCCCCCTGGCAACGGCGATACGCAGGCGTTCGGCGTTGCCGATCATGCCGTCTATGATGCGCTGCGCATTGTCGTTCAGGAATGCCGAACCGTCTTTCATGTCCGGTCTCCTTCCCATTGGTGTTGCAATCGGCTGGCTTGTCCCTTGATAAGCCGCCTGGTCAGATCGGCGCTCGGACCGCGCGCGAAGATGGTGCAGACAGGATCGCCAGCAATCAGACGGGTGCCGGGCGACTGATGGTCGGCGGTCCATTCAGGCCAGGCAATCGATGGAAACCGGGCGATCGGCGCCGCGGCATAGGTCACCATCGACGCCATCGAATCGACGAAGCGCGGCAGACGGTAAGCCTTGCCTGCCGCGGCGCGCAGATGCGCTTCGATCAGTGGCGCGTCGGCATCGTCGAAAATGTCGAGCGTGGCGCCTGGCCTCGGATTGATCTCGATGAGCTTGTAGCCATCCGGCCCACGAATGAGATCGGCGCTGCACAATCCAACCAGGCCGGCGCGGCCCGCCAGACCTGAAAGCCAGCCACGGATCATCGCCGCCTGCCTGCGATCGAAGCGTCTCAACCGCACGGCGCCGCCATAGCGATAGGGCGCTGCCGGGGCGGGGGACGCCCATTGTTGGCTGAAGCCGACGATATCAGCGGTTTGGCCGTCGCCGACGAACAGGGCCGAGATGCTGCGGCCGGCAACGAAACGCTGGAAATAGCGGCCGGTGGCCGGGGTTTCTCCGGCGGCCCGTCTGATATGCGTGCCGCCGGCGCCGCCCGCGGTCTTGACCACCCAGTTCTCCGGATCGGGCGGCCGGTCCCATCGGAATTGCGGATGCGGAATGCCGAGTTCGGCGCAATCGGCGGCCAGCAATTGCGGGTCCTTGATCCTGCGGATCGCGCCGCCGCCATTGCCGGCGAGCGGAAAATGGCGCGCGATCTCATCGACGGTCTCCGTCATCCGCTCGAAGCCCGAGCCTAGGACAATGGCGACCGGCTGGTCGTCTCCTGCCAATTGCTGAAGCGTCTCGATGATGTTCTCGCCGTCGATGCCGCCTTGCAGGTCGCCCGGCAGCATCGTCGCGCGTTCGGCAAGCGCGACCGTGTCGGTGTCGCAAAAGAAATCGGCGACCAGCGGACGATAGCCGGCGCGGCGCGCAGCGGCAGCCAGCGCCCGGCCTGAAATCGCCGCGATCAAGAGAGATCCGGCGTTATTTGGCGATTTCGCGTGCAAGGGAAAATGCTTCCTGGAAATCGAGCGTGATGGTTTTTTCGGCTTCGATCATTCTTTTGAAGAGGCCGAATTCGACCTTGTATTTCACGTTGCCGATAGCAAGCGGACCAATGCCGACAGCTTTTGCCGCTTCGAGGGGATCGCTATTGGCATTGACGGCCACGCCTTCGATGCCGGCCGGCGGGACCGCGTTGACGTCGGCGGCAATGAGCAGACCGTCGCCTTTCAACTGCGCTTTCGAGACCACCTGGACGCCGGCCTTGGCGCACGCCAGGATCACCTCGCTCGCCTCGACCAGCTTCGTCTTGCGGGCGTCGCTCGACCCGTCGGCCGCATCCACGGCGATGTTGAAACGGCCTTTGATCTCGGCCGCGATCTGCTCGACCCTCTCGATGCCGTCATGACCGACAAGCGTGACCCGGGCGCCTTCCCTGGCCGCGATGACGGCAGTGCAGAAGCCGACGACGCCGGTGGCGCCGAAAACAGCGATCCTCGTGTCCCTCAGCCCGCGCTCGAATTTCTTCTCCAGCGCTTTTTCGACCTTGGCCACCATCGCCGCGGCCGTGGTGAACGAGCCGGCCGGATCGGCGAATACCGAAACCTGGAAAGGCGGCACCATCGCTTTTCGCGCTGCGTCGAACATGTCGAGCGCCAGCGAGGCATCCTTGCCGGCGATAAAAATGCCGGTATCGACGCCCGCATCGGGCGGGCGCGAGAAGATCGCGTCCTGCACGAGGCCTGTCACCTCTCCCAGGCTTACATCGACATAGGGGACGACGGCGTCGAAACCTGCATCGAGAGCCATGTTCACGTCGAAAGGGCTCATATGCTTCAACGGCGTCAGCATGTGCAGGATGTGTTTGCGGGCCATTTCTCGCCTTTCTTCTTGAACCTGATCGTGTTGCCCAGCCGTCAGCTGCCGACGAGATCAAGTTTGGTCGAACTGATCTTCGCGCCGGAATTCCTGCCCTTGACGATCCTGATCTCGATGCCGTCTTCAACTGTCTGCTGAACCGCGCTGACGAAGCTGACTGCGGCGTCCTGCGATGGGGCGAAGGCAAACCCTGTTGGTCCCCACGAACTCTGGCCGATGCCGACAGCGCCCGCTTCATTGAGACCGTGTGCCACCCTCTCGACCCGCTTCGAGGTGAACACGCCGCCTTGCGCGGGGGCGAAATGGGTGCCGATCAGCATCTGGATCGCGGCGACGGCAGCGCCGAAGGCTGGAAGGTCGTGTTCGACCAGAGCCGGCATAATGCCCATCAGCACCCGCCGGCAGATCTCGCCGCTGCCGGAAGCAGGGAAGGGCGGCAGCGAACGAAACGCCGCGATCTCGGCATCGCCATGCAGTCCATGCCCGCCATGATCGAGGATCAGGATGACGCGCCACTGTTCCGGAAACGGCAATCGCGCCACGACCGGCGGCGGCCTGCCGCTGTCGTCCTTGCCCGCATCGACAATGACACCACCGCTTTCGAAACTGGCGATGCCGATGCCGGATCGTCCGCCGCGATCGAGCAGGGTCGCGTCGCCGCCGATATCGAGAGGCAGTTTGTGGAGCGTGCGCAGCGCCGAGGCGACGGCAAGGGCGATCTGCGTGCCGGAGCCCAGCCCGGCATGGCTCGGGATCGACTGTTCGACCACCAGACGGTGCTGGCCGCGAATGCCGAGATGCCTGCAGAGCGTCGACAAATGTTCGCCAGCGCGCCGGCTCTCGGTGCCTTCGACGATGGTCTCGCTAGACCGCGACAGGGTGACGACGGTTTCGGGTTCGCTCAGAGGTAACCCGACGCTGCCAAAGCGACGTCCGGTATCGCCATTGAGATCGAGGAAGCCAAGGTGCAGGCGGGCGGGCACTCGTATGGTAACAGAATTCGACATCTACCCCCCGATGGGTGCATCATAGACGCATCATGGAAGTTTAGGTGCCCGTCGCCATGATAGCTGTTTTCGTCGAAGGGGCAAGCCGGAGAGAGTGCATTCGTTTTATCTTCTTTTGGCCCCGGCGCGAAAACGGACCGGGCAAGTCGCGGAGGTCGAGATGAACGAGACGCCTAAGGAAAAAGTCTATTCGGAAGCCGAGATTGCCGACCGGCTCGAGAAGGAACTGCCGAAATGGTATTACGAGAACGGCTGGATCCGGCGCAAATACAAGACCCATAGCTGGAAATCGACACTGATGGTCATCAACACGGTCGGCCATCTCGCCGAGGCGGCGTGGCACCATCCCGACATCACG
The DNA here is from genome assembly GCF_055811615.1 of Mesorhizobium sp. WSM4807. NCBI lineage: Bacteria > Pseudomonadati > Pseudomonadota > Alphaproteobacteria > Hyphomicrobiales > Phyllobacteriaceae > Mesorhizobium > Mesorhizobium sp. WSM4807. The sequence continues at coordinate 100,409 of NZ_JBVVQY010000007.1, forward strand.
GCTTCCTACGCCTGGGTCGAAGTGCGTCTGATGAACCACGCAGCGAAGGGCATCACCGACAAAGACTTCGAGCTGGCCAAAAAGATCGAGGATGTCGTCCAGTGGCAGCCGGCCAAGGAAGGCGGCGCGCTGGAAGGCACTCCGCCGACCGATCAGCGCTTCGCTTACATCAAATATGATTAAGCGCGGTCGGAATTTGTTGATAGCGCATGAAAACATTCGCTAATCTGCCAGCTGGCGGGGTTCACGGCCGATCCAGTTTCGTTTAGGATCAGGCCGGCACCAGAAAGTGGCGTAGTGAATGGCGGTTGCTTGGATCGGCAACCGGGAAACGCTGGTCGAGCGCGCGGCTGCACATGCCGCCGCGCTGTTGGGGTCGAGCCGGTGCCCGGTTTTCAGCTTGGATACGGATATACACGGCACCAGGGCGGCGATCGCGCTGGCTGAGCGGGTTGGCGCGGCATACGACCATGTCGACGGCGCGGCAGTTTCCCGGGAGACCGCGCTTTTTACCGACAAAGGCGCGATGACCGTTGCGCCCGGCGAGACGCGCCGGCGCGCCGATGTCGTGGTGATTGTCGGCGAACTCCCGCAAATCCATCATGAATTTGTCTGCGAACTCTCAGCCACGGTTCCCGATCTCTCGGCCCCCGATCTCTCGGCCAAGAATCAACGCGAATTCTTTCTGGTCGGGTCGAACGGGGCGTCTGCGCCGCCGTTGAGCAACAGGCGGACGGCGACGCTCCTGTCCTGCGGCGAGGCAAGCCTCGGCGCGACGCTGGCGGCTCTGAGGACGCAGTGCAGGGGGCGACAGACATCGCAGCCGGTGTCGAATTTCGACGATTTCACCAAAGCCCTGGAGGCTGCGCATTTTCCCGTCTTCCTGTTTTCAGGCGACGCAACCGAAGGGCTGGCGCTTGAGATGCTGCAAGGACTGATCACTGATCTCAACCGCAAATCACGCGCATCCGGCCTGCATCTGCCGGCAAGCGAGAACGGATGGGGTAGCGCGCTCGCCTCGACCTGGATGACGGGTTTTCCGCTGCGCACCGGCTTTGCGCGCGGCGTCCCGGAATTCGATCCCTGGCGTTACGATGTCGCGCGCATGATCGCTGCCGGCGAAGCCGACCTGCACCTGCGGATATCGTCCTCAATTGTCCAGCCGCAGAAGAAAAAGAACCGCATGGCGCTGATTGCGCTGGCGAAAACGGAGGAGCCGATCGCGGGTGCTGCGGTCACCATCGCCATTGGCGAAGCGGGCGTCGATCACGAGGCGGTGGTCTATTCCGGCCGCACCGGTTCGCTGCGGTCGATCGATGCGCGAGCGGCCTCCGAACTGCCCTCCGCTGCGACTGTTATCCGCCTAGTCGCCACTCATGTCTCCGCCGAGGCCGCGTTGCCATGCTGACGAAAATTGCCGGCGGCGACATCATCGATCCCGTCAACGGACGTCTCGGCAAGGGCGACCTCTGGGTCAGGGACGACAAGATCGTTGCGGCGCCGGCGGGTGGCGCTGCCGAGCGGACCATCGACGCTGCCGGCTGCATTGTCATGGCGGGCGCCATCGACATCCATTCCCACATCGGTGGCGGCAACGTGAATACGGCACGGCTGCTCCTGCCCGAACAGCATGCCGCGCACCAGGCGCGACCGGCGACGACGCCGCTCTCCAACGCCGGCTGGTCGACCTTCCAGACCGGCTGCCTCTACGCCAAGATGGGTTTCACCACGGTGGTCGAGCCGGCGATGTCGCCGGGAGCCGCACTTCACACCCATCTCGAACTGGCCGACATCCCGATCATCGACAAGGCGACGCTCGCCATTCTCGGCAACGACGATTTCCTGCTGTCGATGATCCGCGACGACGCTTCGTCTCAAATGATCGAGGACTATGTCGCATGGACGGTCGCCTCGACGCGGGCGCTTGGGGTCAAGGTGATCAACGCCGGTGCGGCGGCCGCCTTCAAGGAAAACGTCCGCACCTTCTCGCTGGACGATGTGGTGCCTTCCTATGGCGTCAGCTCGCGCAAGATCGTCAAGACGCTACAGGCGGCCGTCGACAGCCTTGGCGTCCCGCATCCTCTGCATGTCCATTGCAACAATCTGGGCGGCCCCGGATCGGCGGACACGGCGGCCGCGACGATCGCGGCGGCGGAAGGATTGCCGCTGCACCTCGCCCATCTCCAGTTCTACGGCTACGGCACGGAAGGCAAGCGCAAGTTTTCGTCGGCCGCGGCGCGTCTTGCCGAACTGGTCAATGCGACGCCGGAAGTCACCATCGATATCGGCCAGGTGATGTTCGGCCAGACGGTCACCATCTCCTCCGACGTCATGCGGCAGTTTTCGGCGCGTGGCGGTGCGCAGCCGAAGAAATCCGTCATTCATGACGGCGACGGCAATGGCGGCGGCATCGTGCCCTACAGCTATGGCAAAGATTTCTATGGCACGATGCAGTGGGCGATCGGGCTCGAGCTTTTTCTCCTGATCAACGATCCCTGGCGTGTCTTCTTCACCACCGATCATCCCAACGGCGCGCCCTTTACCGCCTATCCGGCCCTGTTCGAGTTGCTGATGAACCGGGAAGCGCGCACCGAAATGATTGCCGGACTTCCAAAATCCGCCATGGCGCTCTCCACCCTGGCCGCAGTCGACCGCGAATACACGTTCGAGGAAATTGCCGTCATGACGCGCGCGGCCCCAGCCAAGCTGCTCGGGCTGACAGACCGGGGTCATCTCGGCGCCGGCGCCATAGCCGATATCGCTGTCTACCGCAGGGACGGGAATATCGCGAAAATGCTGGGGCAGGCGGCGTACGTCTTCAAGGATGGCGATCTCGTCGTGCAGGATGGGGAGATCACCCATTACCGCTGGGGCAAGGCGCTCAGGCTCAATCCGTCGCCGGACAAGGCGATGGTGCGGCGCCTGGAGGATTATCACCAGCAACGCTATGGCCTGTCGCTGGACTGGTTCAATTTCCCGGATTCCGCGATCGCGCGCGAACAGCCATTCGGCGAGGTTGCATGCCGAACGTGAGCGTAAATGGCATAGTGATCGACGATACCTTTGCCGAGGCCTTCGGCATGCGCGCGACCGCCATCATCATCACCGCGCCGAACCGGAAATGGGCCCGCCAGGCGGCGATCACGATGACCGGCTTTGCCACCTCGGTGATCGGCTGCGGCTGCGAAGCGGCAATCGATGTCGACCTGCCGCCATCGGCCACACCGGATGGCCGGCCCGGCTGCCGCGTGATGATCTTTGCGATGGGAACAGACGAGTTGCAGAAACAACTGCTCAATCGCGTCGGCCAGTGTGTCTTGACCTCGCCGGGTTCCGCCTGCTTCGCCGGACTGGAGGGCAGCGCCGAGTTGAAGCTCGGTTCGGCGCTGCGTTATTTTGGCGACGGCTGGCAGATATCCAAGAAAATCGGCGGCAGGCATTTTTGGCGCGTTCCCGTCATGGATGGCGAATTCCTGTGCGAAGCGACGACCGGGCTGACGAAGGCTGCCGTCGGCGGCGGCAATTTCTTCGTCATGGCTGAAAGCAGCGCTAAGGCCTTGGTTGCCGCCGAAGGCGCGGTTGCCGCGATAGGCCTGGTGCCGGGCGCGATCGTGCCGTTTCCGGGCGGCATCGCCCGTTCGGGTTCCAAGATCGGTGGTAAATACAAGGGCATGATCGCCTCGGCCAACGAAGCCTACGCGCCGACATTGCGCGGTGTTGTCAGGAGTGAGCTCGGTTCCGACATCAACGCTGTCCTGGAAATCGTCATCGATGGCGAGACCAACGATGCCGTTGCCGCCGCGATGAAGGCCGGCATCAAGGCCGTCATCGAGCTTGGGCCGAAGCGAGGCGCGGTTCGCATAAGCGCCGGCAATTACGGCGGCAAGCTCGGCAAGTTCACCTATTCGCTGAAGGATATGCTGCCGTGAAAGCGCTGACCTTCACCCTTGTCGCCGAGCCGCCCGAGCGCCTTGACCTGTCGCCGCTGACGCCGGAGCGGCTTGCCGGGATCGAAAGGCGCGACATCGAAAAAATCCAGATCGGCATGTCGAAGCATGGATCGAAGGTCGGCGATATCTTTCGCGTCGCCGGCAACGATCCGCTGGACATCGTGTTCGAAGGTGGGAGCGCGCGCCTCGACCGCGTGGCGGAAGGCATGCGGGGCGGTTCGGTTCGCGTCGTCGGTAATGCCGGCGCCCAGGCCGGGCGCGTCATGCGCGGCGGCACGCTCACGATCGAAGGCAATGCAGGTCCGCATGCCGGCTCCGGCATGCGCGGCGGCAGGCTTGAAATAACAGGCAACGCCGGTGATCACCTTGGTGCGCCGCTCGCCGGGGAACTGGCCGGCATGAATGGCGGCGTGCTGATCGTCAGAGGCAAAGCCGGCGCTTTTGCAGCCGACCGGATGCGGCGCGGCCTGATCGCGGTGCTGAAAGGCTCAGGCGACAATGCCGGCAGCCGCATGATCGCCGGCACGCTGGTGGTGGCCGGCGGCACCGGCGAGATGCCCGGCTATCTGATGCGTCGCGGTTCGATCCTCCTCGATCGCGCGCCGAAAAGCCTGTCGCCGAGTTTCGTCGAATGCGGTGCGCCGGAGAGCGTTTTCGCCGCCGTCATCGATCGCCATCTGATCGCCGAGGGTATTTTGAAACGGCCGATTCTGGGCATCGCGCCGCAGAAATATGGCGGTGACAACGCGGTGCTTGGAATGGGTGAGGTTCTTTTCCCTCGCTGAGGCGTGCTGCTGATAAAGCAATGCCTTCAGCGCCGTGCTCCGGCCGACATCCGCAAATTGCAGCTGCATGTTCCGGTGAACTGCTGATTTCTTCCCGCGAGACATTTCGCACACTGTTTGGCTTTGCGACGTTTTGGAAGAAACCACACCAATCCAAAAGCCCAATTTCGTGCCGCCTTGTTGGGCAATGCGGGCCGTCTCGCCTTCTCCAGCAGAACGTTTTTGCGCCAATATGCCCAAAATATCAACAAAGTAGGGCGAGTTCGTCTCTCCTTGCGCAGTATCCGCAGCACGCAGCAAGAATCTGTGTTGCCAAGCGGAGAGTTTTGGCTAACGTAAGGAAAACCACAAAACCACATAATGAAAAAGGGGAACGACAGATGAGCGAGTCAAGCAGGCGCGATTTCATGAAAGGCATGGCGGCGTTCGGAGCAGGCGCTGGGCTTATGGTGATCAACCCGGAATTCCTGGTCTCTGGCGCGGCTGCGCAGGCGGGCAAGCAACTGGTCTTCCTGTCGGCCGAGAACATCACCGGCAACTGGGATCCGACGGCGCACACGACGCTGTCGCAGAAGAACATCGAGGGTTTCGTCATGGGGTTCTTGACGCGCACGCCGATGCGCGTCGAAAATCCCGACGAGGTCATCTACGAACTCGCCACAAAGATTACCCTGCTTGAGCCGACCAAGCTTGAGATCAAGCTACGTGAAGGGGTGAAGTTCCACGACGGAAAGCCGTTCAAGGCGGAAGACGTCAAGGCGACCTTCGAATACGGGTCGCAGCCCGACCGGCCGGCGCAATGGTATCCTGGCCCGACTGAGACGCTGACGATCACGACGCCGGACGACTATACGGTGATCGTCGACACATCGAAGGGCGGCTATCCGGCGCACCTGTTCATCTTCCTCGCATCCTACCTGCCGATGCTGTCGGCAACCGACATCGCCGCCGGGCCGAGCGGACCGCTTTCGCAGCGCCTGAACGGCACCGGGCCCTACAAGTTCGTCGAACAGCGAGGCAACGACACGGTGTTGGAGGCCTACCCGGACTATTTCCTCGGGGCCCCGACTATCCCCGGCATCAGCTTCAATTTCGTGGGCGATTCGACCACCCGCATGCTGTCGCTGATGAACGGCCAGGCGTCCATTGTGGAACGGCTCGAACCGGAGCAGGTGGCGACCCTGCAAGGTAACGAGAATGTGGCGATCAGCAGCGTGGTCTCCGTCGAGAACAAATATCTGTGGTTCCGCTGTTCCAAGCCGCCCTTCGACGATCCGCGCGTGCGCATGGCGGCCTGTCACGCGATCGACCGGTCTATGCTGCTCGAAATCCTCGGCGAAGCCGGCCATGCCTCGGCGAACTATGTCTCGCCGGTGAAATTCGGCTATATCGACCTGCCCAACTATCCGGAATATAGCCCGGAGAAGTGCCAGGCCCTGCTCGCCGAAGCAGGCTTCCCGAAGGGGCAGGGGCTGCCCGAACTCGAATACATCACCTCGGTCGGGTTCTATCCCAAGACCAAGGAGTATGGCGAGGTGATCACTGCCATGCTGCAGGAGCAGGGGTTCCCCGTCACGCTGTCGGTGCTGGAGATCGCGGCGTGGAACGAGCGTCTCTACGACCGTCCCGGCGGTGGTCCGGGCCATATGGTCGACTGCGGCTGGTCGACCGGTTCGCCGGAGCCGGACCTCGTGCTGCGTACGCATTTCCATTCCTCATCCAAGCGCATTACCGGCATCGTCGATCCCGAACTGGACGCCTCACTCGACAAGGAGCGCAGCGCGGCGTCGCTCGAGGAGCGCAAGCAGATCCTCCAGACCGAGACCATGCCGATGATTGCCGCGAAGGTGCCGTCGTTCTCCCTGTTCACCTCCGTCATGATCCACGCGATGGACAAGTCTCTCACGGGGCTTTTCATCTATCCAGACGGCTCCATGGACGCGTCGAAGGGGGCGTTCGCCTGATTGGCGCCAGCCGCGGCCCGGGAGAAACAACCCGGGCCGTGACAGTCGTCGACGGCCGGGTGGAACACACGAACTCGGCTGCCGGCAACCAGTCCTCGGGCTTCGTTCGCCGCAGGAGATGGAATGTTCATCATTAGCTTTCTTGTCCGCCGCCTGGCCCAGGGTGCGCTGATCATTTTTCTTGTAACGCTGCTGATTTTCACCCTGCTTCGCGTCGTTCCGGGCGATCCCGTCCGGCTGATGGCGGGCGGAATGGCGCCCGAGGCGCTGATCGAGCAGATCGCCGAGGAGATGGGGCTTCGCGACCCGGTGCTGGTTCAATTCGGGCGCTACATGAGCGGTGTCGTCAGGGGCGACCTCGGCCAGTCGTTCGTTCGGCCGGCCAGCGGCGCTTCGACCGGCGGATCTAGTTTCGGGGATGCCACGCGCGGCGAGCGCGCCGACGTGCTCACCCTTATCGGCGAGACCCTGCCGATGACGCTGCAACTCGCCTTTCTGGCGATCGTGTTCGCGATGCTCTTTTCGTTCCTGGTCGGCATCCCGGCCGGATTGTCTCCTGGACGATGGCCGGACAGGGTCGCTTTTTACGTGTCGTCGATCTTTATATCCCTGCCGGGTTTTTGGCTCGGCATCGTGCTTGCGCTGCTGCTGTCCGTGAAGCTCGGCTGGCTGCCGGCGATCGGCTACAAGGGCTTTGCCTACACTATCCTGCCGGCAATCGTGCTGGCTGTCGAACTTTCGCCGGTTCTTATCCGGACGCTGACCGGCTCGATTTCCTCGGCAATGATGATGCCGTTCATTGCAGTCGGCCGCGTGCGCGGGCTCAGCCAGCGTCGGATCATCTTCGCGCATGCGCTGCGCAACGCCTCGGTTCCGCTGCTCAATCTCCTCGGCATCCAGATCAGCGGCCTGCTCGGCGGCGTGCTCGTCATCGAATTCATCTTCGACTATCCCGGACTGGGCCTTCTGACCATCAACGCCGTGCTGCAGCGCGACTTTCCGCTGATTCAGGGCATCGCGATCGTCACCAGCGCCATCTTCGTCCTGATCAACATCGCGGTCGATCTGATCGCGACCCTGATCGATCCGAGATTGGAATACTGATGAGCGTCGTAGAAACCAGCCTGAGCCTGAAAGCGACGGCGCCGGAAGCGCAGCGCGGCGCTTCGCTGTCCCGGCGGATATGGAAGGCGGCGCTGGCGTCGAACGAGTTCCGGGTCGGGCTCGTGATCTTTGCCGTACTGGGTCTCGCGGCGCTGCTCTACCCGGCCTTGAGCGGGATCGATCCCACCAAGATGAACGTCGCCAGCCGTTTGCAGTCGCCGCCCTTCCTCGGCGACAAATGGAACTGGGCTGCTCCGCTCGGCACCGATCAGATCGGTCGCGACATGCTCGTGCGCAGTCTGGTGGGCTTGCGCTATTCCCTGCTGATCGGCCTGTCCACCGTGGTGGTGGTGCTGATCATCGGCTGCTCGCTCGGCACGCTCGCCGGCTATTATGGCGGCAGGATCGACATGGTGATCATGCGGATCACCGACGCGCAGCTCTCCATCCCGATGATCATCCTCGCGATCACCGTTCTCGGAGTATCGCGGCCGACGATCCCGGCGATCATCCTTGTGCTCGGCCTTTCGAGCTGGCCGGTTTATGCCCGCGTCACGCGCAGCGTCGTGATGACCGAACGCAAGAGCGAATATGTGCGTGCCGCCCAGGTCAGCGGCGCTTCGGATTTTCGCATCATGGTCTGGCTGCTCGCGCCGCTGGTGCTGCCGCCGATCATCTTCGTGTCAGTTCTCGACGTGGCGCGCATGATGATCTTCGAGTCGATCCTCGGCTTCATCGGCCTCGGCGTGCAGCCTCCGACGCCGACCTTCGGCAACATCATCGCCGATGGCAGGAAATACCTGCTCAACGCATGGTGGATCGCCACTATGCCGGGGGTATTCCTGTGCCTTACGTTGACCAGCATCAACCTCATGGGCGCTTCGCTCGAGCGGGCCCGCAACCGGATCTACGGAGGCGTGTCGTGAACAGCAGCCCGGTCCTGTCGGTCAAAAATCTCGGCGTGGAAGTGGGCACGGGCGCGGGCGCCCGGCCGGTCGTCTCCGATGTGAGTTTCGATCTCGCGCCGCGCGAAATCGTCGGCATCATCGGGGCCAGCGGTTCGGGCAAGACCGTTCTGGCGCGAGCCCTGGTCAACTGGATCGACCCGCCGCTGCGCATCTCGTCCGGCTCGGTCGAGTACAAGTCGCAGAACATCCTCGATCTGGCCGGCGGACGGATGCGACTGCTGCGCAGGGAGATCGCCTATGTCGGTGCCAATCCCATGGGAGCGCTGGATCCGACTTTGCCGGTCGGCCGCCAGATCGTCGAGAAGCTCAGCGCCGTAGTGCCCGGCATCGATCCCTCGGAGGCCCGCAAGCGGGTCATCGACCTTCTTGGAGCGGTTCGCATTCCCTCGCCACGACTACGCTTCGACGAGTACCCCTCGCAATTCAGCGGTGGCATGATGCAGCGCGCGCTGATCGTCGACGCTTTGATCAGCAATCCAGCTTTTCTCGTTGCCGACAACGTCACCCAGCCGCTCGACGTGACAGTCGCAGCGCAGGTCCTGCGTCTGATGCGCGAGTTGACGGAGCGTTTCGACACCGCGGTGGTGTTCGTTTCCTCTTCGCTGCCGACGGTCAAGGAGGCGGCCGATCAGGTTCTGGTGCTGTCTGAAGGCAAGATTGTCGAGCGCAACACCCTGCGGCGGCTCATCGACGCGCCGCAGCATCCCTATACGCTGCAGTTGATCAGCCAGATCCCGAAAATCTGGACGAGCGAAGCGGTCGCCGTTCCGCGTACAACAACCGCTGCTGGGCCAACGATCAGCATACGTGACGCCACCCGCACCTACCGCGTTCGCAAGCGGGGAACCTTCGCGGCCCACAGCGAGGTTCGCGCCGTGCGCAACGTCACCTTCGACGTCATGCCGGGCGAGAATTTCGGTGTGGTCGGCGAGTCCGGCTGCGGTAAGTCCACCTTGATGAGGCTTCTCAGCCGCTTGGAGTTTCCTGACAGCGGCAGCGTCATCTGCAATGGCGAGGATCTTTCGAAACTGAGGGGCAAGACGCTGCTGAAGTTCCGGCGCGATTTTCAGCTGGTGCTGCAGGATCCGTTCAACTCTCTGCCGCCGCGGACATCGATCGGCGCGATCCTGGAGGATCCGCTGCGTGTGCACGGCATGCGCAATGCGAAGGAGATACGCGAACGCGTGCTGGCGGTCATGGCCGAGGTCGAGCTTCCCGGGAACTTCTACGATGAGTTGCCGCTTGGGCTCAGCGCCGGCCAACGCCAACGCGTCAATGTCGCCCGCGCCATGGTGCTCGAGCCAAAAGTGCTCATCATGGACGAGACGCTGTCGTCGCTTGACCAGACCGAGCAGTTCCGCTTGCTGGCGCTGTTCGAAAAACTGCAGGCCCAGCACGGCCTGACCTACGTGTTCATTTCGCATGACCTTGCAATGGTCCGCCGCGTCTGTAACCGGGTTGCCGTGATGTATCTCGGCGAGGTGGTCGAGATCGCCCACAATGAGCGTCTTTTCTTCGATCCCGGGCATCCGTACACGAAGGCGCTGTTGAGCGCGGTTCCGACACTGGAGGAGCGCCGCTACAAGCCGGAGGACTGCCTGCTCGAAGGAGAGCCGCCGAGCCCAATCGACCTGCCGCCGGGTTGCAGTTTCGCCAGCCGCTGTCCGCATGCCTTCGACAGGTGCCATGCCGAGAGCCCGACGCTGACGGTGCGAAATCACGGCGAGTTGGCGGCCTGCTTCCTCGTTGAAAGACAGGGGGCCCGCGCCGCCGCATGATGAACAAGAAAAAACGGGGAGGAACATACCGATGGAAGCGAAATCCGCATGAGCGATCCTGAAGATCGCTTGCAATACGCACTTGCCGAACTCGAGAAGCACGGGCGCGTATCGGTGCAGGCACTCGCCGAGCATTTCCATGTCAGCCGGGAAACGGTGCGTCGCGACCTGAAGCAACTGGAACTCGAGGGGCACCTGCGATGCATCTATGGCGGTGGCGTCAAGCCGCGCCCGGACGCCGACGAGCCCATCGCCGACCGGATGCGGCTGAACGCGCGCGAGAAGGCGCGCATCGCCGAATGCGCGGCGACCCTGCTCAGAGACCATATCAAGATCTTCGTCGACACCGGCACGACGACGCTGGCCTTCGCCAAGCATCTGAGGAACTGGCCGGATATCACCGTCTACACCAACTCGCTCGACATCGTCGCGCTGCTCGCCGATGCCGGACATCCCAATCTCGTGGCGGTCGGCGGCGACGTCAGGGCGAGCTACCGGGCCTTCATGGGTCAGGATCCGGTCGATCTCGTCACGCGGCACCTGTTCGACATCGCCTTCGTCAGCATTGCAACCGTCGACAGCAGGTTCGGCTTCATGGACCTCGGACAGGACGAGGCGAACATTCGCCGTGCGCTGCGAAAGCACTCCAAACAGTGTGTCATGCTGGCGGACAGCAGCAAGTTCGGCCGGCAGGGCTCCATCTGTACATACGAATTCCGGGACGTCGACATCCTGATCACCGACGCTCCCCTCAAGGCGGACTTCGCCGCGCAAATGGATCAGGCGCAGGTAAAGGTGCTCTATGCTTGAAATTCGCAAGGACCCGTCGGCTTTCCCCGGCATCGATGCCGAAGCCCTCCATCGGATGATGGATGAGGTTTCCGCCTTCGGCGGTGGTCCAGACGGCTCGATGACGCGACTGACCCTGTCCCACGCGGACGGACTGGCACGCGACTGGTTGGCTGCATGGGTCGCGCAGGAAGGTCTGCGCCTTGAGGTCGACGCGATCGGCAACATGTACGGATTTCTCAACTGGGCCGGCAAGGATGCGCCCTGCATCATGTGCGGGTCGCATCTCGACAGTCAGCCGAATGGTGGCCGTTTCGACGGCGCCTATGGGGTGATCGCCGCCTGCAGCGCGATAGAGGCGATCCGGCGCCGGGTGGCCGAAACCGGCATCACGCCAAAATGCAACTTCGTCATCGTCAATTGGACCAACGAGGAAGGTGCGCGATTCCAGCCCAGCCTGCTTGGCAGCAGCGTCAATTCCGGCGAGATCGATCTGGATTTCGCGCTGGCGCGCCGGGACGGCTCCGGCGTTTCGGTGGCCGAGGCGCTGGCGGAAATTGGCTATGCGGGCAAGGCCGCTCGCGTGGTGCCGGACGCCTTGATCGAGATCCACATCGAGGGTTCAGCCCATCTCGAGAAGGCCGGCCTGCGGATCGGGGCATTCACTCGTTTCTGGGGTGCCGTCAAATATCGCCTCGCCTATCTCGGTCGGCAGGCCCACACCGGCCCGACTCCGATGGCCGAGCGGCAGGACGCGCTGCTCGCTGCCGCCTATCTGATCGCCGAACTCAGGGACATGGCCGACAAGGCCGGCCAGGATCTGCACACCTCGGCGGCGCGGTTGGAAGTCCATCCGAATTCGCCGAACGTGGTGCCGGCAGAGGCGGTGATGTTCATCGAACTGCGGTCGGGAAGCGCCGAGCTTCTGGCGTCGGCCGAAGCGGAACTGAAGGAGAAGATCGCAGCCTGCGCTGCGCGCGCCCACACGTATTTCGAAGTCCGATCCATAGACCGGAGGCGGGCAGGAGAATTCGACGCCGGGCTGATCGATCTCGCCGAACAGACCGCCAAATCGCTCGGGCAGACGGTGCTGCGGCTCGACACGATCGGTGGGCACGATGCCGTCAGCATGTCGGCGGTGACGCCGGCGATCGTTATCGGAGTGCCGAGCGTCGGCGGTGTCATCCACCACCCGACGGAGTTCACCACGCCCGAAGACCGGCTCCTGGGGACGGAACTGCTCGCGGGAATGCTGTGGCGGTTCTGCGTCGACGGCAACGTCCTGAAGAGCTGAAGGGCCAGACGATGAAGACGATCGGCGAAGCCTCCACCCCCGCGGAAGTTCGTGCCGAGGCGGCGCTCACCGCTATTGCCGACTGGACGGGAAAACAGATCGGTTTTGCGCCCGCCTCTCCGGGTATCGCATCGCCCTCGCATCGCGGCGTCGACAGCGAAGCATGGCTAGTGGCGGTCGACCAGCCGTCTCCGGCCTATTTCCTGAAGATTGTGAACTTCGACCAGAAGGCGTTCGTCGATCTGGAAGCCGTATTTGAAGCCGCCTCCATCGCGGCCGGACTGGGCTGCACGCCAAGTCCCCGGTATTTTGCGCGAGACGCCGACGCGATCGTCTTCGATCTCCTGCCGCCCGGTTGGAAGACAGCGCGCATGGACGATCTGCGACGGGCGGACGTGATGGAACAGGTCATCGCGCTCAAAAAGGCGATCCACGGGGCGCGGCCATTCGCTTTGTCCTGGACGGTATTCGATAGGATCCGGGTGCTGGACAACGCCTGCCAAGCCGCTGGCGTCGACCGCCCGGATGAGCTTTGGTGGATGCTCGACGGCGTCCGCGAGATCGAGCGCGCGATTACGGCTGCGGGTTACGATGTCCGGCCGAGCCACGCCGACGGCCTCGCCTCCAACGTCATCATAAGCCAAGACGGGGCGGTTCAGCTCGTCGATTTCGACGACGCCCGTAATGTCGATCCCTTCTACGAGATCGGCATTTTGCTCAACGAGGCCTTTCCCTTCGAAGAAGAGATGCGGCCGGCGCTTGAGGTGTTCGAGGGCTCTTTCCGTCAGGCTTCCCTCGACCGCTGCCGTGCCTATGCGGTTGCGGACGATCTGATGTGGGGGCTCTGGGGGATGCTTATGAACTCGACATCGCCGCGCGGCGACATCGAGTTTCTGAAATACGCACAGTGGCGCCTGCTGCGCTGCCGGATGGCTCTTCGCCATCCTGACTTCGAACTGAAATTGAGACGGCTTTGAGCGGCTGCAAGGAGGCCCTACATGATTGAGAAGCGGCAGGGCGAGGCGGTGAGCGAAGCCGAGCGGGAGATCGAGGCCGTCATCTGTGCCGTCGAACCATGGGCCGGCCGCGATCTCCGCTACGGGCCGGTGCATGGCGGCATCAGCAATTCCAACTGGCGCGTTCGCATCGCGGGACAGCCAGGGAGCTATTTCGTGAAGGTTCCGGGCCGAGGCACCGAGATGTTCATCGACCGAAAAGCGGCGGCGGAGGCGAGCCGGCGCGCGCACTCGCTCGGTATCGGACCCGCGGTCTACGCCTATCTGGACGAACGCGGCGTCGAGATCGCCGATTTCATGGAGGGACGGCGCTCCTGTACCAACCGCGATTTCCTCGACCCGGCTGTACGCCGCTCGGTGCTGGGTCTCTATCGGCGCTTCAACGATTCGGGCCTGCTGTCGCTGACCAAGACCGTCTTCGACATGATCGACGAGCATGTCGATCAGGTGCGTGAGCTCGGAGGCGCACTGCCCGCGGATTTTGCCTGGCTGCATCGCCAGTACAGGCTGGCGCGGGCGGCGCTCGAGGCTTCGGGCATCGACCTTGTGCCGTGCTTCAACGATCCGATGCCGGGAAACTTCATGATCGCGCCCGACCGGTCGATGATGCTGATCGATTACGAGTATGCGGCAAACAACGACCGCTGTTACGAACTCGGCATCTGGTGCGGAGAAATGTTCTTCTCCGATGCGGTCGAGGCCGAGGTCATCGAGGAATATTTCGGCAGGTTCGATCCACGGTTGAAAGCTCGCCTGGTCGTGCACAAGGTGCTCGCCGATGTGAAGTGGGGAACCTGGGCGATGGTGCAAAACGTCGTATCGGCGCTCGATTTCGATTTCTACAAATACGGGGCGTGGAAATATATGCGCGCGCGCTCGGTGATGCAGACCCCGCAATGGGTCGAGTATCTCAGGGCGGTCTGACGGGTGTCACTGGCGGAGCAATTCCGACCAGCGACATATTTTCATATCATGGTGAGCCAAAGGGGGCGCGTCCGTCTCCAGCTACTGCCCGATTGGATGCAGACGGCATTGCGGTTAAGCCGCCATGGCCGGCATGTCTGCGGGGAGGGTTAGCGGCTGTCTTTGGCAATCAGTTTCGTCAGGCAATCCCCCGGCTGGCTCTCAGGCACGCCGAGATCTCTGACACTGTCCATGTGGTTGCGGTTGGTGAGAACAAGCGAAATTACCGGCGAACCATGCTGCAGCAGGTGCTCTTTGAATCGATCTGCTTGCTGATGGAAAGGCGGCGTCTCATTGGCTCCGACCAGAACCGTCGCCCTGGTTTGAGGATCATGCCGATAGGCAAGAGGTGTAAACATGGCGACTTCCGCATCGGTGATTCCAATCTCGTTGGCGAGAAAGGAATTCTGGAGCGGTTTCAAATCGTAGAGCCCGCCAAGCAGAAGGGCGGCCCGCACATTCGATGGGGTATGGTCGCTGTTGAACAGAAACGTTGAAAGATGTGCCCCGGCCGAATGACCGCTGACGGTCAGGTCTGCCGGGTTTCCGCCGTGGTCGGCGATATGGGCCAGAACCCACTGCTTGGCGCGGCGCACCTGGTCGACGATCGTCGCCATTCTGACCTTGGGCATCAGAGCATAGTCGACGATGACGGCAATCGCGCCGGCCTGGGTAATCGTCGCCGCGACGTATGAGTAGTCGCGCTTGGAGAACATTCTCCAGTAGCCGCCATGGATAAACATGTGCACCGGCAGGCCGCTTCTTTTGCCCGGGGGAAAGAACAGGTCGATGGTTTCGGTCTGATCCGGCCCATAGGCGACGTCGGCAGTCATCGGAATGGTTGCGCGAACAGCCTTGCTGCGATGAACGATGTCCTGGACGATTTGATCGAAATCGGCGACATGGTCGCGGATGCGGAACGGATCGCTTTGCACTCTTCCTCCGCTCAGATGCTGATGGCGAGGTACTTCGCCTCCATGAACTCGGCAATGCCGTGATGCTGGCCGCCCTCGCGGCCGAGGCCGCTCTGCTTGACCCCGCCGAACGGTGCTGCCGGATCGGACATCAGGCCGCGGTTGAGTGCGATCATCCCGGCTTCGATCCTGGATGCCACCCGCATTCCACGCGCAAGATCGCGCGTATAGATGTAGGCGGCAAGACCATATTCGGTGGCGTTGGCGCGCGCGATGATTTCGGCTTCCGTTTCGAATCTCGAGATCGGCGCCACCGGCCCAAAAATTTCCTCATGCGCCATCTCCGCCTCGGCCGGGACGTCGCAGAGCACGGTCGGCGGATAGTAGTATCCCGTTCCCGAGCCTGCCTTGCCTCCGCACAGCACCCGCGCGCCACGGGCGACAGCATCGTTGACCAGACGGTCGATCTTGTCGACGGCCTTCCTGGTGATCATCGGCCCGCACTCCGTGGCCGCGTCCGTGCCAGCGCCGATCTTGAGTGCCGACATCCGCCTGGCGAGGCTTTCGCAAAAGGCATCGTAAACGCCGGACTGGACATAGATGCGGTTTGCAGCCGTGCAGGCCTCGCCGGCGTTGCGCATCTTCGCCACCATCGCCCCATCGACCGCCGCGTCGAGATCCGCGTCATCGAACACAAGGAATGGCGCGTTGCCGCCAAGCTCCATCGAACACGAAACCACGTGCTTTGCGGCCTCGGCCAGCAGAACGCGCCCGACACAAGTCGAGCCGGTAAAGGAGAGTTTCCGCACGCGCGGATCGGCCAGCATCGCAGCCGTCACAGGGCCGGGATTGGAGGTTGTCAGAACATTCACCACACCTGGCGGAACGCCTGCTTCCTGGTAGAGCGCGGCAAGCGCGTAGGCCGTGAGCGGGGTCTCGCTGGCTGGCTTCAAAATTACCGTGCATCCGGCAGCCAAGGCGGGCGCGATCTTGCGCGTCGCCATGGCGGCAGGGAAGTTCCAGGGTGTGACAAGGACGCAGATGCCGATGGGCTCGTAGTCGACCACGATCCGGTTCGTGCCGGAAGGCGCAGTCCCGAATTCACCGGTGATGCGAACGGCTTCCTCGGCATTCCAGCGAAAGAATTCCGCAGCATAGGCGATCTCGCCACGCGCGTCCCGCAGTGCCTTGCCGTTTTCCAGCGAGATCAGGGTTGCCAGCGTCTCGGAACGTTGCGTCATCAGCTCGAAGCAACGTCTGAGGATTTCGGAACGCTTGCGGGGTGCCGTTGTGCGCCAGCCATCGGCGGCCCTGGCCGCAGCCTCCACAGCGGCTGCAGCATCTTCGATCGTCGCATCGGGAACCGCGGCGATCACCGCTTCCGTGGAAGGGTCCACGACCTGGATTTCCCTGCCGTCGGCGGATTGCCGCCATTGGCCGCCGATATACAAGCCGTGGGAGAATCTATGGAAGCCGGCAGTGTCCTGCTCGTCCTCCAGCACCTGATGAGATATGTTCATGGCCTGCTCCTCGATTGCTCACATGACACAGGCGGCGAGGTCGCCATCATAGGCGGCCTGGATCAGGCCCCGCATGGCTGCCAGATCGAATGGACGCGGATTGTTCTTGATGAGACGGTCAATGCCGAGCGCCTGTTCGGCCGTCCAATCGAGCTTGTCGGCGGGAAGCCCGAGCTTGGCCAGCGAAGGCGTGATCCCGATCGCTCCAAACAGCCGGCCGACCTCGTCGATCGCCGCGTCGGCCATCTCACCGGTGCTCCGGTCCTTCCCGTCGAGACCAAGGGCGAGGCCGATCTCGGTCATCTCGGCGGCCGCGGCGGCCCGGTTGTACTTCATGACATACGGCAAGATGGTGGCGACACCCAGCCCGTGAGCGGTGTGAGTAAGGGCGCCGACCGGATATTGCACCGCGTGCGCCGCCGCGGTTCCGGCCGTACCGAACGCGCAGCCGGCTGCAAGCGCGCCCATCATCACATCGTCCCGAGCGTCCTCGTCGGCGGGGTCGCGGTATGCCTTCTCGAGACTGCGGCCAAGCAGCTTGATCGCGAGCAGCGCAAAATGATCGGTCAGCGCGCTCTTGCCGATGAAGACATGGCTCTGCGGCAGGCTGGGGTCAGTGCCGCGCCTGACGGCGGTAAAAGCCTCGATCGCATGGGTCAGCGCGTCTGCGCCCGCGATCGCCGTCAGTCCCGGGGGACATGTCATCGTCAGTTCCGGGTCGCAGATGGCGGCTGCCGCGATCAGATGCGGGCTGGAGATGCCTACCTTCAAGGTGCGATCCGGATCGGAGATCACCGCGACAGGGGTCACTTCCGAGCCGGTGCCGGCTGTCGTTGGCACCGCGATCAACGGCAGCGTCGGACCAGGCACCTTGAACTCGCCGTAGTAGTCCTGGAGCAGGCCGCCGTGACTGATGAGCAACGCGGCGCATTTGGCCATGTCGAGACAACTGCCGCCTCCGATGCCGATCACCATGTCCGGCGCAAACTGTCGTGCCACCTCTACGCAGACGGCAACCGTGTCTCGTGGCACATCGGGCAGCACACGGTCGTGCACCAGCACATCGATCGATGCGCTTTCGAGCGCCGCCATGATCTCTGCGAAGGCGACGGTTGCGGCAAAGCGCTCGTCCGTACAGACAAGAGCGCGACCGCCCAGCCTGGCCGCAACGGTTGGAATGACATGGCGCTGGCCCTTCCCGAAGAGGATTTCACGCGGCAACCTTATGGCAGCGAAAAGGCTCATGTTCAGCGTCTCTCGATGAGGTTGGGAGTGGAAAGCGAAAGCTTGTTGCGGCCCTAAAATATCCTCTATTAAATCGTATAGGATATAGGATTGTATTGAACGAAGCATCGTGTTAGCCAGTGATCCTGTCAAGAGGCAAAGATGCAGGTCACGAACGTAAGCAATGCCCGAGAAGTCGGCCCCGCTAGCGGACGCATCCAGCGATCCAACAGCCTGGTGGAGGACGTGTATGAAGCAATTTTCGCGCAACTCATGTCGCTGAAGATCGCGCCTGGCTCACGGATCACCGTCGACAGTCTGGTCAAGGAACTCGAAGTATCCCACACGCCAATCCGTGAAGCGCTTGGCCGCCTCGAAGGCGAAGGCCTTGTGCTGAAGACACATTTGATCGGCTACCGCGCCGCGCCGCAGATAACCAAGCGCCGATTTGACGAACTCTATGAGCTTCGCCTGCTGCTCGAGCCGCATGGGGCGGCCAAAGCAGCCGCATTGATGGATGAGACGAAACTTGCGGTGCTTCGGGAGTCCGCAGGAGGCATGGCGCGCCGCGAAGGCAAGGATGAACGCCTGCGTTACTCCAACTTTGCGCGGCAGGACGCCATTTTCCACGACAGGATCATGGAATTTGCAAACAATGATCTCGTGCGCGAGACTCTCGCGTTCCAGCATACGCACTTCCACATCTTCCGCCTGATGTTCCATTCGCGCGTCACCGAGGAAGCGCTCGACGAGCATGAGGCCATCCTGGCCGCCTTCGCTGCCTCCGATCCCGCTGCGGCGGAACAGGCGATGCGCCGTCATATCGAGCATTCTCGTGATCGTTTGCTGCCGGCCTTCGATTGAGACTGGCACGATGTTCGTCACCGTCGGGAGCGGCGCCGTCAAGCTGAATGCACCGTTGATCACGCAGGCAAACGCCCGGGACATCCCGGATCCCCTTTTCTGAGACCCGCGCCGCCGGACGAGCGCAATGCCCGCCCCCCTTCCATTCACAAAACCCTTCCATTCACAAAACGAGGAACCGACCATGCCAGGCAAGAAAATACTGATGTTGACCGGTGAGTTTACCGAAGAATACGAGATCTTCGTCTATCAGCAGGCGATGGAGGCCGTCGGCCACATCGTCCACGTTGTCTGTCCTGACAAGAACGCTGGAGACCTGATCAAGACGTCGCTTCACGATTTCGAGGGTGACCAGACCTACACCGAAAAACCCGGCCACTATGCTTTGATGAACAAGACCTTTTCGGAGGCTGAAAAACAGCTCGACCAGTATCATGCAGTCTATTGCGCGGGCGGTCGTGGCCCCGAGTACATCCGCACGGATAAGCGCGTGCAGGCGATAGTCCGCCATTTCCACGAAAACGAGAAGCCGATCTTTACGATCTGCCATGGCGTCCAGATCCTGATCGCGGTCGACGGCGTCGTGCGTGGCAAGAAAGTAGGTGCGCTGGCTGCCTGCGAGCCGGAAGTGACCCTCGCCGGTGGAACCTATATCGACCTGTCCCCGACTGAGGCCTATGTCGACGGAACGATGGTCTCGGCAAAGGGCTGGACCGCACTTGCCGCGTTCATCCGCGAGTGCCTGAAGGTGCTGGGAACGGAAATCCGCCACAACTGACTCAATCGTCCGATGCATTCCAGACGGGATGCATCGGATCGCTCCACAGATCGTCCACGGCTCGTGGCAGCTCCTCCGTGCTCACGTGCAAGGCGAGGAACGCGCCGCACCGCCGTTGATCTTGGCGGGATGGCGGCGCTCGCGGGGGGCGACGATGATGTTCGAGCTGCTGTGCGTGATTGCCAAGTCCGTCGCTTCAGGCAGGGTTCGGCAGGCCTGAGGTGCGCGCGTCGCCTCTGTAAGGATTGATGCGACGCGCTTAAAGTTATTGTCGTCATGAAATCCCGCTGTGGATTGGCCGATCGCAGGCGTCACGGCTGCGTCGGCCGCGTGGCGGCCGCCAGGGCGTCAATGTCGTCGTAGAGCGGCTGGCTGTGATGGTAGAGCTTGTCGAAAACGGGTTGGGTGCGCCTGTAGGTCTCGGCCCATCTGGGGTCCGGCAGGATTTCGGCGCCGTAGCTCACGAAGCGCTCGGCCGCCTGTTCGACGCGTGAGAAGCGGCCTGTCGCCGTCGCGGCCATCGCGGCACAGCCGACAATGCCGCATTCGGGCTCCCGCGGAACCAGGATCGGAATGTTGAAGGCGCTTGCCTTGATCTTCAGCCAGAGTTCGGCGCGCGCCCCGCCGCCGGCGGCGATGACCCGCTCCAGCGGCTTGTTTGACGCCTGTTCCATGATGCGGATGTGGCGCGTCATGGCAAAGGCGACGCCTTCCAGGATCGAGCGGTGCAGATGCTCCATGCCATGCCCGGCGCCCAATCCGAAGAACTGTGCGCGGGCGTTGCGATGGCGCCCCAGGCGCTCTCCGGTGAGAAAGGGCATGAAGAGCAGTGCGTCGCAACCGGCAGGCGCCTCGGCGGCGCGGGCGACGATCTCGTCGTAGGACAGCGCGTTTCCGTGGAAGGCACGGCGTGCCCAGCGCATGCCGTCGCCGCCGGTCTCCAGCAGCACGAACTGCGCCCAGTTGCCTTCGATCGTCGCAACGTTCGAGATTTCCGGGTCAAGCAGCGGCTTCTCCGCGATAACAGTGATGATGGCGCCCGTGCCGGTGCTGTCGGAACCCAGTCCCGGCCGACAAGCGCCTGAGCCGAGCAGTGCCACCGGATAGTCGGCGCCGCCGACCAGCACTGGGGTTCCAGAGCGCAGGCCGGTGTCGCGCGCCGCCTGTTTGGTGACGTGGCCGAGGATATCCAGCGGATTGCGGATCGGCGGCAGCTTGGCGGCGTCAAGACCCATGCGTTCGATCATCACCGGCGACCAGTCGAGCCGCTCCGGGTTCATGAGGAAACTGCAGGATGCGTCGCCTGTATCCATAGCGATCTCGCCGGTCAGCCGGTAGTTGATGTAATCTTTCGGCATGATGGCGACTGCGCTGCGGGCGTATGCGGCGGGATCGTTGTCTCGGACCCATTGCAGTTTAAAACCCGGCCATGCGGGGGTCGGCGTGTTGCCGCTTTCGGGCAGATGGCTGTCCGGCTCGTTCGCTTCCTCGAAGCGACGTACGTGATCGATGGTGCGCTTGTCGTTCCAGAGCGGTGCTGTGTCGCGCGTCAGCGCTCCGTGCGCGTCGAGCAGGACCAGCCCGTGCATCTGCCCGCAGACGCAGATGGCGGAGATGTTTTCGCGGGCGCCATCGACGCGGTCCAGCACCGTCTTGACGCTCGCTCGCGCACCCTCCCACCAGTCGACCGGCCGCTGTTCGGCCCAGCCGAATTCCGGCACGATCTGGTCGTGCTCTCGCGACGCAAGTTCGAGGATCTTGCCGGTGACATCGATCAGTGCGGCGCGGACGCTGCCGGTGCCGACATCGATGGCGAGAAAAAGTTCGCCGCTCATTTCGAGAGACTCCTGAGATGGGCAAACATGTGATCCTCTATCTATCGGTCAGAGCGAGCGGCATGACGAGAATGCGTTCCACGGCATTAGGCTTTCGCCGCTTCGATGGCGATGCGCGACATCTCGTCGAAATCCGGCCCCGACACCGGGATCGCGATGTCGAAGACCTCTGCGATCACCTGCGTCCAGCCATGCAGGAAATACGTCCAACCGTCCTCGATCTGCAACTGCTGGCGGGCCTGCTGCCGCCTTGCCTGGTCGAGGAAGATCAGGTCGCCGCGATAATTGAGATCCCAGGCAATGCCGCGCTTAGGGAACACGGCGTCATCGGTGATCGGCGAGCCTGGGGCGTCCTTGCCAAGTCCGGTCGCGTTGATCACCAGCGAGCCTGGTTTCAGCGCCGCCAACGTCTCGTCATTGATCTCGGGCCGGTCTGCCAGGACATACTCGAGCTCGACCGTCGACATCATGTCTCTGTGGATGCGCTCGATTTCGTCGAGACGCGGCTGCGAACGGTCGGTGACAATGATGCGCGAAGGCCCACGTTCCTTGCGCATCAGGTGCCAGGTGATCGCAATCGTCGATCCGCCGGCGCCCATGGACAGGACTTCCGCGCCGGTGGCCGCGAACTGTCCCGCCGGAATGAAACCGTCTATCGCAAGGCCCGACGAGATCGGATCCTTGGCATGGCAGATGAGTTTGCCGCCCCGCTTCGACAGGCAGCTGGTCTCGTGCATCAGGCGGGCGTGCGGATCGATCACGTCGAACAGGTCGCGCGCTGCGTTGAAAAGATCGATCTTGTGCGTGGTGACGAGGGCGCCAAGCGACAGCGGGTCGGATCTTATGAAGGAGACGACCTGACGGTAGGCGTCCGGATCGGCATGGAGCGGAAAGTCGATGCCCTTGAGAACCGCATCCTTCAGTCCGAGGTAGCGTGCCCATGCGGGGAAAACCCGCATGATCGAACTGCTCGTCGTCGTGACGCCGATAAAATAGAATGTCGGCTGGGTAGCCGGCCGATAGCGGCTCATTTGCCGGTCTCCCGGATTTTCTCCGCGCGCAGTGCAGCACTGCGAAGTGAAGCAGCGATCTCGAAGCGAGCCTTCATGCCGGCACCGTGCCGGATTGTTGCCCATAGAGGGCGGAGATCAGCTTTGCGTCACGCGGTCGCCAATCCGGGTTGTCGACTTGCCTCCAGCCTCCATCGTCGGCGACCACGCGCGAGCGCATGCCTCCCGATCTCGCGATGATCTCGTAGTCCTGCCCTGAATCGGCGGGGTAGCAGAACAGCATCACCAGATCGTCGTCCCCGATATTGATCGAGCGGTGGATCCAGAACGGCGGAACATAACAGACGGTCTGGGCATCGATCGGCACGATCCGGACCTCGCCCTCCGGCGATTCCATCAGCATGAGGCCGTGCCCCTTCTGGCCATAGTAGATCTCGGGCCGGTCGGCCTGCTTGTGGGTATGACCGCGCGTCATGAAATACTCGTCGCCGACTTTGCCCGGCGCCATGCGCGTGACGCCGAAAATCAGGTCGCCCGACTGCTCGGTCGGTCGGAACTCGGAGACCTCGTAGACGATGCGCTCGCCCCATGTCGCGCGCATGGCTTCGAAGGCCGCGGCATCGGCGTAGAGCCCGTCCAGATCGCGGAAGCGCTTCTGGTAGCTGCCGGTTGCATTTGCCATCGCACCGGTCGACAGGTCGACCTTGCATCCAATGGGCTCAAACAATCTCGTCAAAGGACTACCTCATACTGCATTGCTGTGGCGTTGGCGCTGATCTGGCCCGCACCTCCTGCTTTCGACAAGAACCACTTGCTTTGCAGGGTACGATTTGCTCTCCCTATGCAGACCAGCTTGGAGTTTGCTGGATTATGGCAGATCTGGACTACGAAGCACACGACAGTGGGTTGGGCGTCATGCCGCATCCGCTGTCTTAAGCAATCCGAGAGAGCCGCCTTGCTCCTCCAAGTCGCCTTAGACAAGCCTGAACACCTGGCTCTGCTCCCGCAGATGAAGGAATTTGCCGACATTATCGAGATCGGGACGCCGTTGCTGAAACACCTCGGCCTCTCGGCCATCACCACGGCGCGCGAGCTCTGCCCTGAAATCATGGTGTTGGCCGATACCAAAACCGTCGACGGCGGCCAGCTCGAGGCTGATATGGTATTCGGCGCCGGTGCCGCGTTCATGACGGTGCTGTCGTGTGCTTCGTCCGCCACACATGAAGCAGTGGGAAGACGTGCCGCCGCCTTCGGCGCGACGGTCGTCGTCGACACCATCACCGAGGCGGACAAGGCAGAATTGCTTCCCTTGAATGCTGTCTTCCCCGAAAGCTTCGGTTACATCGCGGTCCACTCGCCAACCGATGCGCGGCTGGCGGGCAACACCTCCACGTCACATATCGACGCCGTGAGAAAGATGCACGATCGCGGCTTTCTGGTTTCGCTCGCCGGCGGGATCGGCCCCGACACGCTGCAAGCGGTGATCGCAGTCGAGCCCGAAATCCTGGTGGTTGGCAGCGCCATCACAGAATCCGCAAACCCGAAAGAGATAGCCCGATGGATTCGCGACAGATTGCCCAATCCAGGCCGTGGCTGGCCGTGGGACAGGAGATAACCAACCTTCTTGGCCGGGTCGACGCCGACGCGTTCGCAAGGCTGGTGCAGGCGTTCGATGACCCTCACCAGCGATGGTTCTTTTTCGGGCAGGGGCGCTCCGGCCTTGTTGCGCAGATGGGTGCGATGCGCTTCATGCATCTTGGCCGGACGGTGCATTTCGTCGGTGAGGTATCGGCGCCATCGATCCGCAAGGGCGATGCGCTGCTGATCGTCTCCGGCTCTGGAGAGACGCCGGTCAGCACAGGCTTTGCCCGCATCGCCAAGGCGGAGGGCGCCAAGGTCGTTACGCTGACGCATAAGCCAGCCGGGACCCTGGCCGGCATTGCCGATGTCACGCTGCATGTCCCCGTTGGGGAATCGAAACAGTTTGGCGGCAGCCTGTTCGAGCAATCCTGCCTCATCCTGCTCGACAGCGTTGTGTTCGGCCTGGCGCAGCAGATACCCGACGCGCACAGACTGATGTTGCACCGCCACACCAACCTGCAGTGACGCCCATGCCGACGGTGGTGAGCACCGGTGACGGGATTCCCGGCGCCGGCGCTCAAAACCATGCGCACCCTCGGGTCACGGGCATGCTTTTGGGCGTTGCGGCAAGGCACTGGACTCGCTGCGCGATGCCGATATTGTGCTTGAGGAGCGTTGGTGCCGTGCTCTGGCGACGGCAGCCGACGGGGAGATACCGGCGGCTTGGTTTTCGCAGGAACAAGTCCCGGTCAACACGGGAGGAAGTCTGATGAGAATTGGGGTCTTTCTGGCCGGCTTTTCGGCTTTTGCCGCGCTGGTTGGCGCGCCTGCCTTTGCCCAGGACAAGCCGTTTGCGGGGGTTACCGTGAACGTCATTACGCAGACCGGTGCGATTCAGGAGCCGCTGCAGAGGCGCGCGCCCGAGTTCGAAGCGCTCACCGGCGCCAAGATCAATGTCATCGCGGTGCCCTTCTCGGATCTCTATCAAAAGATCCTCACCGACTGGGCGAGCGGCACCAACTCGGTCGACGCCGGCGTGTTCGCCCCGCAGTGGATGGTCGACTACATCGCCGGCGGCTACCTCGAGGACCTGACGCCGCGGGTCGAGGCCGACAAGGACATCCAGCAGGACGATGTGGGCGCGTTCTTCCGGGACTTCTCCGAGAAGTACAGCGGCAAAACCTACATGATCACGCTCGATGGCGACTTCCACATGATGTACTACCGCAAGGACGTGCTGGAAGCGGCCGGCCTGGCGGTGCCGAAAACCTGGGACGAGTATCTCGAAGTCGCCAAGGCCACGCACGGCAAGGACATGAGCGGCGATGGCACGCCGGATTTCGGCTCGTGCATCGCCAAGAAGCGCAACGCGCAGAGCTACTGGTTCGTCACCGATGTGGTCGGCTCGATGACCCAGTCCAAGGGAACCAGCCAGGGCACCTTCTTCAACACCAAGGACATGACGCCGCTCGTCAACAACGACGCCTTCCGCAAGGCGCTCGACTTCCTGTCTGAATCGACCAAGTACGGCCCGCCGGACGAGCTGAACCTCGACGTCAGCGACACAAGGCCGCTCTTCGCTTCCGGCCGCTGCGCGCTGAACCTCGACTGGGGTGATGTGGGCACGATCTCGATCGATCCGGCGCAGTCCAAGGTGATGGGCAAATGGGGCGCGGCGATCATGCCCGGATCCAGGGAGGTCCTGAACTGGGACACCGGCAAGCTTGAGGCCTGCACGGCAGAAAACTGCCCGCACGCGATCGACGGCGTGAACCATGCACCATTCGCCGCCTTTGGCGGCTGGGGCGGCGGCATCAACGCGGCGGCCGATCCGAAGGTAAAGGACGCCGCCTACGCGTACTTCTCATTCATGACGCAGCCGGCACAGTCGAACGCCGACGTGACCGTCGGCGGCACCGGCTTCAACCCGTACCGCACCTCACAGCTCAGCTACAGCGACCTTTGGAAGAAGGCCGGGATGAGCGAGGAGGAGGCTAAAGTGTACCTGGGCGCGATCAACGACAGCATGAGCAGCCCGAACATGATCCTCGACCTGCGCATCCCACAAAATCAGAAATACCAGCAGGTCGTGCTCGACGAAGCGGTCTCGCGCTTCCTCGCCGGCGAAATCGACAAGGAAGCGACCGTCGCGGCGGTCGAGGAAGGCTGGAATGAGCTGAACGAAGAGGTTGGCAAAGACCAGCAGCTCGAACTTTACAAGGCGACCATCGGCGCCAAATAGGCGGCCAAGCAATCGACCCGGCGTGGCATCGATCCGCGCCGGGTCTCATGCCTGCCACACTTTCCCGGGTTATGATGACCGCAACCGACACTATGCCAGAAGCTGCCGACCGCCGCAGCTGGGCCGAATGGCTGGACGGTCACTCGGGCCGGATCATGGTGCTGCCAGCCGTCATCGTGCTTCTCTGCTTCGCGATTTTTCCGCTCATCATCTCGGCCTATCTCGCGCTTTCGCGCTTTGCCCTCGCGTCGGGCGGATTCACGCTGAAATTCATCGGACTTTTGAACTTCCGGAAGCTTCTGGTCGGCTCGCAGCAGTATCACCTGCTCGGCAAGTTCGGCACGTTCGGCTTTGTCCAATCCGCTTTGCTGGCGTTGATCGCGGCAGGGCTGCTTTTTCTTCTCGCCCGCTATCTCCGGCGCGGCAGGCCGACCATCGCCGGCGTGGTTGGTCGGCTTCTCGCGACGGCAACGGCTATGGGCCTGGCGGTGCTTGCGCTGGCCACCATGGCGCCGGGCGGCGTGCCAGGGACTGTCGTCAACACGCTTCTCTACGTGTTCGTCGGCGTATCCGTGCAGTTCGCACTGGGACTGGGCCTCGCGCTCCTCTGCGGCCAGCCTATCCGCGGCCGGAATTTCTTTCGTGTCCTCTTCTTCATCCCGCTGATGGTGACCCCGGTCGGCATCGCCTACACATTTCGCATGCTCGCCGACATGCAGAAGGGACCCTTCGCCCCGCTCGTGCGCGCTTTCGGCATCAGCGAGTGGTCGTGGGCCACAGAGGCCTGGTCGGCGCGACTCATGGTGTTGGTCGGCGACACCTGGCAGTGGACGCCGTTCATGTTCATCGTGCTGCTGGCGGCCATTGAGAACCAGCCGCGCGATCAGGTCGAGGCAGCACGGCTCGACGGGGCCAACGGCTTCCAGATTTTTCGCGACATTACCTGGCCAGCAATCGCGCCGATTGCCGCTACCGTCGTGCTGATCCGGCTTATCGAGGCTTTCAAGATCATCGACCTGCCGAACGTGCTCACCGGCGGCGGCCCTGGCCTGGCGACGGAATCGATGACGCTCCATTCCTTCATTTCCTGGCGCACCCAGGATCTCGGCGGCTCGGCCGCTATCGGCTACATGCTCCTCTTCATCTCGACCATCGTATGCGTCTCGTTCTTCAACTTCGTGGTCCGGCCGGCGCGCCGGTTCGAAGCATGAGCGCCGAGCCGCGCTCACTGGCGCGCCGGCTGTTCGAGCCGGCTTCGATCGACAGCCAGGCGCCGGTCGCCAGGGTCGTGACCTATGCGCTGCTGTTCCTGTGGGCGCTGGTTGTGGTGATTCCGCTCTACTGGGTGTTGATCACCTCCTTCAAGGGGCCTGGCGAGGTCGACAATGGGCCGTTCTATCTCCCGTTCGTCGACTTTGCCCCCTCGCTGCAGGCATGGGATTTCATGCTCGTGCAGAATTACACACTGCGCCCTTATATGAATTCCGTCGTCGTCGCGGTGGCCAGCACGCTCCTCGCAGTCCTGATCGGTTCGCTGGCGGCCTACGCGCTCGTGCGTATCCGCTTCCAGGTGAAGCTCGCCGCCGTCGCAATCTTCCTGATCCTGCTCACCGCAATCATCGTGGCGGTGGCCACTTTCGACGTGCGGTGGGAGATCGCCATTGTCATGGCGGCAGCTCTCTTCGTCATTGCGCTGTTCGCGCTCGTTGGACGCACGCAGCTTGCGGTCGGCAACAACGACATTGAGTTCTGGATCATCTCGAACCGCATCATGCCGCCGATCGTCGCCGTGTTGCCGATCTACGTGATGTTCCAGCAGATGCGTCTGCTTGACACGCAGGTGGCGCTGATCGCCACCTACACCGCCATCAACCTGCCAATCGTGGTGTGGCTGACGCGCGATTTCTTCGCCGGCATCCCGCTCGACCTTGAGGAGAGTGCACAGATAGACGGAGCCTCCAAGTTCCGCGTGTTCTTCACCATCGCGCTGCCGCTGGTGCGTTCCGGCTTGGTCGCGACCTTCCTGCTGGTGCTGATCCTTGCCTGGAACGAGTATCTGCTGGCTCTGTTCCTTTCCAATGTCGACGCGCAGACGATGCCGGTGCTGGTATCGGCACAAAACACGACGCGCGGGCCGCAATGGTGGAACATGTCGGTGTTGATCACCGTGATGATCGCCCCCGTGATCGTCATCTCCAGCATCCTGCAGAAGCACATCGCGCGCGGGCTGCTGGTCGGTGCAGTGAAGGGCTAGTTAGTATGCGGGTCACGCTGTCCGATATCTACAAGGCCTTCGGCGCGGTCGAGGTGGTCAAAGGGCTCGACCTGGAGATCGAGGACGGCGAGTTCCTGGTGCTGCTCGGCCCTTCGGGCTGCGGCAAGACGACGGCGCTGCGCATGATCGCCGGGCTTGAATCGGTGAGTTCCGGTCGCGTCCTCATCGGCGACCGCGACGTCACCCACGTGCTGCCCAAGTATCGCGACGTGGCGATGGTGTTCCAGTCTTACGCGCTCTATCCGCACATGACGGTTGCGGAGAACATCGCATATCCGCTGAAGCTGCGGGGCGTGCCGCGAACCGAACGCGACGCCTCCGTCCGCAGCGCCGCAGTAAAAGTCCACCTTGAGGAGTTCCTCGACCGCTATCCACGGCAGCTTTCCGGCGGTCAGCGGCAACGCATCGCACTCGCCCGCGCCATGGTGCGGCGGCCGAGCGTCTTCCTGATGGACGAGCCGCTCTCCAATCTCGACGCCAAGCTGCGCGGCTACATGCGCTCGGAGCTGAAGCGCCTGCAGGCCGACCTGGGCGTGACGACGATCTACGTCACCCACGATCAGATCGAGGCCATGACCCTGGCTCACCGTGTTGCGATCATGAATCGTGGCGTCGTGCAGCAGATCGCCACGCCCCGACAGATCTACGACGATCCGGCGAACCTGTTCGTCGCCGGCTTCATCGGTTCGCCGCCGATGAATTTTCTCCAGGGCGAACTGGTCGAGGGGACCTTCGCCTGCGCGGAAGGACGATTTGCGACCAGCGTCGCCGAAAGCCGGAACAAGGTCACTGCCGGCCTCCGGCCCGAGGATTGCCGGGTCACCGGCCCGTCGGAGGGCAAGATCGCGGCGCGGGTCTACGCTGTGGAACTGATCGGCGATCATACCTTGATCACCTGCCAGTTCGGTGGCGCCACCGTAACCGTGAAGGCCGACAAATCTGCGCACTACGATATGGATGAGCCGATCGGCATCACCTTCCAGGACGACGCCGTCTTCCTGTTCGATTCGGAAACCGGAGCCCGCATCGGCGGCCGCGCCCATAGCCAGGCGGCCGCGTGACTCTCGCTAATTCTCCTCCACAAACACCTCTTCGCGCTTTTTCTTGACCGCCGGCAGGAAGACGATGACGAGCACGGCGAACGCGATGAAGAGCAGGCCGGCGCTGATCGGCCTCGTCACGAAGGTGGTCGGGTCGCCGCGCGCGAGAATCATGGCGCGGCGCAGGTTTTCTTCGAGCAGCGGCCCGAGCACGAAGCCGAGCAGCAGCGGCGCGGGTTCGCAGCGCAGCTTGGTCAGGAGATAGCCGAGCAAGCCGAAGAAGGCGACGGCGTAAAGGTCGTAGATGTTGGTGTTGACGCTGTAAACGCCGATCGAGCAGAACGCCATGATGATCGGGAAGAGCACGTAATAGGGGATCGTCAGGAGTTTTACCCAAAGCCCGATCAGCGGCAGGTTCAAGATGATCAGCATCAGATTGCCGATCCACATCGAGGCGATGATGCCCCAAAACAGCGCCGGCTGTTCGATCGCGACATTGGGGCCGGGCACGATGCCCTGGATGATCATCGCGCCGATCATCAGCGCCATTACCGGGTTGGCCGGAATGCCGAGCGTCAGCATCGGGATGAAGGAGGTCTGCGCACCGGCATTGTTGGCCGATTCCGGTCCGGCGACGCCTTCGACGGCGCCCTTGCCGAATTCCCCGGGGTTTTTCGATATGCGTTTTTCGACTGTGTAGGAGGCAAAGGCTGCAAGGATCGCGCCGCCTCCCGGCAGGATGCCGAGCGCCGAACCGATGATCGTTCCGCGCACGATGGGCGCCGCCATGCGGCGAAAATCCTCGCGGGTCGGCATCAGGCCGGAGACCCTTCGGATCATCACGGAGCGCTCGTGCTCGTTTTCGAGGTTGCGCAGTATTTCGGCGACGCCGAAGACGCCGACCGCCACCGCGACGAAATTCAGCCCGTCGGCATATTCGCGGATGCCGAGCGTGAAGCGCGGTGTTCCGGTGTAGATGTCGGTGCCGACAATGCCGAGCAGCAGGCCGAGCACGACCATCGCCAGCGCCTTGACAATCGAGCCGTGGGCGAGAGCGACGGACGAGACGAGGCCGACGATCATCAGCGAAAAATATTCGGCTGCGCCGAATTGCAGCGCGATCGCCGTCAGCGGCGGGGCAAAGATGGCGACGAGGAAGGTCGACACCGTGCCGGCGAAGAACGAGCCTATCGCCGCGATGGCGAGGGCCGCCCCGGCGCGGCCGTTCTTGGCCATCTGGTAGCCGTCGATTGCGGTGACTGCTGACGAGGATTCGCCGGGCATGTTGATGAGGATGGCGGTGGTCGAACCGCCATATTGCGCGCCGTAATAGATGCCGGCGAGCATGATCAGGGAGGAGACTGGGTCGCCGATCTGAAAGGTGATCGGCAACAGCATGGCGATGGTCGCGGTGGCGCCGATGCCGGGCAGGACGCCGATCAGCGTGCCGAGAAGGACGCCGATCAGGCAGAAACCGAGGTTTGCCAGCGACGTGGCCGTCGAAAAGCCGAGCGCGAGGTTGTCGAGGAGTTCCATGTTCATCTCCTCAAAACTGCAGCCACGGGCCGAAGCGGCGGAACGGCAGGCCGAGCGCGTAACTGAAGACGAGGAACGCAAACAGCGTCAGGCCGGCGGAGAGTACGAGCGCGGTCAGCGGCCTCATGCGGCCGCTGGCAAAGGATGCGATCAGCGCCGTCAGGAAGATCGAGGGGAGGAAGCCAAGGCCGCGCACGGTCAGGCCGAAGAAGATCGGGGCAGGGAGGATGAACAGCATGCCGCGCCAGGCGATATGCCCGATCGGCTCGCTCTCAAAGCGCACCGCTTCGACGAGGATGACGGCGCCAAGCAGGATCAGCACGATCGCCAGGACCAGGGGGAAATAGCCCGGTCCCATGCGGAAGGCGGTGCCGATTTCGAGGTCGAGCGACTGCAGCGCGAAAAATCCGCCGAGAAAGATGAACAGCGCGGCGCATATGCCGTTGGTCGTGTCTATTGTGAAAGGTTTCATGACGTCCTCCCAGGCCCCGTGCCGCGGGCGCGCCGGTGCAGTGCGAAACGGGGCCGAAGCGAAAACGGGGCGTTGGTGGCGCCCCGTTTCCTAAAACATCAGTCGGCGTACTGGCCGGCGGCTTCGATGATCGGCTTCCAGCGCGCGATCTCGCTTTCCAGCTTGGCCTTCAGCGCGGCCGGTGTCGCGTCTGCGTCGGGCGACGGCTTGGTGCCGAGTTCGGCGAAGCGGGCAGCGACATTCTGGTCCTTCAGCGCGACCTGAAGCGACTTCGACAGGCGCTCGGTGACCTCGGCCGGCGTGCCCTTGGGCGCGTAGAGGCCGTGCCAGATGCCGACCTGCACCTCAGGGAGACCGGCTTCCGTCGTTGTCGGGACGTCCGGCAGAACTTCGAGGCGTTCAGGCGAGGTGACGGCGTAAGCCTTGATCGTGCCGCCCTGGATCTGCTTGGTGGTATTGGTCGTCTGGTCGCACATGATGTCGACCTGACCACCGAGAAGATCGGTCATGGCCGGGCCGGTGCCCTTGTAGGGCACGGTGACCAGCGGCGTGCCGATGGCGCTCATGAACAGCATGCCGCACAGATGCGAGGCCGCGCCTATGCCGGCATTGGCGACGGTGACGGTGTCCTTGTTGGCCTTGGCGTAGTCGACCAGCCCCTTCAGATCTGTCGGCTCGAGGTCCTTGCGGCCGACGATGGTCATCGGCACCTCGGTGACGAGGCCGACATATTCGAAGCTGTTCAGCGTGTCGTATGCGAGCTTTCGGTACAGCGTCGCGCTGGTCGCCATGCCGATGTGATGGAGGAGCAGCGTATAGCCGTCGGGATCGGCTTGCGCGACGCGACCGGCGCCCAGCGTGCCGCCGGCGCCGCCGACATTCTCGACGATGATCTGCTGGCCGAGATCCTTCGACATGGCTTCTGCGACGAGGCGCGTGACCGTGTCGGTCGGGCCGCCGGCCGAAAACGGCACCACGACGGTGATGGTGCGTTCGGGATAGGTTTGCGCGCCCGCGGCGAACGAATACAGCGTAGCGGCGGCGGCCAGGGCGGCGGCGAATTTTCTCATCGTGATTTCCTCCCAGGATATGAATTCCCAACCGCTGCCTAGAGTTTCTCTCAATACCGGCTGTGGATGGACCAATAACTAGCGCATGTTAGCGGATTGCAATCGGACTGAAACCGCAAACTGCGATTATGTACAACCGTCCGCGCAAAATGGGCCGGGGGCGAGGCCGACCCGCGGCGAATTAAGCTGTTGTCGACTTTCGAATGGAATGTTCGACGCCGCGAAGTTCGGCCAATCCCTTGAGCCGACCGATGGCGGGATAGCCGGGCTGGGCCCCACGCGTCAGGTCATCGAGGATATCCTGGCCATGGTCGGGGCGCATCGGGATGACGGCGTCCTGGCGTCCTTCCTTCTTGCGCCGCGCCTCCTCGTGGAGCAGCGCCGCCACCACCGCCACCATGTCGGTGTCGCCGGCAAGATGCTCGTCCTCGTGGAACGAGCAGGGGGTGCCAGCTGCTTCCTTGCGCACATTGCGCAGATGCGCGAAGTGGATTTTTGGCCCCATCCGCCCGATCATGCCAGGCAGATCATTATCGGGTCTTGCGCCGAGCGATCCCGTGCACAGTGTCGCGCCGTTGGCCGGGCTGTCGACTGCGTCCAGAATGTGCCTGTAGTCGGCCTCGGTCGACATGATTCGCGACAGGCCCAGCAGCGGAAACGGCGGATCATCAGGGTGGCAGCAGAGACGCAGACCGAGGCGTTCGGCCGTAGGCACGACCTCTGACAGGAAATCGACGAAATGCCGGCGCAGGGTTGTTGCGTCGATGCGGTCATAGTTTGACAGTTGAGCCTTGAGACCGTCGAGAGACGTGTCTTCGGTCGAGCCGGGCAGACCGGAATTGACGCTTCTTGCCAGGATCTTCCGCGCACGGTCATCCATTTGCGCATATCGGCGCTCCGCCTCGGCGGCGATCTCCGGTGTGTAGTCGCCGAGCGCGCCTTGGCGTTTCAGGATCTGGATGTCGAATGCGGCGAAGTCGATCAGATCGAAGCGCATGGTGGTGCCGCCATGCGGCAGGCGCCAGGCAAGATCGGTGCGGGTCCAATCGAGCACGGGCATGAAATTGTAGCAGATGACCGAAATGCCGGCCCGCGCCAGGTTTTCCAGCGATGTAATGTAGTTGGCAATATGGCTGCGCCACTCGCCGACCTGCGTCTTGATCGCTTCGGAAACCGGCAGGCTCTCGACAATCTCCCAGTTCAGATCGCTTGCGCTTCCATCCGGCAAAGACGCGACTTCGCGCTGACGTCTTTCGATTTCGGCGGGCAGCCAGACGGCGCCGTGAGGAACGTGGTGTAGCGCCGAGACGATGCCTTGCGCCCCGGCTTGACGCGCATCCGCGATCGTCACCTTGTCGACCGGGCCGAACCAACGCCACACATGTCTCATTCGAACACTCCGTTAAAAACGAATCGCCGTGCGGTCCTACGCCCGCGCTTCCTGCCGCGGTGACCGACCCGCTGCTCCCCTCGGCTGCTATCAGATTCCAATGTATCTGGCACCCATCCTGCTCGGCCGGTCAACGGCGATGCACTGATGCTGATCCATCGACGCAAATGGCGATAGCGGCTGCCTCAACGAACGCAGCGCGAAATTCCCTGGCTAGAGCAGCGCTTCGTACAGATCGCCGATCTTTTCAACTTCGAAATCCGCTGCCCTGCTTTTCAGGATGGCGACAGAAGTGGGGTGGTCCAGCATATCAGCCATAGCCTTTGCCAGGGCCGCGGCATCGCCGACCGGCACCAAGGCGCCGAAACGACCGTCACCGAGAATCTCGCGCGGGCCATGTGGCGCATCTGTGGAGACTACCGGGACGCCAGCAGCCATGGCCTCGACCAACACATTGCCGAAGCCCTCGCTCATCGAGGAAAGGACGAACAGATCGGCTGCGGCATAACAGGCCGCGGGGTCGTTGACGTAGCCAGCAAAGAGCACATCGGCGCCGATACCGGATTCCTGGGCATAGGTGCGCAACTCGGCAGCCAGCGGACCTTCGCCGAAGATGACAAGCCGAACGCGGCGGCCGGCGCGCAGGATAGCGAAAGCCCGCAGCAAGGTCCGATGATCCTTGACCGGCACCAAGCGCCCGGCGGTGGCGATGACCGGGCCATCGCCCATCGTCGCCAGCTTCGCCTGCCATGCATAGGAATCTTGCTGGAGCGCCGCAGCCGGCGGCAGCGGATTGTTGATGACGACAACCTTGGATTTGGGAAAGCCGCGGACCGCAATGTCGCGGCCGACACCCACTGAGACGGCGATGGCTTTGGTTGCGCGCGCTGCAACCAGCGCGGAAAGCCAGACCGCTATTCTCGCGCCGAGGCTGCTGGAAGGCAGTGAGGCCGCCGCGTGGAAGCTTGGAAAAAATCTCGCTCGGCTTCGCGCCAGGAGAAGCGCCAGCGCTACGACCAGATTGGCAAATTCCGGGGCGCTATAGACCGCATGGGGACCAAGGCGGTCGAACAAACGTGCGCTTCGCACGATGCCTTTCAGCGTCGCCCACTTGCCGTAACCCTCTCCCCGGATGGGAAGGTCGAAATCGACCAGATGCACGGCAGGGGAGCGCAGCGCGGCGTTTGGCCCTTCCGCGTTCCAGGTAAAGAGTGTGACATCGTGGCCACGCGATGCCAATTCATTCGCCATGAGGACGAAGACACGCTCGGCGCCGCCGCCCCTGAGACTGGCAATGTGAAAAACAATGCGCTTCGCCATGCCTGGATTCAGGCTCGGCGGACGTCGATGCTTGGTCGGTTCGGCGGCTGGCGCACGTCGCGCACTATTCCCATGGCAAGGGCGAGCAGCATGCCTAGAGCGAAGCCTGCGAAAGCTCCCAGGCCTGCCGTCAGCGGGGTGCGGGGCGGCCACGACCGCCCCTTTGGCGGCACCGCAGTGGAAATCACCTGTACATTGGTGGTGTCGATCTGCTCGCGCTCGGTGATTTGGCGCGCGCGAGCCAGGAAGCTTTCATAGATCGTCCTTCTCGAGGCGGCATCGCGTTCAAGCTCACGTAGGGCGACCTGGGACTCGCTGTCGGTGAAAACATTGCTCTTCAGATCGTTCATCTTGGCGCTGAGAGAAGCCAATGAGGCGTTGGCCTTATCCAGGTTGGCTTTTGCCGTGCCGACCGTGCGGGAGAACTCTACCCTGAGTTGAGAACTGACGGTTTCGAATTCTGTCCTCAGCCTGACAATCGTCGGGTGGCGCGGACCAAAGGTCATGGACTGCGAATCGATTTGCTGTCGCAAGCTATTTGCCTTGTCGCGCAGTGCTGCGAGCGCTGCCGAAACCGCGGGGTCAGGATTGGCTCCATTGACACCGGAGGCAACCAAAGCGTCGTAACTTGCCTGCGCAGCGATGACGCGCGATTGCGCCTCTCCAATTTCGCTATTGAGCTGCGTCATTGTCTGCGAACTGACAAGCTGGCCATTGCTGGAGGACAGGTTGCGGCTGCGCCTGTAGCTCTCGACCTTCTCTTCGGCCGCCTGCACGTCGCGCTTGAGTTGGCCGAGCCGGCCCTCAAGAGCAGCTGCGGCACGGCTGGCACCAGCAGCTTCGGCCTTGGCCAGTTCGTCCTGGAAAACCTTGACTATGGCTTGCGAGATCAGGATCGCCTTGCCGGTGGTTTCTGCCGATACCGCGAGGGTTGTGACGAACGACGTTTCGTCTGCAGCGACGCTGACCCGCTCCGCAAGACTTTTTTGAGCAATAAGCTTCGGATCGGACTTGCCGCCATTCGCTGCAACGCCAGACGTGGCGGCGCTCTGGTCCGGGTCGAAAAACTCCGGATCGTTGGTTAGACCGAGTTCGTCGACTACCCGTGCAAGCACGTTGCCAGAGGTCAAGATGCGCTGCTTGCTGCGCGCGTTAAGTATTTGGCTGTCGACCTGGCCCGGCTGCGAGTAGAGATCGTTCTCCACAACCTGCAAATTGGCGGGATTGATGAGGATTTCCGTCGTAACGGTATAGCGCTGTTTGCTCAGCAACCCATAGGCGGCGCCGATGACGCCGCCTGCCACTGCCAGCATCAATGCCACGACGAGCCCGGCACGCAGCCAGACAAACAGGCGTCGAAAATCGAGCTCAAGGAAATCACCGATCTTGTCAAGCGTCACCGTCGGGACAGGCTCGGGTGTCTGCGGAGCGACAGGGGCGGGGGTCCGTGCCATGACTTGGGCATCCTGTTGCAGCCTTGCCCTGCTGGCGCGCCGCGCATTGGCGATCCGCTCGAGTGCGCTGATATCGGAATCCGGCGCAGGGGGAGGGGTTGTGCCGGAAGCGGCGGACATGGTGCTAACTCTGGTTATTCGCTTTGCGGGCCAGCACTACAGAAATATCGTTAACATCTCATTTTCCAAGTTGGCATATTTTCCCGGTTCACGCTCCGCGTTCGTTCGGCGGTCCTTTGAATGGATCTCGTTGGCCAGAATGCCGTTTGAATACCCCGCCTGGATGGGCCATGAGTTATCCCGCTGCCGCATCGGAACGATTGTTGTCCAGCCAGGCGCGCCGCCAGAACGCGCTGTCGCTCCTGTTTTTCCTATGCGCTGCGTTCGCGTTCCTGCTCCGCTTCACTGTGTCACCGCAGATTATGAACATGGTCGTCGACTATACCGCCGACGGTGGCTCATTCTACGAGAAACTGCATTTCGGCACCTATGCTATCTTTTTGCTGCTTCCTTTCGTTCTTTTCAGCCGACCGTTTCTGCTGCAGGGCGACGAAATTGGAATATTCAAGGCATTGATGCTCTATTCCGCGCTGATTTTCGCGCTGGTGCCGTATCTGTTCATCACCGGCCGTGCGGGCTCCTCCGGGTTCATCATCGATACCTATCTGGTGGCGGGCGCCGCAGGCCTGTTGATGCTGGCCTTGAACGCGGAAGTGCGGCGGGCGTTGGGCGACGTCGTGATTGGAATGGTGGTCCTCAGCGCCGTGATGGGCACGATCGAAGCGGTGACTCAACATCGATTTCTGCCTTATGGTCTCAACGAACTGCAGTTCAGGCCAATCGGCCTGTCGGCGCACCCGCTGGCACTAGGCGCGCTCTGCGCCACAGCCATCGGATTCGTGCCGCTGACGCGCTGGCGCATATGGGTGCGGGTGCTGGCGATCTTCGTATTGCTCGTCGGTTGTGCTGCGTCAGGCGCTCGCGCCGCGCTGATGCTCGCTGCCGGAGAAACCCTCATTCTGCTGATGTTCGTGCCTTGGCCGCGCCTGACTCTCAAGCATCAGCGGCAGGCCAAGTCCGTCGTGCTGCTGTTCGCCCTGGCGGGCGGCGCAGTGCTGGTGGCCATACTGTTTTCGGGCGGGCTGCTGAATCGATTCGGCAACACGATCTTTGACGAAAATTTCATGGCGCGGGTGACGATCTACCAGGTGTTCGGACTTGTTAGCTGGAAAGACATCCTGTTTGGCATGAACGTCGACGACCTGCTGGCGATCGTCAACGAGAAGCTGCATCTGCCCTACATCGAGAGCGCGCCGGTGGTGATCATCATGCTCTTCGGCTTGCCCATAGCCGTGCTCTTCATCGTGCTGGTCTTCTGGTTCATTTTTCGGCTGCTGCGCGCGGCGCCGCTGCCGGCATGGATCGGCACCATGACGTTCCTGCTTGCTGCGCTGTCGAACAACGCGCTCTCGTCAAAATCGCCGGAGATCGCGATCATCGTGGTGCTGCTGCTTGCCTATAGAAACGCGCCGTATAGAAAGCAGCCGAAGAGCACATCTTCGGCCGCGCTTGCATCCGAGCCGAAACTGGATCGGCTCGGATAAGCGCAGGCTGCAGGCGCGTCAGCCGGCGCTATCCACAACCTCGACATTGCCTGCGCGATTAAGCGTGTGAATGCCCGTGCGGGCCCATGCCGGCCCCGGGCCGATCGGGCGGGGCGGCGCAAAACGGACATCGAAATCGTCGAGCCGGTCCAGCCGCATCAACCCGAGACCGCCGCCATAGGCTCTCGACCCGTTTTGCACCGGCAGAACTACAGTGTCACCCTGGCGAATAAAGGCGCCGCCGGGCCGAGCGGCCGAGTGATCGACGGCGATGGGATTGAGCGCATGCGCAACCCACGGCCCCCGCAGCGAGGGTGAGGAATAGACCGTCATCGTATCCGACGCGCTGCCGTAACCGAACCGCTCCGTCCCCACCAGCCAGAAGCGTCCATCCGATTCTAGCAGCGTGGCGTCATTGAAATCCTTGTCCGTCATCAGCACGGTATCGCGTACCCAGCGATCGGGAAACTGCGCGGCGCGGTAGAGCACAAGCTCGCGCGCAGCCGCACTTTCAGGAATCATGAAAATCTCGCCGGCCTGAGCGAACACCTGCGGATACGACAGGTGGTGCGCTTCCTCCAGCACCACCCTCGGCACACCGAAGGTGCCGTCGTCACCCAGTTCGGCGACAGAAATCACGCCGCGACCGGTAGCGTAGGGAAATTCCTCGACAAACAGATAGTGGCGGCCATCGCGCTCGATGACGAATGGATCGGCGTAGAATCGCCGGCCGTCG
Source organism: Mesorhizobium sp. WSM4807 (assembly GCF_055811615.1). Classification (NCBI taxonomy): domain Bacteria; kingdom Pseudomonadati; phylum Pseudomonadota; class Alphaproteobacteria; order Hyphomicrobiales; family Phyllobacteriaceae; genus Mesorhizobium; species Mesorhizobium sp. WSM4807. The sequence continues at coordinate 139,885 of NZ_JBVVQY010000007.1, forward strand.
TCCGCGAGGACGGTGAACGGCGTACCGTTGAGTCGCCCGGTTTCGGCGACACCTGGCCCGTCGATCAGCCGATAGGCAACCTGCCAATAGAAGGGACGCCGTCCACGTCCGAGCTTTTGCGCGGCGCGATCGATCAATCCCTTGAAGAAAACGGGCAGGTAATGCCGGACAAAACCGCCGTTCCTGAGGATCGGTGCCGGACTATCAGCAATCGGCACAAGTTCGCCCGCGGAAAAACGGGCGACGCTTTGCGCAACCAGCGAGATGGCCCCGGCGAGCAGGTCGTTGCAGCTGCGAGACAGCCAGAACCGGTCGCTGAGCATCGGTCGCCCGCGGGCGACTGTGATACCGTCGAGGCGAACAGCAAGTTCGGGCAATCGCCCGCTCGCCAGCATCTCGGCCACACCGGCGGGGAAGGTGTTCTGGCCGCAAAATTCGAGCGTCAGAACCGGCGTGCCTCGTCGTGCGGCAGTGCCGGTGAGATCGATTACGAGGTCGGCTGGACCGGAACCGCCAGACGGCAACGGCTCGGAGCGGCTTGCCAATGAGGGACCGAAGCGCCGGCTCTCGATCGCCAGCACAATATCCAGGCCGCGTGCGGTCGGCGCGGGCGTCGGCGCGCGGCTGCTCGAAACCACGTGACCCGCTGCGTTCAACCGCACCAGAAGCTCATTTTCCCAGCGCCGAGATCCGGCAGTGTGGCCGATAATTAAAATATTACTCAATCGAATATGTTCTTTTTCAAGACTACTCTGCCAGGATACCTATCGGCTTAGGCTTTCATAAGAGTTACTGGGGAGAACGCGGGCTTGGCTGTTAATCATATATTAAGATTTAAGGTCACGAAGGCGGCTTCTGCCGCTATTATAGCTCTTGTAGCGAATAATCAGCAGGTCGCGACGCCTTCCGGCGACCAGGATCAGCAATGAACGTCCTTTCACATCCGAAACTGCCATCCAGGCAAAAATTGCTGATCGTGTTCGGCACGAGGCCGGAGGCGCTCAAATGCTTTCCGGTGGTGCGTGCCGCGCTTGCCCATCCGGGTTTTATTACCGAGACATGCATCACCGGCCAGCATCGCGAGATGGTCGACCAGGTCATCGAGTTGACCGGCCTGCCGGTGCATCACGATCTCAACGTCATGCAGCCCGGCCAGACATTGTTCGACGTGACCTCGCGCGTGCTGCTGGGCATGGCCGAAGTGCTGGAGAAGGCGAAGCCCGATATCGTCCTCGTGCAAGGCGACACGACCACGGCGATGACTGCGGCTCTGGCTGCCTTCTACAAGCGCATCCCGGTCGCCCATATCGAGGCAGGTTTACGCAGCCACGACATCAACTCTCCCTTTCCGGAGGAACTGAACCGCAAGATTGCCGGCGACATCGCGACCTGGCATTTCGCGCCGACCATCCAGGCGCGCGACAATCTCATCGCCGAAGGAAAGGCTGCGAGCACCATCTTCGTGACCGGCAACACGGTGATCGACACGCTGTTGCATTTTTCCGGCGCGATCGACGCCGACAAGCTGATGAGCGCAAAACTCGCCGCCCGCTTCCCGTTCCTCGATCCCGCCAAGAAAATGATCCTCGTCACCGGACATCGCCGTGAGAATTTCGACGGCGGGATCCATCGTATCTGTACGGCGGTGAAGGGGCTGGCAATGCGCGAGGACGTGCAGATCGTCTATCCGGTCCATCCCAACCCCAATGTTCGCTCGGTGGTCAACGCAGAACTGGGCGGCGTGTCGAACATCCATCTCGTCGACCCGCAGGATTATCTGCCGTTCCTGTATCTGCAGAAGCAGAGCTATCTGGTGCTGACCGACAGCGGCGGTGTGCAGGAAGAGGCGCCTTCGCTCGGCAAGCCGGTGCTAGTGATGCGTGAGAATACCGAGCGGCCCGAGGGGGTCGCGGCGGGTACCGCCCGTCTCGTCGGCACCGATATCCAAAAAATCCTGTTGAATGCCAACAGCCTGCTCGACGATCAGGCCGCCTATCGCGGCATGGCGGAACGACACAACCCGTATGGCGATGGCCGGGCCGGTAACCGGATCGTTGAGGAATTGCTGCATCATGGCTGAGATCAAGACCGTTTCCGTTATCGGCATGGGCTATATCGGCCTGCCGACCTGTGCCATCTTCGCCAGTCGCGGGCTCGACGTCATTGGCGTCGACGTCAACGAAGCGGTGGTCGAGAAGGTCAATCGCGGCGAAATCCACATCGTCGAGCCGGACCTCGATGGTTTGATCCAGAAGGTTGTAGCCAACGGCAAGCTTAGGGCTTTCAGTATGCCGCAGCCGGCGGACGCCTTTGTCATCGCAGTGCCGACCCCGATGACCGAGGACCACAAGCCTGACGTGAGCTATGTGCTCGCGGCGGCACGAAGCATCGCCTCGGTGCTGAAGCGGGGAGACCTTGTGGTGCTGGAATCGACATCGCCGGTCGGCACGACGCGCATCATGACGGGGCTGCTTGCCGAGTTGCGGCCCGATCTCAAATTTCCTCTGGTGCATGGCGAACAGGCCGATGTCCTGGTCGCCTATTCGCCCGAGCGGGTGTTGCCGGGAAAGGTCCTTACCGAGCTGATCAACAACGATCGCTCGATCGGCGGACTGTCGCGCAAGTCGTCGGAACGCACCGCCGCACTCTATTCAACCTTTGTTGCCGGCGACCTGTTCACGACCCAGGCCGAAAGCGCGGAACTGGTGAAGCTGACCGAGAACGCGTTCCGCGACGTCAATATCGCCTTTGCCAACGAGCTTGCGGCGGTGTGCCAGGATCTGTCGCTCAACGTCTGGGAGGTGATCGATCTCGCTAACCGGCATCCCCGCGTGAACATCCTGCAGCCGAGTCCGGGCGTCGGCGGCCACTGTATTGCGGTCGACCCATATTTTATCATCGACGCCGCGCCTAACAGCACGCGGCTGATGGCTTCGGCACGCCGGATCAATTCCGAGCGTCCCTTGTCGGTGGTCAGGGATATACAAGCCTTGCTCGACCCTTCCCGCAAGCAGACGATCGCTTGCCTTGGCCTCAGCTTCAAAGCCAATATCGATGATATGCGCGAGAGCCCGGCCGTCGAGGTGGTGAAGCTTTTGTCAGATATTCCCAACCTGAAGATCATTGCGGCTGAACCCAACGCACACAGGCTGCCGCATGAGCTCGAGGGCAAAGGCATCGTCTTCACCGATGCGCTTTCCGCGATCGATCAGTGCGATATCGTCGTCCTGCTGGTCGACCATCGGCAGTTTAATCTGGTTGATCCCGAAGCGCTCAAGGACAAGAAGCTGATCGACACAAGGGGTTTGTGGACTTGGCGCAAGGCACGCAAGCCCGACGCCCGCATCGAAGGCAGGAAATCAGCGCTCGAACACCTGGCGCTTCCTGCAGGTGCAGAGGAGGCCGCATGAACGCGCACGACCCGGCATGGGCGCAGCATCGCCTGTTGGCGTCACAGCGCCGGGAATTCCTTGGCGCGCCGATCCATGCGTTGACCATGGCCGAGACGCTGGCCATCGCCGATGAGGCGATGACCCTGCGACGGCCGCTGCATCATGTGGTGGTGAATGTCGCCAAGCTTGTGAACATGCGCAACAATACCGAGCTGCGGGACGATGTCGCGACGGCGGATGTGATTAACGTCGACGGCATCGGCGTGCTTTGGGGCGCGCGTCTTTGCGGGGTCGCGCTGCCGGAGCGGGTAGCCGGCGTCGACATCATGATCAATCTGCTGAGCCTCTGCGCGAATCGTGGCTTCAGGCCCTTCCTCCTGGGCGCCGAACAATCCGTGCTCGATGCGGTTAAGGTGCGACTTGCCAGGGATCATCCGGGTCTCGTCGTCGCCGGCATGCGCAATGGCTATTTCAAGCCGGAAGACGAGGCCGGCATCGTCGAGGCGATCAACGCCTCGGGCGCCGACTGCCTGTTGGTGGCGATGCCGACGCCGCGCAAGGAGCGCTTTCTCAAGCGCTATCGTGACGAACTCACCCCGAGTTTCGTCATGGGCGTGGGCGGCAGTTTCGACGTCTATGGCGGCAAGGTTGCCCGGGCGCCAAAACTGGTTCAAGCGGCCGGTCTGGAGTGGTTGTTTCGCGTGGCACAGGAGCCGCGACGCTTGTGGCGCCGTTACTATGACACCAACACGGCCTACGCAGCGCTGCTGTGCCGGGAGTTATGGGGCCGTCGGGGACGCCGAAAGGTCGATCTTTAAGGAGCGATTGCCCCAGCAAACAGGGCAACCGCCTGGGGCTACAGCATCGGTCCGAAGTCGGAACCGCTTTCCAGGACTACGGCACGGCAATTCAAAATGCCATCGCGGGTCTATGCGAGCCGTAGCCGCGCCCTCAGCTTGGCTACGAGTTGTATCGCGGCGGCAGGGTAGAACAGCCAGGTCAGCCCAAAGAAAACCACTGCGCCAGCGGTGCCGCCGGCGACGAGCGAGAAGATGGCCGGCACATCGCCGAACAGAGCGCTGGCGAGGCTGGCGGCCAGCCCCGTGCTGAGCGAGATGACGGCCGAAACGCCGATGTCGCGCCATGGCACCGGCACCGGCGTGAGCCGTTCGCTGATGATGATGCAGGCTAAAAGGCCTGCCAGCGATCCACCCGCCAGCGCCAATGCAGCGCCGACCTCCGCCATCGGAGGGATCAACAGCACGGACAGTGCGATTGTCGCCACCGAGCCGAAGGAATTGGCGATGATCAGCTGCCATGGACGCTTGTGCGCATGCACCACGGTGCCATAGACGAAGCTCGCCAGATTGGCACACAGCACGCTGAAGGCGATGATCGGAAAGAGCAGGCCGAAACGGCCGTGATATTCGGCGGGCAGCAGGAGCTGCGTGATGTCGCTGCTGAGTGCGACCAGCATCGCTGCGACCGGCAGGCAGAGGCGCATCATCAAGGCCATCAATTGCGACAGCAGCCGGCCCGATGCCGCAGGCCCGTCGTCATCGAACCGGCTGACCACCTCGGGAAAGGCGCCCATGTTGATGGAGTTGGCGACCATATCGATGGGCTGGCGGGCCAGTGCATAGGCTGCGGCGAAGATCGCCACCGCGCCGGCATCGTAATAGATCTTGAGGAACACGCGCTCGGCGCTGTGCAGGCCGAAGCCTACCAGCGCCATGATGACCAGGGGCACACCGAGGACGAAGAACTCCTTTTGGGTGAAACGTGGCGGACCGGCAACGACGCGTCGGGATGCCATTAGGCCCGCCACGATACCGGCGATTAAAACGCCGAGGCTCGAGCCGAGCGATACCGTCAGAAAGGAGTCTTGAAACATGACGATGGCGCCGATCGGCAGCGCGAGTTGCAGCACGGCGCGCAGGAACTCGAGCATCGAATAGACCGAATGACGCTGCTGCATCTGCAGCACCGTCAGCGCGAAGCGGCCGATGGAGCCGGCGATCAGGTAGCTGCAGACGGCGATCGCGAACTCGACCCAGCGCTCCGGCACGATCACTGCGGAGGCGGCCACGGATATAATCAGCGCCAGTGCGGTGCTGGCAAGCAACACCCGCCCGGCCAGCATCAGGCTGCCGCGGCTGACGTCGCCTTTGCCGCCAAGCCTGAGCAAAGCGATGCGCAGCCAGTTGGTGACGGCAATGTCGGTCATTTCGCCGACCGTCACCACCAGGGTCAGCAGGCCATACTCGGTCTGATCGATCAGCCGGGTCACGATGACCAGCAGGAGCAGCGCGGAAATCCGCGTCAGCAGGATCGCCGGGGCATAGATAAGCGTGGAGCGGAGCAGCAAAGGGTTGTCCCCGGGAAATTCATCTTCGAGTAACCGTCGACCGGCGGAAAATCCAGCGCGATGACGGCAAAGGGTGAACAGATTCAGTTTGAACTAACGGATTCGTCGTAAACCTTATTTGAAACCTTTGCCGTGTCGTTCCGAAATGGGCTCATGTTGCAGCGTCTGGTTCACAATCGAAAAGTTCATGTGCTTGTCGCGACGCCTTCGGGCGTTTCGGGGCAGGGAGGCATCGACCGCATCATGGGGGCGCTGAAGCAGGAGTTCGAGCGGCAGGAGATCGCCGACATCGATGTGCGCTTCCTTGCCAGCCGCGGCCCAGGGCATGTCGGGTTTTCGATCTTCTACATGTTTGACTTTTGCTTGCGGATGCTTGCAGCGCGTCTGGCCAAGCGCGCCGATGTCATCCACATCAATATATCGGTCTCCGGCAGCACCTATCGCAAGATGGTGATCGCCGCCTGCGCACGGCTGCTGTCGATACCCTATGTCCTGCATCTGCACGGGGCGCAGTATGAGACATTCTGGAATGATGATCGCAGTTTCATGAGCCGCCGCATCGAAGCTCTGTTCGAGCGTGCCGGTCGGGTGATCGTCTTGGGCGGGCTTTGGCGCGACTTCGTCGCCAGCCGGGCACCTAGGGCGGCCGGCAAAATTGTTATCGTTCCCAACGCCACAGCGGTTCCCTCCTTGGCGCATGTCGGTGGTGGCGACCATGTCCATATCCTGTTCCTTGGCCGCATCGGCGACCGCAAGGGCGTGCCGCAATTGCTGGATGCGCTGCACCGCATGAAACCCATCGAGAGTTGGCGCGCCACGATCGCCGGCGATGGCGACGTCGAGGCGGCGCGGATGAGAACGGCCGATCTGGGCCTTGCCGAGCGCGTTGCCCTTCCTGGCTGGGTCGGGCCCGACGACGTCGCATCGCTGATCGCTTCGGCGGACATTCTGGTGCTGCCCTCCTTTGCCGAAAACCTGCCCGTCTCGGTCATCGAAGGTATGGCCGCAGGCCTCGCGGTAGTGACGACGCCTGTCGGCGCCGTGGAGGACATCATCACCAACGAGCAATCCGGGTTGCTGGTGCCGCCCGGCGATGTTGCGGCGTTGACCGAGGCGCTGACGCGGCTGGTCGAGAATCCGGCATTGAGAGCCAGGCTTGGTGCTGCCGCGATGGCCGTGCATCGGGAGCGGCTTGAGCTCGCACCGTTCGTCGGCGCGATCTGCGACGTCTGGAGGTCGGTCGCGTTAAAGGCTCAATCGGTCAAGCGCTGACGCTGTCCTGTACATGCGGACGCTGAGGTTGCGACGCGCAGCGCGGGTCGAGCGCGACACCGATCCCATTGGCGTCACTGCGGCGCCCCAAGCTCGAACTCGCGATGGAATATCTCCAAATTCAACAGCGCCCATATCAGCTTTTCGTGGTCTGCGGCGCCCTTAGTGTGCTCCGAGACGATTTGATCAAGGTATTTCGCGCTCAAATAGCTGCGAATAACGGATTGAGAGGAGCAAAGATGGTCGTGCACGTAGTTCCTCATCGACCCGCGAAACCATTCGGCGACGGGCACCTTGAACCCGATCTTGCGGCGGTTGAGAATTTCCTCAGGAAGCATGTTGGCCATGCTGTTGCGCAAGATCAGCTTACCCTTCCGCCAACCCACCTTGTAGCGATCCGGCAATTTGCTGACGAACGCAACCAGATCGCGATCGAGGAACGGCATTCTTCCTTCGATTGAACCGGCCATCATCATCCGGTCGCCTCGTTCCAAGAGATTGTCGGGCAACCACGACGTCTGATCGAAAAACAGCGCCCGGCGAAGATGGGATGCCTTCGCGCTTGAGGAGAACGGGAGGTTGTTACGCTGATTGCGGCAATTGGCCGGCGCACCGGTGAGGCGACCGTGTTGCCGCGCTGTCATGGCTCCAAACCAGGAGATCATCCGGGTGGCAAAGTCCCTTTCGCCCGCGCTTCGCGCAAATGTATCGAACTTGGCCGATGCGCCAGGCATGGCGCGTATCAAAGGGGCGAGGAGGTTGTCGTGGAGCAAGGCTGGAACGAGCGACCGGTAGATTCCAGCCAGCGACTCTGCGCGATGTTTGGGATACCCGCCGAGGATCTCGTCTGCCCCTTCCCCTGTGAGCACCATCTTGACGTCCTGCGAGGCTCGCTCCGACATCAGGTAAATTGGAATGTCCGAACTTTGTGAAACGGGCGCCCCCAGATGGCGAATCAACTTGGGCAGGTGGTCAATCAGGTCGTCCGCTTCAATGACCAGTTCGCAATGATCAGTCTTGAAATGATCGGCGACGCGTCGGGCGAATGGGAGTTCGCTATAAGCCGGTTCGCTGAAACCGACCGAAAATGTACGAATGGGCTTGTCGCTATGCTTGGTCATCAGGGCGACGATTGCTGACGAGTCGAGGCCTCCGGAGAGAAAGGCGCCAAAGGGCGCATCGCTGCGCATTCTGATTTCGACGGAATGGTCGAGCAGTTCCAGGAATCGTCGCTTGGCGGTTTCGTCGTCGATCTCTTCGGTCAGATCCGTTTGATCTGGAGGCGTATAATAACGCGTTTCCGTCACTGTCCCTTGCGACCAAACAGCATAGCTTCCGGGGTTGAGTTTGCGGATCTGTTTAAAAAGCGTGCGCGGTCCAGGCACGTAACGCCAGCGCAGATACTCGTGCACAGCGTCCAGATCGAGCTGCTGCGCATTTGGCTGCGATGACAGCAACGCGTTGATCTCCGAGGCGAAGGACAGCAATTTTTCGCTTTGCATGAGGTAAAGGGGCTTTTTGCCGAAGGGATCGCGGCCGAGGATCAATTCGTGCCTCTGAGCATCCCAGAGCGCAAAAGCGAACATGCCGCTCAATCGGTCAAACATGGACAGGTGCCACTGATCATAAGCTCTGAGCAGCACCTCGGTATCGGAGCGCGTTCGAAATTGGTGACCGAGGCCGATCAGTTCCTGGCGCAACTCGATATAGTTGTATATTTCGCCGTTGAAAATAATTCTGAGACGGCCGTCGTCGATATGCATCGGCTGATTTGAATCGGCGTTTAAGTCAATAATCGCCAGGCGGCGATGCACCAGTGCCAACTGGTTGTCGCCGGTGTTCAAGTCCAAGAACTCGGTGCCTTCGGCATCGGGGCCACGATGCCGCAACGCGTTGGACATTCTGGCGGCCCGATCTTGTGGATTCTCGACCCTCGGCCCGATCCAGCCGGCAATTCCACACATTATCTCTTCCCTGGGCGCGCGTATTGGCGTCGCTGTTTACGACGAATGTATTAAACACTTGGTTGCCGACGAAACCGGATCGCGCGGAGAAAGCCGCCAAGGTGATTCAAGGCAGAGGTTGATCGGTTCGATCAGACTCTGCCGGCCTTATTGAAGACGAAGGCAGACCAATCTCGATCCAATGTGGCGGGGACAGGTGGCATTGCCGCCCGGCTGCCCACCCGCACAGGGTAATGGCAGCTATGGCAGGCCCAGTGCCCGCAACATCTCCTGGTCCGGGACCGCAGGCCCTTCGGGCCGGATGACGGTCATTCCATAGGGATTGGAGAATTCCCAGACAGACCATGGTATCGCGAAGCGTTCCGCCTGCTGGCGCACCGCCGTGAGATAGCGCAGACGGTCAGCGTCGAACGCGCCCATTCGGCCGTCCGCCGACATGAGGATGGCGCCGAATTCGCCCATGAACAGCCGCCGGCTTGGAATGCCATGCGCCTCGGCCCAGTCGACCGCCTGACGGAAGCTCGCTTCGAGTTGGCTCGGGCCCCAATTGTGCTCGAAATATCGGGTGATTGCTTCACGCGCCGCGACCATGTTCATCACCTGCTCGACCGGGCTCAAGCCGGCCGCGTCCATCTGCACCTTAAGGGTTTCGGTCACCTTTTCGGGCGTGCTGCTATCGGCCGGCCAGGGCAGGCCCGAGGCGAAGGCACCTGTCCCGTCGGGCCGCTGGTGCGTGAAACTGTGCGGCTCATACATGTGGAAGCTGTAGTAGAGGTTCGGATCGTCAAACCCCGGGGTGAGATTGACCAGTCCGGCAATGCTGCCGCCACAGGCGCCTGTTGCAACGATGGTGAGTTCGCTGCTGACTGCGCGAATATCGCGGACCGTGTCTGCCATGATCCGCTGCCAGTCATTGCTCCCGCTCGAGTCACAAGGGTAATACGCCGGCTCGTTATAAGGCTCGAGGGCTACCTTGTCGGTGCCAACCTTGACCAGCATGGTGGCGACCGCCACAACCATTTCGCGATAGCTGGCAACGCCCTCGCTGTCGGCACCGTCATAGATCGTCTCCATGCTGTAGGCCGGAACCTGGGTGACGCCGTGCAGGTCGAAAACCACCTTAAGGCCGGCCGACGTGACCCGCTCGACCGCGGCGGCAAGTATGTCCAGCGCCTGCTGCCGTTTGGCGCCCTCGCTGGCAAGCAGAGGGCCGGGGTCGACGCTCAGCCGGACGAAGTCGAAGCCCATCGATCGAATGCGCGCAAACGCGTCGCCGCCGGGCCAATCGGCGAGCGGCCTATGTCCAGCGCGCCACTCCTCCTCGCTGCGATAGGGCGGCCAACGGTAGGATCCATCGTCGTCTACCGACGACCAGTTCAGCCATTCATGCACGCCAACGCCGCGCTGGAGCGGGATCGGCGCAGCGTTGGCGGCTATCGCCATGCCGAGCACCCACGCTGCAACACACGCCATCCTTCTCATCGCCACTCTCCGTATCATGGTCGGAGATATTAACCGCAGGATCGGAAAAGGAGGATTGCCGTCGCAAGGCTTTTCGACAGCATGGTATATAACAATCGAAACCTTGGCGGAGCGCGTATGAGAATCGGCTGGTACATCAACCGGTTGCGCAGCATGGAGCCGGCTGAGGTGTTGCACCGGCTGGGCGAGCAGCGTCGAAGGATCGCTTCGCGCCGTCAAGACGATGGCTGGGAGCGCTTTGCTTCGCCCCAGTTGCACCCGGTGCTGCATGGATTGCGCGATGCTGCGCTGGCTGCGATACCGGCACAACGGCAAGCCATAGCGGCGGCGGCGCAAAACACGCTTGCGGGCCAGTTTTCCGCACTTGGGCGGACATGGCCACGGCGCGACAGCGATCGGCTGTTTCCTCCCGAGCTTTGGCGCCTTGATCCGGTGACCGGCAGGCTTTGGCCGGGCCCCGAGACCCATACTTTCGATATCGATTTTCGCCATGGCGGCGGCCGCGGCGATGTAAAATACGTTTGGGAGATCAACCGGCTGCAGCAGCTGCCGCCACTGGCCGCCCACCTGCTTCTCGCCGGCGACGACCGGTCTCGGATGGCCATAGAGGCGGCGATCGGCAGCTGGCATTCAGCCAATCCGCCGTTTCGAGGGGTTGGCTGGGCCTCCGGCATCGAAGTAGCGCTGCGAGCCATCAGCCTGATTGTCACCATGGACCTCGTCGGCGACCGACTGGGCGCGGCGACACGGCAGCAAGTGGGTGAAATACTGGCGGCAAGCGCCTATTGGCTGCCACGGTTCCCTTCTCGATTTTCCTCCGCCAACAACCATCTCGTCGCAGAACTGGCTGGCGAGTATCTGATCGGCCTGGCGTTGGGGACCGCACCCGACGCTGCACGCGGCGCCCTCCTGGCTGAGGCGCGCAAGCAGATTCTCGCCGATGGCGCCGGTGCCGAGCAGACCCCGACATATGCGGCCTTCACCGCCGAACTCATCTTGCTGTGCGCCGCTGCGGCGCGCCAGGCCGGAACGCCGTTTCCCTCGCCCGTCGAAGCGCGTCTGGCCGCATTTGCCAACTTCGTCGCCTGGCTCCCACCAGCCGCCGGCTTTGGCGACAACGATGAAGGTCGCGTGCTGACGCTCGGGGATGAGCCGGACTATGTCCGATCCGTCGCCGCCGCCATCCTTGGCTTTCTACGGATGCCGGGCAACGCGGCGGAGCCAGACGATTTTCGTGCGCTTTTCTTTGGCACGCCGTCGGAACCGGCACCGGCGTCGCATGGGCTGCAAACGTTCACGCAAGGCGGGCTCTCCGTCTGGCGCGGTGAGATGAACGGCCGCAGCATCGATCTGACATTCGACCACGGCCCGCTCGGCTATCTCTCGATAGCGGCTCACGGCCATGCCGACGCGCTGTCGCTCACCTTGTGCGTCGATGGCGAGCCGGTGCTGGTCGACCCCGGCACCTGGCTCTACGGTTCGGGGGGCGTCTGGCGCGACTGGCTCCGCTCTACACCGGCGCATAACACGCTGAATATCGAGGGCAAAAGCCAAAGCATCATCGCCGGGATGTTCAACTGGTCGCACAAAGCGGCTGCGGCATTGGTGGAGAGCGAGCCGGGAACGCACTGGAAGCTGCGCGCCCAGCATGACGGGTATAGAAGCCGCTTCGGCGTTGTGCATCAGCGCACCGTGATGCACCAGGCCGACGGGATCGTCGTGACCGACCAACTACTCGGCGGCAGGCGCGTGGCCGAGGTCGTCTTTCAACTCGCAGCCGGCCTCGGCACCAACCGGGACGGAAGCACGATCATGGTGCTGCGCGGCGATGAGCCGCTGATGGCCATTCGCTTTCCGGACGCAGCGGTCGAGATCCGCGCCGGCGGCGACGCACCGGGGCAAGGCGGCTGGGTTTCACCGCGTTTTGGCGCCAGGCAGCCAGCCGAACGCATCGCCTGGCACGGCGAAGTGGGCGAAGACGGAGTTAAGATCCACCTCGCGGCAATCCCCCCGTCGTAAAGACAGCGCCCGGCGCCGCTGCAGAGCGGCCTATCCGGTGTTCCGGCCGTATTCGAGATTAATTACGCTCGGGCATTTAGCGTTTTGTTACGGTTGATCTGCTAGTTCTGGCACAAATCCGGCGATGCTTTGCTCGTTGCAGCCGCAATAGCCACCTGGTTGCGGGCAACATGCAGTGGATTTGGCAAGTTTTTTGCTTCGCAATTCGCCGGATCGCCATCTCACGGCCCAGGAGCCACTGCACCGATGTTTTCTGAATTCGCCAGAGCGATTGTGGAAAAGCTTGCGAACGTCAATTTGCTGACGCTCGGCCTGCTTTTTTTCACAGCACTGGGCAGCGCGGTCATCGCTTACTGGCGAACCGTCGAGCATAAATCCCTCAGGGACTTTTTCGATTTCGCTTTTCCGGCGGAAGTCATCCTGCACCCGTCGGCGCGAGCGGATGTTCTATTTTGGGTCACCAAACGGGCGATAATGCCTTTCCTGCTCATCCCTGCCGGCGTCACCTTCGTTGCCGCCGTGGGCTATGGGACACACCAGGCAATCGGCTGGCTCTTTGATATCCAGGCGCCGCTCATCGACGGCCCGGCCGGACCGGTGACGATCGTCATCTTCACCGCAACCATGCTGATCGCCTACGATATTTCGTACTATCTCTACCATGTCGCCCAGCACCACTTCCCGTTCCTGTGGGAATTGCACAAAGTGCATCATTCGGCCGAGGTGATGGTGGGAATCACCAAGGATCGGGTTCATCCGCTGGACGACCTGATGAACCGTATCTGGGATGGCGTCATCCCGGGGATCTGCTTCGGCATCTGGAGCCTGATCGCGCTCGATCCAGTAGAGATCGCTATCTTCGGCATCAACGTCTATGTCATCCGTAACATCCTGATGATGGACTTTGTTCGCCATACCCATTTCAAGATTTCCTTCGGCCCGCTGAACAGCATCATCTTGTGTCCGCACTGGCACCAGGTGCACCACAGCATCGACCCTCGCCACTACGACAAAAATTTTGGCCTGCTGTTTTCGTTCTGGGATCGCCTCTTCGGGACGCAGTTTGTCCCGGATCCGGATGAAGACCTCAAATTTGGCCTGATAGATCGCGATGTACGCGACTATCAGTCGCTCTTTGGGCTTTACATCCTGCCGCTCAAGAAGATGGGAGGGCATGTCGTCCGACTGTTCCCGAGGCGTCCCGATGTCATCGCTCAGCCACAGGATCGTTCCCCTTCATGAACACCATTGTTTCGATTGACGCTTCGAGCGCAGAGCGCCTGGAAGTTGTCCGTTCGGCGGATCGCCTGGCCGCGATCGAATCCGATTGGATGCATCTTTGGCATCGCACCGATGGGCTGATCTTTCAGAGTCATGCCTGGATTTCGGCATGGTGGAGTACCGTAGCGGACCGTGACCAGCGCGCGCTGCGGATCGGCCTGGTCTGGAACGGTGACAGGCTGGTTGCCGTCGTTCCCCTGACGATCGGCAAGCGCAAAGGCCTGCGGTTTCTCGAATGGGCGGCCAGCAGCTATACCGATTACGGGGATATCCTCGTTGCTCCGGAATGCTCGTTATCGGCCCTGCAGGACGTATGGGCCCAGATCTGTGACGCCGGTGGCTTCGATATTGCCTTTCTCAATCATCTCTTGCCGGGTGCGGCGGTCCGCAAAATTTTCACTCCGGATACCTCCGGCGGGATCAGGCTTCGCCCCAATCACAGAGAGGAAGTCAGTTATCGCGTGGCCGGACAGTGGGAGAGCGGAGCCGCGTGGTTCGCGGAGCAATCGAAAAAGACGCGGCAGAACTATCGGCGCGGCGTCAAGACGTTGGAAGAAGCGGGGAAAATAAAATTTCGCCTGCTTGCGCCAGACGAGCCATTGCAGCCGGTACTGGACCGGCTCTCTGCCCTGAAGCGCAGATGGCTGGTGGAGCGCAAACGTGAATCCCAACTTTTTGAAGAGGGAGCGCCAGTGCTCGCCGCACTCGTCGACGCGCGGGCGCGCGCCGGCGTGCTGCGCATTTTCGTACTTGAATGCGATGGCGCGATGGTCGCGGTCTCCATCAACTTCGTCCAGCACCACACCATGATGGCGTTCGTGACCACTTTCGATCCGGATTTCAGCCAGGCGTCGCCCGGCATGATCCTGATGATGGACTACATACAGTGGTCGATCGATCACGGCCTGGGCACGGTCGATTTCCTGTGCGGCGCAGAGTCGTTCAAGCACAAATTCGCAACGCAGGGTGTTGTCCTGCAGTCCGTTCTTGGGGCGCGTACGGCGCAAGGCTCGATCGCTTCTCTTGCCGATCGTATGCGTCAGAGGGTCCGGCACGTACGCGGGCGCGGACCGGTGCCGACATCTTGATTTCGGCTTGATCGGCGCCGGAACACCGTGTCCGACAGGCAATGGTGCCTATCGCTTCCTCATCGGGTCGCCGGCAGCACCAACCGCTCAAAGTGTCGATTGTGTCTGAGATGGAACAACCCGCCAGACCTTGTTGCCGACGTCATCCGCCACCAGCAGGGCGCCGCTCCGGTCTATCGCCACCCCCACAGGACGGCCAAAAGCCTTGTTGTCCTCGCTGATGAAGCCGGTGACGATGTCTTGAGGCGGACCGGAGGGCCTGCCGCCGGTAAACGGTACGAAAATCACCTTGTAGCCGCTGTGCGGCTTGCGGTTCCACGAGCCATGCTGCCCGACGAAGGCGCCATTCCTGTATTGAGGACCGAACAGGTCGCCCGTGTTGAAGGTCAGGCCCAATGAAGCCGTGTGCGCCCCGAGCGCATAGTCCGGCTTGATCGCCTCGGCGACGAGGTCGGGCCGCTGCGGCTCGACGCGATCGTCGACATGCTGGCCAAAATAGCTGTAGGGCCAGCCGTAGAAGCCGCCATCCCGCACCGAAGTCATGTAGTCCGGCACGAGATCGCTGCCGATCTCGTCACGCTCATTGACGGCGACCCACAGCTCGCCGCTTTCCGGATTCCAGGACAGGCCGTTCGGATTGCGCAGCCCGGAGGCGAAGAGACGCGTCTCTTTCGAGGCGAGATCGATTTCCAGCACGGCGGCGCGGTTCTCCTCTTCCTCCAAGCCGTTCTCGCCGACATTGGAATTGGATCCGACCGTCGCATAGAGCTTTGTCCCGTCCTGCGAGGCGGTCACGTCCTTGGTCCAGTGGTGGTTCCTCCCCGCAGGCAGGTCGACGATCTTCTCCGCCGGTGCGGTGACCTCGGTCGCGCCCTCCTGGTAGGGAAAGGCCACAATTGCATTGGCGTTGGCGACATAGAGCTTGCCGTTGAGCAGGGTCATGCCGAATGGCGAGAACAGCCCTGTGAGAAAGGCGGTTTTGGTTTCAGCCACCCCGTCGCCATCCTGATCGCGCAGCAGCGAAATGCGATTGGCGCTATGCGTTCCCGCGCCGGCCTGACTCTGGAAGAAATCTACGAAGAAGCGGCGTATGCTGAAGCCCTCGTCCGGCTTGGGCGGCGCATTGCTCTCGGCCACCAGCACGTCGCCGTTTGGCAGCACGTACAGCCAGCGCGGATGGTCGAGCCCGCCGGCAAACTCGTTGACCGCAAATCCCTGGGCCGCCGTCGGCTTCGTGCCCTGCGGCCACGGCCTGGCCTTGGCGACATGGACGGTCGGCAGCCAGGTCGGATTGGGCTCCGGCAGGGTCGGGTTGGGGCCATAGGTCTCCGCGATCGGAACTGTCGCCTCTTCGCGGGACAGGAAGAAGACGGCCCCGCCGGCGACGACAAGAAGAATGATCAGCACGAGAAGGGCGGTAAGCAAGTTTTTCACCAGACCTCGGAAGGTCGAATGAACGCAAAACGCGCTTATCGCGTTCCGGTTGCGGACGGAGCGGCCGATAGGGAGAAGTAGGCCGCAAGCGCACGGACGTCGTCGTCTGTCAGGCCCTTCGCGGCATTGGCCATGAGATGGCCGAAGCGCGTTCCGCCACGCTTTCCCGCCCTGAACAGCCCAAGCTGCGCCTCGATATAGCGCTCCGGCTGGCCGGCAATGGAGGGATAGAGCGGGCTGCGGTCGTGTCTCCGGTGACAGCCGAGACAGGCAGGCACGCCGGCGTCCTTCACCCCTTTCTCGGCGACTTCCCTGCCGCGCCGCACAAGTGCGGGATCGCCCCCGACGCCGGGGTGCATCGTCGGCAGGGCGGCGAAATGCTTGGCCAGGTCCGGCCAGAACTGAGGCTTTGCCTCAGTTGCGGGCAGGCTCATCAACCCGCTTGCCCGGCCTCCCTCGGCATAGGCACGCAGGCTTTCAAGGAGATAGGCCTCGCTCTGCCCGGCGAGAACGGGTATCGCGGGAGCACGCCCGAGCCCGTCCGCACCGTGGCAGCGGGCGCAATCCGCGAGCGCCTGCCTTAGGGCTCCGGCAGCGCCTGCAGGAGGCGCAAGCCTTTCTCCATAGGCGAGATCACGATAGATGACTTCGTCCATCGACGGCAGTTCGCGTAGGAAGGCGACCATCGCCCAGACCTCGTCGTCGCGTTCCTGCGTCGGCCAAGCCGGCATGCCGGTAAAGCGCACGCCGTGCTTGACGATGCGGAAAAGCTCCGCGTCGGACCATTCGCCGACGGTCGCGGCAAGGTCAGGCGGCTGCGGCAGCATCCTCATGACGACAGGAGATCGCGGTTCGCCCGGCGCACCGTGACAGATGGCGCAGCCGCGCGCGAAATGCCCGGCGGCCGGCTGGACCGCATGGCGCGGCAAAGCTTCCGGAACATCGACCGCCAGGGCATAGGTGCGCACAGCCGATCGCATGGCGAAATGGAGAAACCATTCCGTGATCTTCCAATGGCCGCTTGAGGCACCGACATTGAAAAAGCCGATCCAGGCCGCCAGCACCACGACAAAGGGCAGAATGGCAAGCGCGATGGCGAGCTTCTTCCAGCTGATATGCATCAGACCGCCTTCCGCGGCGGGGTGGCGAGCATGCGCGCGAAAAGCGTCACGCCGCCGGTCAGGTAGACCGCGGCGCCGAGCAGAAGCATGATTACGCCGCCAAGCTCCTGATCCTGCTGGGCGGAAAGGGCGACGCCGAAGCAGCTTACCTCGCCCGTCCCATAAAGCGGCCTCGGGGTCAGCGCCAGCAGCGCGCCGAGCAAGGTCATATGGATGGACGTGAGAAGCAGGGCGAAAGCGCCGGCGGCATTGCCTGCGGTATCCGAGTCGCGGCGCGGCAGGCAGGTCAGCCACAAGAACAGCCCGGCGGCGAGGAACGTGGCCTGCTCGATGGCGGTCGCAAACAGCGAACTTTGCGCCAGCGTCCATAAGGCCGGCGCGTGCCAGGACCAGACGACGATGAGTTCGACGAGGGAGGCGGGAAGGGCGAGGGTGAACGCCCGGCTGGCATCTGGTGTCGGGCCGAGCGGGATCCCAATCGCCATCAGCGGCGCAGCGATCGCCACCACTCCCATATGCGCCAGCATGTGCGCCGAAAACGAATCCCGCCAGGCGTCGAGCAGCGGTCCGAACCAGACCAGGGCAAGGACAAAGAGACCGAGGATGAGGCATGCGCGTCTCACCGGATACACTCCGTCAGGAACAACGCGGGCATCGCGGTGAAGATCACGGCGACGAAGCTGAGACCCGAGAGCAGCAGCGTCGCAAAACCCTGGAACAGGGTCCGGTCCCTCCTCGTCGGATCGTCATGCGGCGGATCGTCGGTGCCGAAGCCCCATTGCCGCCAAGCGAGCCATGCGGACAGCGCGATGAGTGAAAGGGCGATCACGGTGGCGGCGGCGATGCCCGCGCGCACAGCGCTGAAACTCAGCCCGACAAGCTCGGGCTTAGCGCAATAGATCGCCGCGCCTATGTAGCAAACGAGGAAATGCACAACCCACACCACGGGCGCGGTAAACAGCGTCCAGAGCGTTTCGATCTCTTTCGGGATGAGCCGCATCGCCGCCTCACATCGCTGCCGGAAAGAGGCCAATAGTGGCGAAGGTGATGACGGCTGTGACCAGCAGGAAATGCCAGTAGAGCACCACGTTGCTTAGATCCATGTCATGCTTCGGCGTCAGTCGGCCCGCCAGCGAGCGGGCCAGGCAATAGGCCTGCATGACTGTGCCGAGCGCGGCATGCGCGAGCACCCAGATCACGAGGATCCAGACGATTGCGGGATAGACGTGGCGCGTCGGGTCCATGCCGGGAGACCACGGCGCGGCCAAGCCTGTGGCGGACGCGGCAACGGTTGTTAGCAGGGACAGCACCAGCAAGCCGCGCATAGCGGCCGTGGCGCCGCGCCTGTTGAACATGCGGGCCGCCACCATCAATCCCCACGCTGCAGCGAACAGGATGGCAGCCGCCAGCGACCAGGCTGCGTCAGGCCCGGCAATCCCCGCGGTGAAGTCGATATGGGTCGTCCAGTAGAAGAAATAGCCGAAGACGAGGCTGGCGAAGGCCGTGCCGTCGCCCACCATGGTGATGAACATCGCCCACCAGCCGACCGAATCGGGGCCGGAGGCATAAAGCGGCAGGCTGAGGCCCAGACCGACATCCTTTTCCGGCTTCTCTGGGATTTCTCCGGTGCCCGTCCAGAGCCAGTAGATGACGGCGCAAAAGCAGGTGATTGCGGCCAGCGCCGTCGCGATCCACCAGTGGAAGGTAAGCGCGATGAAGGCGGCCCCGAGCGAGAGGGCCGAGACGATCGTGACATGGGACGTGCCGCCGACGCGCAGCACCTGGATGGGTTCGGCGTCGAGCACGGTGGTGACCAGTCCCTCGCGCCATCCCTCTTCCGCGTCAGGCAGATAATAGCGGCCGCCATTGACCTTGCGCGCAAGATCCTTCTGGTCCCAGAGGGGGTAGCGGCTGCGCACGATGGGTATCGAGCGGACGCCCCAGTTCTCCTCCGGCTCGGAGATCCATTCCAGCGTGCCGGCGTTCCATGGGTTGAATTCGCCGCGCGGCTCCCTGTGCTTCGGCCTGAGCACGTCGAAGACGACCACCAGCACGCCGGCGGCGAAGATGAAGGCTCCGGCCGTCGAGATCAGGTTCAGCCAGTCCAAGCCGATTTCGGCCGGATAGGTGAAGACGCGCCGGGGCATGCTGCGCAGCCCGCTCAGATGCATCGGAAAGAAGGCGATGTTGAAGCCGCAGAACATCAGCCAGAAGGCGAGCCGCCCGAGACGGTCGGAGAGCTTCTTCGCGTCGATCAGCGGATAGTAGTAATAGAGCCCGGCCACGACCGGAAAAAGCATGCCTCCGATCAGCACATAATGGAGGTGCGCGACGACAAAATACGTGTCGTGCGCCTGCCAGTCGAAGGGTGCGAGCGCCACCATGACGCCCGTCAGGCCACCGATGACGAAGATGGCCAATCCTCCAGTGCCGAACAGCATCGGTGTCGAGAAGATCACCCGGCCGCCGGCCAGCATGGTGGCGATGAAGACGAAGATCTGCACGCCCGTCGGGATCGCCACCGCCTCCGAGGCCGCCGAGAAGAAGGCCAGCGAGATCTGCGGCAGGCCTGTCGCAAACATGTGGTGTACCCACAGGCCAAAAGAAAGGAATCCCGTCCCCACTGCCGCTAGCACGATCCAGGAATAACCGACGATCGGACGCCGGGAAAAAGTCGGGACGATCATCGCCATCAGCGCGATCGCCGGCAGGAAGATGATGTAGACTTCCGGATGGCCGAATATCCAGAACAGATGCTGCCACAGCAGCGGGTCGCCGCCGCGCGCTGCGTCGAAGAACGGCCAATCGAACATCCGTTCCATCTCGAACAGGAGGTCGCCGGCGATCAGCGGCGGGAAGGCGAACAGGATCATTCCAGCAACGATCAGCAGGTACCAGGCGAAGAGCGGCATCAGGTTGATGCGCATGCCCGGCGCGCGGCATTTCATGATGCCGACGATGAGTTCGACGGCGGCCGCGATCGAGGCGACTTCGATGAAGGAAAGGCCGAGCAGCCAGATATCGGCGCCGATGCCGGAGAGCTGCTTGGCGGTGGCGAGCGGCGGATACATGAACCAGCCTGCCGACGGCGCCGCATTGAAGAGGATTGAGCCGCAGACGAAGATACCGCCGAGGAGAAAGCTCCAAAAACTGAACGCCCCGAGGCGCGGGAACGGCATCTCGCGCGCGCCCAGCATCGGCGGCAGCAGGAAGATCGCGACCGCCTCGAAGATCGGCACCGCGAACAGGAACATCATCACCGTGCCATGCAGGGTGAACGCCTGGTTGAAGAAGTCGGCCGACAGGAAGTCGTTGTCGGGCACGGCGAGCTGCAGCCGCATCAGCAGCGCGAGCGCGCCGGCGAACAGCATGAAGGCGAAGGCGGCCGAGCCGTACCAGAGGCCGATCTGGAAATTGTTCACCGAGGTCCAGTAGCGCCAGCCGGCCGGATTGGCCCAGACGGCGCGCAGCCGCTCTTCCTGCGCCTTGTATTCCTCCCGCGAACGCTCCTTGATCGCAGCGCTCATTGCAGGCCTCTCAGCCAGGCGGCTATGGCGCGAATGTCGTCCGGCGGCAACATGTCGAAGGCCGGCATGCTGGAGCCGGGCTTAATCAGGTCGGGCCGGGCGATGAAGCGGGCGACTGCGTCTTCGGTGTTGGGCAGGATGCCGGCTCCGACGGTGAAGCGGGAACCGAGATGCGAAAGATCCGGGCCGATCAGGCCGCGCGCATCGGTGCCCGCGACGAAATGGCAGGACCCGCAGCCATGGCGCAGGAACAGCGCGCCGCCGCTCGCGCCGGGCCCTTCCGCGGGAATTGCCTGGGCGGCGAGCCACGACCGGAATGCTTCGGGCTCCATCGCCACGGCCGAGAACGCCATCAGCGCGTGAGACGTGCCGCAATATTCCGTACAGGGTCCGCGGAAGATACCGGGTTTCGTGGCCATGAGCGAAAGCCTGTTGGTGCGGCCGGGGATCATGTCCATCTTGCCGCCGAGCGGTGGGATCCAGAAGGAATGGATCACATCGGCACTTTTCAGGGTCAATTCGACCCGCTCGCCGACCGGCAGCCTGATCTCGTTGGCGGAAGCGACTGGCGGCCGCTGAGATGGGCGGTAGACAACTTCCCACCAGAACTGCCTGCCGGTGACTTCAATCCGCAGGGCGGCGGAGCTCGCCTGCGCGAAGGGCCGAAGGCCAGGCATCAGCCACAGTGCATAGGCGAGCAGGGCACAAAGCGTGATCGACGGGAAGACCACGCCGCCCCAAAGGATGATGCTGCTGGCAGACTTTTCGGCCAGCCTGCGGCGATTGAATAGGGCTGAATGAAGAAGCAGGCCGACCACGCCCAGCCAGATGACGGCGCCGCCGCTTAGCATTACCCAGAACAATATGGCTATCTGCTGCGCTTCCGCTCCCGCGGGCTCAAGTACCGACCGGGCGCCGGCATAGCCGCTCGCGAGCAATAATGACGCAGCGGACAGGCTGAAATATTGACCCATTTCCAACCCCTCCGCCGTAAACCGGCGAGAGGGGCGGAAGGTTCCGGGCAACTGAGCTTTTGAACCAAGCTGCATTCGCCGCTGCTCTTTGGGCAATTTTTCAATGCGTGACGAAACAATTGCGCTCGATCCCCGTTTGCCCGTCATAGCGAGTGTTGGGGCGAGTGTTGGGGGCGGGTGTTGGGATTGCCCATGCCAAAGGAGGCGACGATGAGCGCAACCGGCTTGGAAGTTTTTGACAAAACCCTGCAGACGACAAACATCTGGCTGGACGAGATCATGGCCGACCACGGGCCTGATAGGCGTGTTGCCTGGCATATGCTGGGAGCCGTTTTACGCACCTTGCGGGATTGGCTGCAGATCGAACTGGCTGCCAATTTGGGAGCGGGACTGCCGCTTCTCGTGCGCGGAGCCTATTATGATCGGTATCGGCCGCGTGATCTGCCGACCACCAGCCGTTCATTGGAGGAATTCCTGCAGCGGGTGGCCGAGGAGATGAAATCCACTCGACCCGTGAATCCCGAGGATGCGACGAGATCCGTGTTCAAGGTACTCGCCAGGCATGTCGACCTCGGCCAGTCGGCCAAGGTGCGGGACGCGTTGCCGAAGCAGATCCGGGCGCTTTGGCCCGAAAGTGTTGGAGTCTAAAGCGCGTCGCGTTCGACCGGCCTCATGCGACGCGCTTTAGGTTGTTTTTTTCATGCATGTCGTTGTCGCAAAACCGCTGCACACTTTTGCGCGACATGCATTAGCAGCAGCAAGACAAAGGTCCGGCTGCCGATACGGTTCTCAGCTGCCTCCGCCCGGCCGGTCTTTTTCCTCGCGATACAGTCGCTCAGTGGCCCGATCGCTTTCTCTGCGCTCTGCAGGCCCCCGATGGCGCCACGTGAGGAGGGCGTAGGCGATCAGGATTGCGAGCAGTAGCGGGCCGCCAGCAACGACGATCAACCACATACTGTTCTCGAACATGGAACATCTCCTTTCCCTCGTTACCGAGAAGGAGCGAAACCGTTGCTCCTGGTGCAGGGTTGGACACCGCAGTGTAGCTCTCTTCGCCGAATCACCTGTTCGCCGCCAATTCAACTGCTGAGCGCAGGCGACATGGTTTTCCTCCAGAAAAACAGCTTGTTCACAGCGGGCTGTTGCACTCGGCACGCGCTGATGGAAGAATGGACATCCCTCGGAAACGTTCCATTGTGCGAGCCATTCGCTGGCTGGCTTTCAGGCGTTCACTATATCTGTCTCGACCCCTAACATCCGGTCGCAGACGCACTACGTGATGATAGGGAACCACAAAGGCTTTCCGATAGTTGAATGAAGGGCGACAGCAACCAGACCGGCCGGGGCGAGGATACCATGCGCGAGAACCAGTCCGACGTCTTCGATCTGTTTTCGGAGATTTACACGAATGTGGCGCAGGAGGAGATAAGCATCCAGCAATATCTCCTTGCCTGCCGCGAGGATAAATCGATGTATGCCTCGGCGCCCGAACGGATGGTCGAGGCGATCGGCGAGCCCACCCTGGTCGACACCAGCATGGATGAGCGGCTCGGCCGCATTTTCGCCAACAGGACAATCAAGATTTATCCCACCTTCTCCGAGTTTTATGGCATGGAGGACACGATCGAGCGCATAGCCGGCTATTTCCGCTATGCCTCTCAAGGGCTCGAGGAACGCAAGCAGATTCTCTATCTGCTTGGCCCTGTCGGCGGCGGCAAGTCCTCGCTCGCCGAACGGCTGAAGAAGCTGATGGAGCAGCGTCCGATCTATACGCTGAAGGTGGGCGGCCAGATCAGCCCGGTTTTCGAATCGCCGCTCGGGCTTTTCAATCCTGACCGCATGGGCGACCTTTTGGAGGACAAATACGGCATCGCGCGGCGCCGGCTGAACGGCCTGATCTCGCCATGGGCGGCCAAGCGCCTCGATGAACTGTCCGGCGACATCTCCAAGTTCAGCGTCGTCAAGCTGATGCCTTCGCGGCTGCGCCAGATCGGCATCGCCAAGACCGAGCCAGGCGATGAGAACAACCAGGACGTTTCGGCCCTGGTCGGCAAGGTCGACATAAGGCAACTCGAGCATTTCAGCCAATCCGATCCGGACGCCTATTCCTACAGCGGCGGCCTGAACCGGACCACGCAAGGGTTGCTTGAGTTCGTCGAGATGTTCAAGGCGCCGATCAAGGTCCTCCATCCGTTGCTGACCGCTACCCAGGAAGGCAGCTACAACGGTACGGAAAACTTCGGATCTTTCCCTTATCAGGGCATCGTCGTAGCCCATTCCAACGAGTCGGAATGGCTGCAGTTCAAGAACAACAAGAACAACGAGGCGTTCCTCGACCGTATCCTGGTGGTCAAGGTGCCGTACTGCCTGCAGGTCACCGAAGAAAGGCAGATCTACGAAAAGCTGCTGCGCGAAAGCGAGTTGGCTTCCAGTCCCTGTGCACCGGAGGTGCTGGACATTCTCAGCCGGTTCACCGTCTCGACCCGTCTGGCCGAGCACGACAATTCGCCGCTTTACACGAAGATGCGCGTTTATGATGGCGAGAACCTCAAGGACATAGATCCCAAGGCGAAGTCGGTTCAGGAATACCGCGATGCCGCTGGAGTCGACGAGGGCATGACCGGCGTCAGCACACGCTTCGCTTTCAAGATCCTGTCGCAGACATTCAACTACGACACCAAGGAAGTGGCCGCCGATCCTGTGCATCTGATGTACATTCTGGAGGAGGCTATCAAGCGCGAGCAGTTCCCGAAGGAAACGGAAGCCTCCTATCTCGACTTCATAAAGTCGGAACTGGCGACGCGTTATGCCGAGTTCATCGGCCATGAGATTCAGAAGGCCTATCTGGAATCCTACAGCGAATACGGCCAGAACCTGTTCGACCGCTACATCGCCTACGCCGATGCCTGGATCGAGGATCAGGACTACAAAGACCCCGATACAGGCCAGATCCTCAATCGCGAGGTGCTGGACAACGAACTGTCGCAAGTCGAAAAGCCGGCCGGCATTGCCAATCCCAAGGACTTCCGCAACGAGGTCGTGAAGTTCACGTTGCGCGCCCGGGCGAGGAACCATGGCCGCAACCCGTCATGGACAAGCTATGAAAAGCTGCGCGAGGTCATCGAGAAGCGGATGTTCGGCCAAGTCGAGGATCTGCTCCCGGTGATCAGCTTCGGCTCCAAGCAGGACAGCGTAACAGAGAAGCGGCATACCGAGTTCGTGCATCGGATGGTCGGACGCGGTTACACCGAACGTCAGGTCCGCCGGCTGGTGGACTGGTACATGCGGGTGAACAAGGCGGGCTGAGCCCGGCCGGGATGGTTCCATGCCGATCTTTGTCGATCGCCGACTGAACCCGAAGGACAAGAGCCTCGGCAACCGCCAGCGCTTCCTGAAGCGTGCGCGCGAAGAGCTGAAGCGAAGCATCCGGGATCGGATCCGTATCGGCAGGATCGCCGACGTGGATGCCGAGCACGCCGTCTCCATGCCGGCGAAGGGCACAGCCGAGCCGAGGTTCAGCGATGCGAAGGACAGCGGCAGGCGGCAGCACATCCTGCCGGGCAACAAGCATTTCGCCCCAGGCGACCGGGTTGCCAAGCCCGGCCAGGGCGGCGGCGGCTCGTCTCCGGGGAAAACGGTCTCGGAAGACGATTTTCGTTTCGTGCTCTCGCGCGAGGAGGTGCTCGACCTCTTTTTCGAGGATCTCGAACTTCCCGACATGGTCAAGCTCAACCTCAAGGAGATACTTGCCTTTAAGCCGCGCCGGGCCGGATTCGCCGCGACCGGTTCCCCGACCAATATCAATGTCGGGCGCACGATGCGACACAGCCATGGTCGCCGGATTGCGCTCAGGCGTCCTAGGCGCGAGGAACTTGATGCGATTGAGAAGGAACTCGCAATCCTGGAGGCAGAGCCCCAGAGCGCGGCGGCACACCAGCGCATTACAGCGTTGCGGGAAGAGCTTGAGCGACTTGAGCGCCGCCGCAAGCGGATCGCCTATGTCGACCCCGTCGACATCCGCTTCAACCGTTTCGACGCCCAGCCCGTGCCGAATGCCAATGCGGTCATGTTCTGTCTCATGGACGTATCCGGCTCGATGGGCGAACGCGAGAAGGATCTGGCCAAGCGCTTCTTCGTGCTGTTGCACCTCTTCCTGAAACGGCGCTACGACCGCACCGAAATCGTCTTCATCCGCCATACGCACGAGGCGCAGGAGGTGGACGAGGAGACCTTCTTCTACAATACCCAAAGCGGCGGTACGGTCGTTTCCACGGCACTCGAGGAGATGCAACGCATCATCGCGCAACGCTATCCCTCCAACGA
Source organism: Mesorhizobium sp. WSM4807 (assembly GCF_055811615.1). NCBI lineage: Bacteria > Pseudomonadati > Pseudomonadota > Alphaproteobacteria > Hyphomicrobiales > Phyllobacteriaceae > Mesorhizobium > Mesorhizobium sp. WSM4807. Next base: position 166,130 of record NZ_JBVVQY010000007.1, read on the forward strand.
GTGGAACATCTATGCCGCCCAGGCATCGGACGGCGACAATTTCGTAACCGATTCCGAGCGCTGCATCGGTCTCATGGACGGCCAGATCATGCGCCTGTGCCAGTATTTCGCCTATGTCGAGATCATTGACGAACGCGAGAGCCATATTTTCGGCAGCACCGACAATGGAACCTCGCTCTGGCGCGCCTACAGCGCTGTCAACCAGAGATGGCCGAATTTCCAGATGAGCCGTATCGCCAACGCAGCCGACATCTATCCGGTCTTTCGCCAGCTCTTTGCCAGGCAGCCGGCCTTCCAGAAAAGTGCTTGAGGGGGGAACTGATGGCGAACCAGGCCAGCAAATCCAGCCAAACCAGCAACTCCGGTTTGCTCTTTTCAGGGTCCGACTGGGATTTCAAGACACTGTCGCGCGCCTACGAAGCAATCGAGGCGATCGCGATCGAAGAGCTTCACCTCGACGTCTATCCGGTGCAGATGGAGATCATCTCGTCCCAGCAGATGCTCGACGCCTATTCCTCGGTCGGCATGCCGCTGATGTATCGCCACTGGTCTTTCGGCAAGCATTTCCTCTACCAGGAAATGCTCTATCGCAAAGGCGGACGGGGGCTCGCCTATGAACTGGTCATCAATTCCAATCCTTGCATCGTCTACCTGATGGAGGAAAACACCATGGCCCTGCAGGCCCTGGTGACAGCTCATGCAGCGCTTGGCCATAATCATTTCTTCAAGAACAATCATCTGTTCCGGCAGTGGACGGACGCCAGCGCGATCCTGAGCTATCTCGATTTCGCCAAGGGTTACATTGCCCGTTGCGAGGAGCGGCACGGTGTGGCCGCGGTGGAGGTGATCCTCGACTCGGCCCACGCGCTGATGGAACAGGGCGTGTTCAGATACCATCGGCCGCCGAAGCTGTCGTCGGAGCGGCAGCGTGAAGGCGTTCGCGAGCGCCTGGAGTACGAAGAGCGTTCCTACAATGACCTGTGGCGCACGCTCCCGCGTTCGAAGGACGGGACCAAGGCCAGCGAAACGGACCTCGGCATGGCGGAGCGGAAGAAAACGCTCAACCTGCCAGAGGAAAACCTGCTCTACTTCCTGGAAAAAAACAGCCTGGTCCTGGAGCCTTGGCAACGTGAAATCATCAGGATCGTCCGCGTCGTCGCGCAATACTTCTATCCGCAGCGGCAAACGCAGGTGATGAACGAAGGTTGCGCCACGTTTGTGCACTACACACTCATGAACATGCTGTTCGATCGCGGTCTGATCACCGAAGGCGCGATGCTGGAAATCCTGCGCAACCATTCGAACGTGATCTTTCAGCCGGGCTTCGACGACCCGCGTTTTTCCGGCATCAATCCCTATGCCCTGGGCCTCGACATGATGCAGGACATCCAGCGCATATCGACTGAGCCGACCGCCGAGGATCGTGACTGGTTCCCCGATATCGCCGGCAACGGCAATTGGCGCGAAACCCTGCTCTACGCATGGGCGAACCATCGCGACGAATCTTTCATCCGCCAGTATCTGAGCCCCGCTCTGATGCGGAAGTGGCGGTTCTTTATCCTCGCCGATGCCGCCAGCGAACCGCATTACGAAGTTGCGTCGATACACAATGAGCGTGGCTACGAAAAAATACGCGCCGGGCTCGCCCAAAGCTACGACATCGGCGCGAGCCGGCCGGATATCCAGGTGGTGGATGTCGATCTGCTCGGCGACCGACAGTTGCGACTGGAGCACAAGGTGAAGGACGGCATCGTGCTGGAGGAGGCCAGTCGCGACGCGACACTGCGCCATATCCGTCGCCTGTGGGGCTATGAGGTCAGCCTGGCGGCGATCGATGCACAAACGGGCGGGACGCTCAACGAACGTTCGACCAGCCAAATCGGCGAATGACCAAAACCGGGATGGCCGGCGACGGCCTCCTAGCCGATTTCCGCTTTTGGGTCCAATGCTCTGGCCGTCGGACCCGGGAAGGTCGGTTCCGTGGGAATTTCGGATGGTGTCTCGGGAGGAATTTCGACGGGCTGCCTCTGCGGGCTGGGAACGGGATCAGGAGAAGGCGGAGGAACGCCCGGAGGTTCATCCGGCGGAGTTTCCGGCGGAGCAGGCGGCCGGGCAGGCTCAGGATTGGGATTATCCGGTATCGGCACGGGATTGTTCGGATCAGGATCAGGATCGGTCATGGACACTCCCCGAAGCTTGCTTCACATCTCCTCGGCGCCAATGTGTTTCCAATTCAACAGCACCGGCGCCCATGAGTAGCTCGTTTTTGCTGTCGACCCCGGCGTGGACGTGGGTCGTTCGCAGCGGGATTTCCTCGGAGGAGGATCATCCAAGGTGACAACCATCGCGCCGAACGATGGTTCCCTGCCGTTGCGGTGGGGCTCAATGCCAGCGGTGTTGAAAAATGGAGCGGCGGCTCCACCTTCGTCGCCTTTACCGTGTCGGCGAGCACGCTATCTACGCCGCGTATTACCAGGACGGTTCAGGGAGCAACAGCATGCGCGCGTTCATGATTGTCACCCTTCTTCTGGTCGCAATCACAATGGCGCTCTCGCTCGCGCACGCGTTGGAGTTGCCCGGCAAGTTGCGCCTCAAGGAGGCGACCTACAAATCTGTGCAGGCGATCTACTATCCCGGCTTCACGATCGGCGGGTTTGCCGAGATCGGCGGCATCATTGCACTCGCCATCCTGCTTTACCTCACGCCTTATCCAGGCGCTCGATTCTGGTGGACCTTGGCGGCCCTTGTCTTCTTGGTGGCGGAGCATGCGACCTATTGGCTGGTAACGCATCCCGTCAACAATTTCTGGCTGGAGGATGTCGTTGTGTCGAAACCAGCCGCGACGTTTTTTTCAATGCTCCGTCGGGAGCAAAGCGGCGACTGGCGAGACTTGCGCGACGTCTGGGAAGCCTCGCACGTCGCCAGGGCAGGCCTGGCGATGCTGAGCCTGGTCTCAATTGCTGTCGCCGCGACATTTTTTGCTGGGAGTGAATAGCGGGAGGGGAAGCACAGCGACGCTACTTGTTCGTCCGCATCTTTTGCCTTGGATTGATCCCGCCAAGGGCGTTGGTGTCGTTCTCGACATCGCCTTCGATGGTGTTTTCGCCTTCGAGTACGAGTTCGTCGCCTTCCTTGATCGTGCCCTTCGAGGTCCCGATACCGGGATTGTTCCTCAGATCGGCATCGCTAGGCTTTTTCCACTTTGGATGTTTGGTTCCGCTCATGGCACAACTCCTTCGAAAAGGGTCCTGTTTTAGAAACAGCAGGGCGCGATGAATGTTCCGCCGAAACTCACCTTGACGCGGCCTTGTCCGAGAGGCGGCTAAAGCCCGAACGGATAGGTGTCGGGAATGCCCGTTCCCACATGCTCCGGCCCAAGCGGCGTCACCGCGACGGTTTCGTCAAACCAGACGAACGCGTCAAACTGCTGGGAAAGTGAGGCATCCGCGTAATGGCTGCGCAGTTCGGTTTCCGGCCGATAGATCACGCCGATGAAGCGCTCCAGTCGACGCTCCAGAAGCCGATCGCGAAGATCGTCGTCGCGCTTGATGTCGAGCAGGAAACGCGAGACGCCGCAATCATGGCAAAGCCGTTCGTAGCTATCGCTATGGGAAGGCCGCACCCGCTTGATTTCCATCTCGCTGTCCCAGTCGGAGGCCGCGGCCACTGTCCCGGAATGCGTACTGAGCCCGATCGAGGCTGCCTCGTCGCCGAAGCGTTGGCGGCAGAGCTGGCCGATGTTCACTTCGTCCCTGACAATCCCCATTTCGGTATAGCGGGCATCCCCGATATGGGAATTATGCGCCCACACGACCGCTTTGGCGTTAGGCCCGCGAGCTTCCAGCAGATGCTCGAGTGTCTCGAACATATGGGTGTCGCGCAGGTTCCACGACTGCGCGCCGCCATAGTACATGATCCGGTAGTAGCGTTCCGCGGAAGCGATCAGCCGGGCATTCTGGGTGGCATCCAGAAAATCGACGCCGTCCTGCTGCGCATAGTCGAGCTGCCTGGCAAGCAGTTCGCGGCACTGTTCGAGCACGGCCTGCTCGCATTTCTCGTAGCCGGAGGTGAGCGCGACACGGCCGTAGGTGGATGGTTCATGTTGCCAAGGCGTCAGGCAGCCATAGCGTTCACGTGCGATCTTGGCTGCCTGCGGATCGACCCTGTCGAGATATTGCAGAACCGCGGCGATCGATCCGCTCATATTGTAGATATCGAGGCCATAGAACCCCGCCAGTCGGGACGATATCCTGATGCGCTCATTGTGTTGTCGCATCCAGTCGACGAACGCCGCGACGTCCGTATTGCGCCACATCCAGGTGGGAAACCGCTGGAACGGCGGATCGGCGTTGGCCCGCGGCGGCCGATGGCGGACGTAGCGGTCGATCGCCGCTGCATCGGGCCAGTCGGCCTCGACTGCGACGATGGTGAAGCCGTGCTTCTCGATGAGCCTGCGGGTGATCGCCGCGCGGGCCCGGTAGAACTCCGACGTGCCGTGGCTCGCTTCACCGAGCAGGACGACGCGCCGGTCGCCAAACCGGTCGAACAGTTCGCCGAATGCCGGATCGTCGAAGCCCGGCAGCGGTTCGGCCGCCGCCGCGATCATCTCCGGCAGGCTGCGCGTGCGCGCGCGTCCGGACGGACGATCCGCGATACGGTTGCCGCTCTCGGGCCAGCCCTGCTCGCCGATGAGCGGGACAAACCGCACGCCGCCGAAATCCTCCTCGCTGTAAGTTGCAGCGCCGGTTCGGGTGACCTTGAGAAGGCGCTGATCATGCAGTTCGTCGCCGACCGGGATGACGAGCCTGCCGCCGACGTCGAGCTGTTCCTGAAGGGCAAGCGGCGCACCGGGTCCGCCGGCTGCGACCAGAATGGCATCGAAGGGCGCTGCGTCGGGCCAGCCTTTGGTGCCATCGCCGGTGCGGACTTCGATATTGTCATAGCCAAGCTCTTCGAACCGCTGTCTCGCCGTTTCGGCCAACCCAGCGTGGCGTTCGATCGTGTAGACGCGTTCGACGATGCGGCTCATCACGGCAGCCGCGTAGCCTGAGCCGGTGCCAACCTCCAGGACATGGTCGCCCGGTCCGATCTCTGCCATCTCGATCATCAAGGCGACGATGTAGGGCTGCGATATCGTCTGACCCTCCGCGATCGGCAGCGGCCCATCCTCGTAGGCGAATTCTTCAAAGCCGGGTGCGACGAAAGCCTCGCGCGGAACCTCACGCATCGCTTCCAGCACCTCGCGGTCATGGATGCCACGGCGGCTGAGCTGGACTTCGACCATTCGGTCGCGTGCATCGGGAAGATCGAGCATCTTTTGCTCCTCTTTCGGGCTGGCGGTCCTCCGCACTGATTGTCCCCCAATCGTGCCCAACGGCTCCCCGGCGACAATCCCTCGATCGGCGTGCGCTCGGCTCGGCAGCGCTTGATCTCATTTCGGCGGCTCGTCTCCTTAACCGTTGGCGAGCTTCCAGGTTCCTGCAAAAGAGCGATTGGCGGGCGCAAATGGCGGCTCCAGCCAAACTTATTTCCGTGAAAATCCTTTCTCCGGGGCGATCTCACTCCAGATATCGACGGGCGAACGCATTCTGGAGACTTTTCCATGAACGACGAAGCTCGGACCACCGCGCAGCCAACAGGCCTTGATCAGGTCAATCTCATGGACCGCTATTGGCGCGCCGCGAACTACATTTCGGTTGGCCAGATCTACCTGCTCGACAATCCGCTGTTGCGCGAGCCGCTGAAGGCCGAACACGTCAAGCCGCGGCTGCTCGGCCATTGGGGCACGACACCTGGTCTCAATTTCATCTACGTCCACCTGAACCGCGTTATCCGTGAACGCGGTCTCGAAATTCTGTTTATCTGCGGCCCAGGTCATGGCGGCCCGTCGATGGTCGCAAACACGTGGCTCGAGGGCACCTACAGCGAGATCTATCCCGAAATCGGCCAGGGCGAAGATGGTCTGAGAAAACTCTTCCGGCAATTCTCCTTCCCTGGCGGGGTGCCAAGCCACGCTGCTCCGGAAACGCCCGGCTCGATCCATGAAGGCGGAGAATTGGGATATGCGCTGGTCCATGCTTTCGGCGCGGTTTTCGACAATCCCGATCTGGTGGTTGCCTGCGTCGTCGGCGACGGCGAAGCGGAAACCGGTCCGCTCGCGGCGGCATGGCACTCCAACAAGTTCCTCAACCCAGCATCCGACGGCGCCGTGCTGCCGATCCTGCATCTCAACGGCTACAAGATCGCCAACCCGACGATCCTTGCCCGCATGGATGACGTGGAATTGCGAAGCCTGTTCGCCGGCTATGGCTACGAACCATTTTTCGTCGAAGGTCACGAGCCAGTTCCCATGCATCGGATGATGGCCACGAAGCTGGACACCGCACTCGACAGAATCCGCTCCATCCAGAAGCGAGCCCGTGCTTCGGGCTGGCAGGGAGAGCGTCCGATGTGGCCGATGATCGTGCTGCGCAGCCCGAAGGGGTGGACGGGACCGAAGGAGGTGGACGGCAAGAAGGTCGAGGATTTCTGGCGCTCTCATCAGGTGCCGGTGTCGAACGCCCGCGGCAACGAAGGACACCGCAAGATCCTCGAAGACTGGATGCGGAGCTACGAACCGGAAAAGCTGTTCGACAAAAGCGGGCATCTGCTTCCAGAGCTGGCGGCGCTTGCGCCAACCGGGCCCAAGCGCATGGGCTCAACCCCCTATGCCAATGGCGGATTGCTGAAGCGCGACCTCGTGCTTCCCGATTGGAGAAGCCTGGCGCTCGATGTGCCGCGTCCGGGTGGCGCCAAGGCCGAGGCGACGCGGATTCTCGGAAGCTATCTCCGCGACGTCATGCGCCTGAATGCGGATGCCAGGAATTTCCGGCTGATGGGGCCGGATGAGACATCCTCCAACCGCCTGGACGACGTCTTCGAGGTCACGAACCGGGTCTGGATGCAGCGGATCGAGCCCTATGACGTCCACCTCTCCCGTGACGGCCGCGTCATGGAAGTGCTCAGCGAGCATCTTTGCCAGGGTTGGCTGGAGGGCTACCTGCTGACCGGCCGCCATGGCCTGTTCTCTTGCTACGAGGCGTTCATCCACATCGTCGATTCCATGGTCAACCAGCATGCGAAATGGCTGAAGACATCCCGCGAGCTTGCCTGGCGCAAGCCGATCGCCTCACTCAATTACCTGCTGACCTCCCATGTCTGGCGGCAGGATCACAACGGCTTCAGCCACCAGGATCCGGGCTTTGCCGATTTCGTCGCCAACAAGAAGGCCGATACGGTCAGGCTCTATTTCCCGCCGGATGCCAACACGCTGCTCTGGATCACCGAGCATTGCCTGAAAACCTACAACCGCATCAACGTGATCACCGCCGGCAAGCAGCCAGCGCCGCAATGGCTGTCCGTCGAAGACGCAGAAGCGCACTGCAGGGCGGGGGCGGGGATCTGGGAATGGGCCGGGACGGTTGCGAAGGGCGAGGATCCGGATGTGGTCATGGGCTGCGCCGGCGACGTGCCGACACTGGAGACGCTCGCTGCCACCGACATTTTGCGTTCGGCGCTTCCGGACCTGAAGGTTCGCGTCGTCAACGTGGTCGACCTGATGACGCTGCAGTCGAATTCAAAGCATCCGCATGGTCTCGCCGATGAGGATTTCGACGCACTGTTCACGAAAACCAAGCCAGTCATCTTCGCCTATCACGGCTATCCCTACCTCATCCACCGCCTGACCTACCGACGCGCCAACCATGACAACATGCATGTGCATGGTTTTCGCGAGGAAGGCACCACCACGACGCCGTTCGACATGGTCGTCCTCAATGAACTTGACCGTTTTCACCTGGCGCTCGCCGCGATCAAACACGTACCTGGGCTCGCCGAACGTGCGGAACGCCTTGCTGCCGAACTTCAAGCGAAGCTTGTGGAGCATAGGGCCTATGTCCGCGAATACGGCGAAGACATGCCCGAGATTCAGGAGTGGAACTGGCCCGAGAACAGCGCGACGAAGGCTGGCGATTGATGCGACAGGCAATTCTTGCACTGAACGCCGGCTCCTCCAGCATCAAGTTCGGATTATACGACCTTGAACCCTCCGCGGAACTGCAACTTGTCTCGCGTGGCAAGCTGGATCTGGGCGATGCGCCGAGGCTCAGCGCGAAAGCGGCCGATGGAACAGTGCAGTGTGATCGGCCGCTTGCCGGAGACGCGCGCAACGCGGGAATCGACGCGTTGCTCGACTGGATCGAGAGCGAACTTGGCGGCAGGAAACTAATCGCCGCCGGCCATCGCATCGTGCATGGCGGGCGCGAGTTCGTCGAACCCGTCCGTCTGACGCCTGCCGTGATCGAGGACTTGGACAGGCTGACGCCGCTTGCTCCGCTGCACCAGCCCCGCAGTCTCGCGCCGATCCGGACACTTGCAGCGCTGCGGCCGGATCTGCCGCAGGTCGGCTGCTTCGACACAGCCTACCATCAGACCATCGATCCGATCGTGAGCCGCTTCGCACTGCCGCGCAAATACGATGCGCAAGGGATCCGCCGCTACGGGTTTCACGGTCTTTCCTACGAATATATCGCCGGGCGGCTCAAGGAGATATCGCCCGCTCTTGCAGCGAAGCGCATGATCGTCGCGCATCTCGGCAATGGAGCGAGCCTGTGTGCCATGCGCGACGGGAGAAGCGTCGATACGACGATGGGCTTTTCCGCCCTCGACGGCCTGGTCATGGGCACGCGTTGCGGCGCCATCGATCCGGGCGTGCTTTTGTACTTTGTGCTGGAGAGAGGCATCGCGGGGGAGGCTCTGCAGCACATGCTCTATGAGGAATCCGGGCTGCTCGGAGTATCCGGCATCTCGGGCGACATGCGCACGTTGGAAGCGAGCGACGATCGCCACGCCCGCGAAGCGGTAGACCTTTTTGCTTTCCGGGCCGCAAGGGAGGCTGCCGCGCTCGCCAACACGTTGGGCGGCCTCGAATGCCTCGTGTTCACCGCCGGCATTGGCGAGCACTCGGCGCCGGTCCGCATGGCAATATGCGAAAGGCTTCATTGGCTTGGCGTGGCGATCGACGAGCCATCCAATGCCTCTCATGCCGAGATCATAAGCCGACCGAACAGCAAGGTCGAAATACGCGTCGTCGCGACCGACGAGGAGAGCATCGTTGCCCGCCACGCGCGCGCACAAGTGAATGCTTGATAACGCAATCATCGCGCGGTTTGTCAGGGCAAGGAACCCTGCGCGCCCGCGACCGTTTCCCCTGTCTGATTACCTAAGGGAGATCTGATCACCAAAGGGAGAAATCCAATGGCCGAAACCACCAGTATGGCAGGCGCCTCAAAGGCGGCAAACGAAGCCCAGGAGGCGATGAAGAAGCAGATCGCTGAGCTTCGCCGCGAAATCACCAAGATAAATCGGACCCTTTCCGACCGCGCCGAGGAGGCACAGGGCTGGTATGACAGCGCCGCCGAACGGGCCTCGCGCGCAGCCCGGCAATTGCGTAGCCAGGCGCACACCGTGACTGAAACTGTCCAGCAGAACCCAGGCACAATTTCTTCGGCGATGATGCTTGGCGGCGTGCTCGGTGTTCTCTTGGGGATTGTGATTGCAAAGAGTTCCGAGCCTGAACGGCGGTGGTTCTAGAGGGACAGATCACCACCCTGTGGTGCTGAGGCTTCCTTCGGCATCGAGATACCCAGGAGGTCGCCGACGGCGCCGGCGGCGGTGAGACCCATTGCATCTGTCCCCCAAGGCGGGCCGTAAAGCACCTGGAGCGATTGCCACTCGTCGAAACCAAGCTCAATGGTGTCGATCCACTGGCCTACCTGACCGCAACGCTCACGTCGCAGCAGCTTATTGTGTCCTCGTAAGCGCGTCGAAGGAGCGTTAGTCCTCTGTGGATTTGGCTCTCGGTAAGACTTGCGTATCCCATCACCAGGCCGAGGCACCGCCGATCCAACGTCTGATCGAAATAATGAGGTGATATGGAGTAGATGCCTACTCCGAGCGAGGCGGCTCTCTCGATGAATGATGTCGCCAGAGAGGGCGGCATGTCGCGGAACCAGACGACGACGTGCAGACCGGCCTCCGCGCCTTCGACTCGAACGACATCCCGGAATTCAGCGTGCAGAGCACCGAGGAGCGCTGCACGTCGGCGGGCATTTTGACGACGGGCCTTGCGCACGTGGCTTTCGTAGACGCCGGATTCCACCAGGGTCGCAAGCGCCTCCTGTTCGAGGATGGGGGCATGCCTGTCCGTCAGGCGCTTGGCCTGGGCAAAAACCTCCTGCAACTCGCGCGGGATGACGAGGTAGCCGATCCGGAGCGTCGGCGACAGTGTCTTCGAAACCGTACCAATATAGATGACGTTCGACGCGCCTCCAAGCGCGCGAAGCGGCGGTATGGGGTTCATGTCGAATCGATATTCGCTGTCGTAGTCGTCCTCGACGATGTAGGCCCTCTTCTCTTCCGCCCATCTTAGCAGTTGCTGGCGTCGCCCCATGGACATTACGCTTCCCAAGGGAAACTGATGTGAAGGCGTGACGTAAGCCAGCCGCGCGCCAACATCCGCCAACAAGTCCGCTCTGATGCCTTCGGCGTCAACCTCCACCGGGGCAGCGATGGCCCCTGTCATCTCGAAGACGCTCCGTGCCATCGGATAGCAGGGCTCTTCGATGGCGAACCCGTCGCCCTCATCGAGAAGGAGCCGGGCGCAGAGATCTAGTCCCTGCTGAGAGCCGTTGACGATGACGATCTCGCCCACCTCGCACCTGATGCTCCGCGCTCGCCATAGATAACCCTGCAGGGCGGTACGCAGGCGGATCAAGCCACAGGGCTCGCCATAGGATAACTTGGGCGGCCGTCCCAGCGCAGCATCGTTCATGGCCTTCCGCCAGGCAAGGGTCGGGAAGTCAAAGGCCGACATGTCGCCGTAGCGGAAGTCGGCGACGAGCCTCTCCGACGGAACCCGCATCGGAATGGCTCGGGATCGAAGCCTTTCTCCGAAAGCGGAGAGGCCGTGTGGCTCTGCAGCTGTATGAACGAGGTCTCCCGGCTCGCTGTGCGTGATCTTGATGGCCACCCGTGGCCGAGCGCCATGTCGAATGACCACGAACCCCTCGGCGGCGAGCTGTTCGTAAGCGGACGTCACAGTCGTTCGTGAGACGCCAAGCTCGACCGCCAGTGCACGAGCCGACGGAAGCACGTCTCCGCGGCCGTATACCTCCGCCACGATCTGTTCCCGCAGGTTCTCATAGATCCCGCGCGCGCCCAGTCCAGACGACGAATTTCCCGACGACGAATTCTGCTTGCGGGGCGGTAACTGGACCATCGCGATTACCCAAATGAAGACGTTTCGTTGATCCAAGCATTACCGGGAAGACTCAGTCAGGCAAAGGCCTGAAGGCAACTGGACCAGCGCTTTTTATCAAAAACTGGTTCTAGGCCAGGGCCAGTTGTGCGGGTATTGATGACGCCAGTTTGCACCTCCCGAAGAAGTAAAATGCTGGCCGAAATCCATCAATTCATCATCGTCTTTACCGCATACGTCATCGCTGCCGGTAGTCCCGGCCCGAGCAATATGCGCATCATGGCCGTCGCCATGAACGACGGCCGGAGGGCCGCGCTGGCAATCGCGTCTGGCGTAGTCAGCGGCTCGATCTTTTGGGGCCTGATGGCGGCGACAGGTGTCTCGGCGATCCTCAGTCGATACGCGCAGGCACTCGTGGTCCTGCAGGTGCTCGGAGGCCTATATCTTCTCTATCTCGCCTTCAAAGCGGGCAAGGCTGCGCTTTCTTCAGACAAGGATCAGCTTCGCCCGACTAACGAACGGAAGGCGACGGCGGCCACTCTCTACAAGCGCGGACTGCTAATGCATCTCACCAATCCGAAATCGATCCTGGCATGGATCGCACTGATGACGCTGGGGCTCGGCCCTGGGGCGTCGCCGTATACGGTACTCGTGATCCTCGCAGGCTGCGCGGTCCTGAGCGTCACCATCTTCTGCGGCTACGCGATCGTCTTTTCGACCGCTCCAATGATCCGCCTGTATCGGCGGGCGCGGCACTGGATCGAAGGCACGCTGGCCGTATTCTTCGGATTTGCCGGGCTGAAGCTTCTCCTGACCCGAATCTGAAAGGTTCTTTCATGTCTATTTTCCAAGGCCTTTCGGCATTCCCGATCACCCCGGCGGACGCTTCCGGCAGGCTCGATACCGCCGCCCTCGCGCGCCTTCTGAAGCACATCGAGGAGGCGAGAGCGGACTCCATCGGACTGCTCGGCAGTACCGGAGCCTACGCTTTCCTCACGCGAGAAGAGCGTCGACGCGCGGTCGAAACGGCGATGGACACGGTCGGCGGCAAAATCCCGGTTATGGTCGGCGTCGGAGCGATCCGGACCAGCGATGCGGTGGAGCTTGCCCGTGACGCGAAGGCTGCGGGCGCCGACGGCCTGCTGCTCGCTCCGGTTTCCTATACACCGCTCTTTGACGACGAGGTCTTCGAACACTTCGCCGCAGTCGCCGATGCGGGGCAGCTCCCGCTTTGCATCTACAACAATCCCGGCACGACCAGGTTCACTTTCAGCCTGGACCTCATTTCCCGCTTGTCGAAGGTGGCGAACATCGAAGCCGTGAAGATGCCTTTGCCGTCCGGTGGTGACTTCGCTTCCGAACTCGCCTCCCTCCGGTCTGCGACCGGGTCGGCATTCAAGATCGGCTACAGCGGCGACTGGGGCGGGGCGCCTGCGCTGCTCGCCGCGAGCGACGCCTGGTATTCCGTCGTCGCAGGACTTCTGCCGTCACAGGCTCTGGCCCTGACGCGAGCGGCGCAAGCCGGGGACGCCGCCACCGTCGAGCGATTTGACGCCGCCTTCGGACCGCTTTGGGCGCTGTTCCAGGAATTCGGCAGTTTTAGGGTGATGTACGTCGTCGCCAAGCTTCTGAACCTCTGCGACGTCGATCCGCCACGCCCCGTCCTCCCACTGAGGGACCAGGCACGGCAGCGCGTCGCCGCCGCTCTCGACCATCTCGATGCGGTTTTCTCCACTGGTTCCAACGTTTGTATTGAACTTCGATAGACAGTCTTTCATCAGGACATTTCCATGCTGAATTCCAACGCCTTCACCGTCTACCTGTTCACGGCATTCCTTCTGGCGATTACTCCGGGTTCGGGGATTTTCTATGTCGCCGCCCGAACTCTTTCCGGCGGCCGCTCTGAAGGAATCGCTTCGAGCCTTGGCAATGGTCTCGGCGGGCTGTTTCATGTCTTAGCCGGCAGTCTTGGCGTCTCGGCGATCGTGCTGGCAAGCGCCGAATTATTCACGGCATTCAAAGTGGTCGGCGCGCTCTATCTGGTCTGGATGGGATACCGAACCATTCGCCATGCCAGGCTCGACTACAAGTCGCTGGGTCATTCAGAGCCGCCCGTCGGCGCGATGCGGGCCTTCAGGGATGGCGTTCTTGTGGAAGTGATGAACCCGAAGACGGCCGCATTCTTCCTCGCCTTCATTCCCCAGTTTGTCGTTACATCGTCGGATCACGTTGCCCTGCAGTTCGTGATCCTCGGCGCCGTCTCGGTTGCTCTTAACACGCTCGCCGATATTGTCGTGGCGTTGTAGCCGGAAGACTTCGCGATGGCGCGGCGTCCCGTCCGCATCTCATTCGCCGGCTTCGTGAAGGCTCGGGCGGCGCTATGATCATGCTTGGATGTGGGCTGCTGCTGGCAAAGCGCCCGGTTGCTTGACCGGTTCGGCCGGCCGCACTGCCGCCGAAGGCTCGTTTGGCGATACAACCAACTGACGGAGAAGAACATGCGGCAAGCGTTGATCGTATGGGGCGGCTGGGATGGACACGAGCCGGAAGAAGGTGCGCGCGTCGTCAAGGCGATGCTCGAAGAAGAAGGGTTTGGCGTGCGCGTGGAAACCACGACCGAGATATTCGCCGACCCCGCGATCGCCGATTTGAGTCTGATCGTCCCGATCTACACGATGGCCAAGCTTGCGAAGAACGAGGAGCTCAATCTGACAAAGGCGGTCGAGGGCGGTGTCGGCCTGGGCGGCTATCACGGCGGCATGTGCGATGCCTTTCGTGAAGCCACGGAATACCAGTTCATGTGCGGCGGTCAGTGGGTGGCCCACCCGGGCAACATCATCGACTACCGGGTTGACATCACCAGGCGCGACGATCCGATCATGAACGGCATCGATGATTTCTCGTACCGCTCCGAGCAGTACTACATGCACGTGGACCCATCGAACGAGGTGCTGGCGACCACCACCTTCTCCGGCGAGCACGCCTCCTGGATAGAAGGCGTGGTCATGCCGGTCGTCTGGAAGCGTCGGCACGGCAAGGGAAGAGTGTTCTATTCGGCGCTCGGCCATGTCGCCAAAGAGTTCGCGGTGCCGCAGATGCGAACGATATTTCGCCGCGGCCTGGTCTGGGCGGCGCGTTGAGAGCGCCGACGAGGCAAATGCCGAACGCGCCGCCGCATCACCGAGCAATGCGGCGCAGCGCCAGGGCAGCGACAGTGATGGCCGCTGCCAGAAGCGGCAGCCAGGCTTGTGGATCGCCCATGGCATGAAGCGTCAGGCCGCTGAGCAGCAGCCACAGCAGCGGGATCGCAAACAGCAGCGGCATAAGCCCGCCGCTCGCTGCAAGCAGGACGCCGAGCGCTACGATCGCCGTCGGGTCCGGCGCGATGCCGAAGACCTCGGCGCTCGACCATGGCCGCCCGAAGAGCGGCGGCAGGAGGGGATAAGCGACGAGGCCAGCGACCGCGATCAGCAGCCCGAGCCGCCCTGCGATGTCCCGCCGGTCGAAGGCGAGGCCGCCGCGCGCGGCACCGCCGATCGCCAGCAGCAGCGCCTGCAGGCCGAAGGCCGGCGCGACATAGCCGATCGCCCAGTTGATCGCGGCATAGCGGCTCCACAGGAAGGACCAGCCGACGAAGGCAAAGAGCGCGGCGAGGACGAGCGCAATCCAGAGACCATGGCGACGCGGCCGCCTAAGCACGAGCACGACAATGGCGAGGCCGGCGGCGAGCGTCAGGAGATGCAGCGGCCAGAACGCGGCATTGGCCAACTCAAACATGCGCCAGTAGACGCGCGGCGAGAAGAGCAGGAAATCTTCCAGCCGGTAGGTCCACCATTCCGACATCTAAGCAGGTTCCGCAAAGTGTCCCACGGTTTTGCGACAAGAACCTGCGACAAACAACAGAATCTAAGCAGGCATTCGTGGGCCAGCCCACGAATGCCTGCTTAGAGGTCCTGGACGTAAGCCGCCATCCGCTCGCGCATGGCCGCGTCGGGAAGGGGACCGGTCGCCGCCATCACGTTCTCGCGCACATGGTCGACGCGGGTGGTCGCGGGGATGGCGACCGTGACGGAGGGATGCGAAAGAATGAACTTCAAAATGAACTGCGCCCAGGTCCCGGCACCGATCTCGGCCGCCCAAGCCGGCAGCGTCTCGCCTTGGAGCTGGCGCGTCAGCGCGCCCTGGCGAAACGGCCGGTTGACGATGACGGCCATCCCGCGCTCGGCCGCCAGCGGCAGGAGCCGTTCCTCCGCCTCGCGGTCGACGACGTTATAGGTGAGTTGCACGAAGTCGAGCGGATGCGCGCGCATGATTTGTTCGATCAGGTCGTGCCGCCGTCCTTCGGACGTCGTGATGCCGACATAGCGGATCCGCCCGTCCGCCTTCATGGCGAACAGGGTTTCGAGATGCGTCTCCCAGGCGACGAGGTTATGGATCTGAACGAGGTCGAAGCGCGGCACACCCCAGAAGCTGCGCGACTGCTCGATCTGCGCGGGTCCGTCGGTGGCGGAGGAGGTCCAGACCTTCTCGGCGGAAAACAGCGCTTCGGGCCGGCCGAGCTTCTCGAGGCCATAGCCGATCACGGGCTGCGAAGAGCCGTACATGGGCGAGGAATCGATCATGCGGCCGCCTGCCTCGAAGAAGGCCGCGATCACCTCGGCGCACTCGTCGCGCAGCACCGGATCGTCGCCGACATTGAAGGTGATCCAGGTGCCCAGCCCCACTGCGGGAAGCATCTCTCCCGAGGAGGGCACTGCCCGCATCACCGGCGCAGGCGGCGCGCCGGGCGCGGTTCCCGGCAACACCAGAGCCGCTCCGGAAGCGGCGGCAGCCTTCACGAATGTCCTGCGGGTGATGATCATCGTCTGCCATCCCTGTATTCCCGACTCCTTGTACTCCCGACCACAAGAATGGTTCCGGCTGACCGGCCTTCGCATGGCTGATCGGCGGCAGCCGGCGGTCGGACTCTGGCGACTGTTCGGGAATATAGAACGTCTGCCTGAAATGGGAACGAACGGTGCGGGCCTGGGTTGCGCCAACCAGCCCGATTACCTTGAAATGGCCCCTGTCCTGACTTGATGGCGCTGGCGGGCATATGCCACGCAGCCGTCTACCGTGCTGACGCAGAGCTCATCGCGGTGGTTCGGCGTGTTGTTGTCGCCGGCGTAGGCAACCTCGGCAACACGGCCATCGACCATTCGGATTTGCGTGTTGCAATAGCCGCCAGGATCGACATTGAGCGATCCTCCAACCGTCGGGATCGCACCCACGGCCAAAGTGGGAATCACGACGTTGAGATTGCCGCGTTGAACGGTACGCTGATAGGTCCAGATCTGGCTTCCGCCCGCATCGGCGGTGGCAGTCGGAAAGCCGGCGCACATTCGAACGTCTGCCTCGCTGAGACCGACCATCTCTTTGCGGGCTGCCGCCGTTGTGGCGTCTTCCTTTGGGAGGTTCGACGTGTCGTCAGGGGCGACGCAGGACGACACCATGGAACTGCCGGCCAAGAGAACAACAACAAGGACAAGCGTTCGGATGCGGGAAGATATCATACCGACTGTGGTGATATGCGCTGAGCCCCGAGATCCTAGTTAGGCAAGCAGACACTCGAGTCAACCTGCACGGCATCACGATGTCGTTTGTCGTGCCGCCCGGCCGACCTTGAGCTGACGGCGCCGATGCGATCGTCGCCGCGATCAGATGGGCCACGCGCACGCGCCGCTATCGTGCGCGACGTAGACGAGGCGCGATGCATCTTTTGCACGTCAAGTTTCCGGAACCCGGAACTGACGCGCGACGGGCCGGACACTGCTCATGCCTGCTCTGCGAGCCTCGGCGTTCTGCGATGTAAAATGCGCGCTTTCCTGACATCAAGGCTAAACAAATGCTTTTCAGTTACACAAAATGATGAAACAATGAAGTTGAAATTGGAAAAATTCGATGCGCAACGTCTGCGGACATGGCAAGCGCCTGTCCTATTACGATTTCGGGCACACGACGGTGTACGCTTCCCGCTTCGACCAGCGCTTCCCCTATTGTGCCTATGTGCCCGAGGACTATGACGAGGACGGCGACAAGACCTATCCGCTGGCGGTGATCGTGCATGGCACCGAACGCGGCATGCTCGCCTACCGGGACGCCTTCGCCGACTTCGCGGAACAGAACGGCGTGATCGTATTCGCCCCGCTCTTCCCGGCGAATATCTGTTTTCCGGGCGATCTTTCCTCCTACAAGATGCTGCGCCAGGGCGACCTCCACTACGATGCCGTGCTGCTCGATATGGTCGAGGAGATGCGCGAGCGCTACCGCATCCGCGGCGACCGCGTGCTGATGTACGGCTTCTCCGGCGGCGGCCATTTCACCCATCGTTTCCTGTTCCTCCATCCCGAACGTCTGCTGGCTGCATCGATCGGTGCGCCGGGCGTCGTGACCCTGCTGGACTTCGATCACGATTTCTGGGTCGGGGTGCGCGACTTCGAGAGAGTGTTCGGCAAGAACGTCGACCTCGAGGTCATGCGCAAGGTCGCCGTGCAGATGGTGATCGGTGGTGACGATCTCCAAACCTGGAGATCACCATCAAGCCGGAGGATGACTGGTGGATGCCCGGCGCCGATCTCGCCGGCGCGACCCGCAACGACCGGATCAGATCGTTGAAGCGCAGCCTGGAGAGACACGACGTCGAGGTGCAGCTGGATGTCGTGCCTGGCATCGCTCACAACGACCGCGAGCTCATCGCCAAGGTCAAGGAGTTCTTTGCGCGGACATTGAATGCCGCGCCCGCCTGAAAAACTGCAGTCAACAAACTGGAGATAAAAATGGGAACAGGATTGATAATGGGAAGACGATTGATCCAGGTGCTGGCGGCAATCGCCGTGATGGCGTGTGCGCTGCCGGCGATGGCGCAGGAGCAGCCGAAAACCGGCGGTACGCTCAAGGTCCGCATCAACGCGGATATCCGCGCCACCGACGGTCTCAGCCGAGACGCGAACACCGACACGGTGCTGCACCATATCTTTGAGACGCTAGTGGCTTATCGCGCCGATCTCACCGTGGGCCCGGCACTGGCCGAATCCTGGAAAGTGTCGGACGACGGCAAGACTTATGCCTTCACGCTGCGCGACGGCGCGGCTTTCCACAATGGCGACGCCGTGACCTCATCCGACGTCAAATGGAACTGGGATCGCCGCATGGACGCGGCCAACCAGTGGTTCTGCCTTCCGTTCTTCGACGGCAGCCAGGGCCTCAAGGTCGAGCAAGTGGCGACGCCTGATCCACGCACCGTGGTCTTCACGCTCAACGCGCCGAATGCGCTCTTTCTGGCGCAGCTCGCCAGTGTCCAGTGCAATGGCTGGGTCGCCAGTCCGAAGAATGTCGGCGCTGACGGCAAATGGATCGCCGATTTCGCCATCGGCAGCGGCCCGTTCAAGCTGAAGGAATGGGTCAAGGGCCAGTATTTGGAGCTCGAACGCTTTGCCGACTACAAGCCGGTGAAGGAGGCGCCGAGTGGCTTTGCCGGCAGCCGTGAGGCCTATGTCGACGAGGTGCGCTTCATGGTCATTCCCGACACGGCGGCGGCGGAGACCGCGCTGTTTGCCGGCGAGCTCGACGTCCTTCCCGATCTTGAATCATCGCGTGTCGAGGAAGCCAAGTCGCGGGGCATGACGGTGCTGTCGACGCAAGGCCTGTCGTGGACGGCGATCCTGCTGCAGACCAAGGATCCGCTGCTGTCGAACGCCAAGATGCGCGCGGCGCTGGCGCATGCCACCGACATCAACCAGATCGCCGCCGCCCGCACCAACGGGGTCGCCATGGGAGATCCCTCGGCCGTCGCCCAGGCGAGCTCGTTCTTCGACGACGAATTCCTCAAATGGCCGGAATACGACCCGGTCAAAGCCAAGGCACTGCTGGACGAGGCCGGCTACAAGGGCGAGCCGATCAAGATCCAGACCAACACGCGTTACCAGGGCATGTATGAGAACGCCGTGCTGCTGCAGGCGATGCTGACGGCCGCGGGCTTCAATGCCCAGCTCGAAGTGCTGGATTGGGCGGCACAACTCGACAATTACCTTGCCGGCAAATTCCAGATCCAGTCCTTCGGCTATTCGGCGCGTCTCGATCCATCGCTGATGTATGGCGTCATCCTCGGCGACAAGGCGACCGATCCGACGGCGCAGTGGGACAGCAAGGAGGCCCTCGACCTCTACACGAAGTCGATGGCCACGACCGACCCCCCGCAACGCAAGGCGCTGTTCAAGCAGCTCCACGCCCTCATGGCAAAGGATGTGCCGATCCTTGGCCTCTATTACGAGCCATCCGTCGACGCCGTGTCGCCGAAGGTGAAGGGCTATTCGGTGTGGCCGGCGGCAAACCCCCGCGTATGGGGTGTCTGGAAAAGCGAATAGGAGCTGGCGATTGTCTGTTGCTCGAAAGATCGGAGGCGTGTTGCCTCCGATCTTTCGATTGTGCGCCAGGCATGGCGCGTGGTGCGCAAGCACCGTTTGGCCGGGGTGGTAGCCGGTCGATGACTTGGAGGTGGGAGTCCTCTGCGAGCCCTGGTGATGGGAACCGCTAGCCGAACAGCAAGGGCGTCGTCGCGAGGCGGGGTCTGAAGGAAGCTGCAAGCAAAGTGCCGGCCTGACGAACAGGAAGCGCATATGAGGCGTCCGCATCCGGGCGAGGGAGCAACGAAGCCCGAAGCCCGATATCACCCGGAGGGTGCGGCCGTAGATGCGACAGGTTTATGGCACGAAGGTCACGCGTCTTACCCTGGGAGGTCTGCCGACCTGCCCCCGGAAACGGGTGTGCTACCAGCGTCGTGAGGCGGCGGGATGGGGACGGCAGAAGTCAGCAGAGGCCGTAGTAGCTGGACCAAACGGCGAAGGGCCGAACGTGTCGATGGAGGTCGGATCTTATTTTATTTCCGAGCGCCTTGAGCAGATACCTCGCGAGAGGGCCTTAGCCGGAAGTAGCGGGCGGAACCCGCAAGATAGGGTTGGGCGCTCATAGGGCGACGGGCATTAAGAACCACAAGCCGAGCGCGACACGAACCGCCGTGTACGGAACCGTACGCACGGTGGTGTGGGAGGAGGGACGCCGAAAGGCTCCCTCCTACCCGATTGAAGTACCTGGTGGTGAAAGCCTGGCGCTTGGTTCCGGGGCCGTAAACCCGCTCAGGGCGGGAAGGAGACCTAAACTGCTCTCCGACGGTGCGTGTGCGCCAGGAGCGGCCGTTCGACAGCGATCGGAGCAGCAATGGCCGTTGGGCATGGCCGAAGCGCTTCTGACGTTTAGTATGAGGTGACGGTTGACCGTGGAGGTCTGTGACCTAGCTTTGTGACTAGCTTAAAGCTCAGGCGGACCGTCCAGAACCGGAAATGGCGGAATGGTACGCACCGTGGGAGAACTTTCGGGACGTTGAGATGCAGAGGTGCAGGTCGGGTCTTACAGCCTGTGCGCCCTTGGCGGCCGATAATCGGCGGCCACGGCATCTTCAAATTTCGATTCAAACAAAAGTCATCTGCGCCGGCATGTCTATCAGCGCGCGACAGGCGCTCCGTCATGCAACAACAATTCGAGCACTGGAGGGATCTCGGAGCAAGTGTCGGAGGGACACTGCTCGAAGCAAGTGACAGCTTCGAAAGCGATCAAAGGCTTAGCCAGCACCAAGACGAGGGGGCAAACACCGCTTCACGAACTTGAGAATACACCCAAGACCGCACAGGTACGGCAATGTCAAATCCTCTTGCCGAAATTTACGCAAACGACGCAGATCTCGCTATCCTGGGCGGGATAGCAGCATTTGCCTCGGTGGGCCTCTATCTTGTGCTCCGGCGAATCCTTATCGCGGTGCAACGGCGTCGCCTCAAATCAGATGTGAGCGAAGGCGGATCTGATCCCCCCGATGAGGCATCTTGGGATTGGGAAAGCCCGGTCGACCTTGCAACCGAGCCTGCTTGTTCCTCTCAGGTTGCCATACCCTCAGACCCGGCAGACCTGGATATTCGGCGTCAAGATGCCAATTGCCTTCGGTTCGGTGTGCGAATCGAGTATTTCGACGTAATCTCCGAAACTTGCGAGAGCTCGTCTGTGGCCCAGACCAACGCTTTCGCTTCCGCGACGAACATAGCGCAATCCGGCCGACTTGCGACATCGATCAGGGAAATCGCTGGCTATGTTCATAGGCAGGTGGCGGCTAATCTTGCCGCCCTAACTAGTCCAGCATTGAGGGCTCTGAGCCGTATGCCGACGCAACTCGCCCTTGCGGCGGATCCCGACCCCATCACAGCGACGGACTCACCTCCTCGCGTTCGCAGGCCGATCGGTCTTGTGCCCCGCTTTGGCGTCGCCGCAATCTGTCTGGCCGTGCCGCTTAGCTATGCGATGACGAGACAAAACTGGGTCGAAACCGCCCCCGCCATTTCGCGGGTCCAGGGCAACGCCAATCCGGACCTTTCGCGACCCATCGAGCTTCCGGCGAGTGCTGCATTAGATGTGCGTGGGCCAGTCCAGGGAGACGAGCGCACGAGTGTCGAATTGCTCAGCCCGGATCTCACGGCTGCCCGGGCGCAAGTCGGAGCAGCTGCTGCTCAGGCAACCGCAGCGAGGGAATTGGCCGGCCAGGAGCACCAGGCGGCGGAAGGCGAGCGCGCCAGGAGCGCCGCCCTGCAGCGAGCGCTGCACAAGTCGCGCAAGGAGATCGACGCGCTGAGGACAAGCATGGCAGCCGCCGACAACGCACGCCAGGAGCAACTGCGCAACGAGCTCGCGGCAGCCCGCACAGTTGACGCATTGCGGCGCATTGCGGGAGATACCCGCACGATGCTGCGCGAGTCCACCAACTATGTCTTTACGAAGATGCCCGCTGCTCATCTGGAGCGTCAGCGAGCCGGATGGGTGGCGCGCGATCTATCGCGAGCGCAGGCGCAAATTGAACAGCTTGAGGCCGAGGCCGCCGAGGATCGCGCCAAGGCCAAGGCTTCGCTGGCGCAAGCGACGGGAATTCTCGACGACGAACGCCGGAAATCAGAGGACCTTCGTGGCGACCTCGCCGAAGTGAAACTGTCCAATGCCGCGCTCATGGAGCGCGCTTACGCGGCTGAGCAGGGACGGACCGGTGCAGTCACAGCGAGAGAACGAGTGGAGCAGGCCGCAGCCGAGACGGAGGGCGCGCTGGCTCGAGAACGCGCTGCAGCAGCGTCGATTCATGAGAAGCTGAAAAAAGCTCGCCTCGAGCGCGACGCGGCTGAACAGGAACGAGCCAGAGCGGTGTCTGCGAGAGAGCGTGCCGAGCAGACTGCAACCGAGACGGCACAGGCTCTGGCACGAGAACGTGCTGCAACAGCGTCGACGCGAGAGGAGCTGAAAAAAACTCGCCTCGAGCGCGACGCGGCTGAGCAGGAACGAGCCAGAGCAGTCACAGCGAGAGTACGAGTGGAGCAGACTGCCACCGAGACGGCGCAGGCTCTGGCACGAGAACGCGCTGCGGCAGTCTCGACCCATGAGGACCTCGATAAAGCCCGCCTCGAACGCGACGTCGCCCGAGCACTTTTGGTAGGGGTCGCCAGGCTGAAGGAGGCTCTGGACAAGCAACGTGAAGTCACTGTTTTTCTTGCCCGCGACCTGGCCGCCGCGCGCGCGGACAATGACAGGCTCAGGGCTGAGCGTCGCAGCGCCCAGATTGAGCTGCCGCTGAAGCCGCGCGCTGGCCGCGCAGCAGCCGCTGCCGGCGGGTTGAAGGCCGTCAGCCAGAAGACTGCACGTAGCAAGGTTCGCGCCCCGGCGCGGATTGCCCGGGTGCGTTCTCTCACACTTCCCTATCCCCTCAGGCCAAGACAAGCGACGTTGGAGTGATTTCCAAAACGACTATGCGGTCCTCCTGTCGAAGGCCCAGGGCCTTTGGCAGGCATTGCCTCGCACTCTCTCACGCGCCGCGATGAATCACCCGTTCGAATTCATCCTGCTCTCGTCGGCGAGGAGTCTGCGCGACGCGCTATATCAGCCCGATCACGCCGCCAGTCGCGTTCAATTCGCATCTGATCGGCGCCTGCCGCGTCTCCACCTTGCCTTGCCGTCCATAGTCGATGCTGACCTCAACGGGAGCTGAGATCGTATCCGGGCTCAACCGACGTATGGAACCTGCGCTGCTGACGCGCACACTGGTCGCGCCAAACGGGGCGGCGGCCGACTCGATTGCATCACGGCAGGCGCGAACGACTTCATCCGGGACGCCCGGAAGCGCCTTGATTGGACTGACCGTCGATTGACTGTTGATGTCTCTGGGAGGCTGGAGGCTGGCCGGAAGGCCGAGCGACCGTCCGGCCCCTGCGGACCGGGCGACACTGACGGCAGTGCCGGCCATAGTTGCCGCAACTGCCGCCGTTGCAGTGGTGCTGGTTCCATCGTCGTTCACCGGTGACCTGCTGCTGGAGCCGGCAGGTCCTTTGTGCGCGCCGCCTTTGCGGCCTTCACCGTGATGGCTGCCAGCGCTATTGCCTCCGCCATCATGGTTGCCAGCGCTATTGCCTCCGCCGCGCTCGCCGCCGGCAGCAGCTCCTGCGCAAGCTACCGCGATCGAGCAAACGAATGCGAAATATGCCCAGCTGGATTCAAGGGATTGACGCACGACCACCTCCATAAAGTGCGTCTGTCGAACCGTCTTTCCGCGGCATGCAGTCAGGACGGCGCAACCGCCGCCGCCCCCAGGCAAACTCGCGACTAAGGCGCCCACGGGAGGTAACTAGGGGATGAATCCGGTGTATCAAGGACGCGGGTACCGGGTAGTGGCCTCGCACAGGACGCGAATTGACCGGACGGTCATGGTCAGGACCGGTCTCATGGATTGCCTCTCGATGACCATTCACCATCAAGAAGCCAGGTGCCATCGAACTCGGTAGTCCCGGCAGCCACATCGCACGATGCGATCACCGTCGTATGCGTGGCCTACCGAAGCGCCGATACGCCCGCGCGCCTGTTCGCCATAGGCCATGCCGCGCGCTCTCGGCGCTCATCGATCTCGAAGCCTCAACTCGTCTGAGTCCGGATAATAATGCATTTTGATTGAATGAAAAGCATGAGAATTCGCTAGATTGCCAGTTCGAACTGCGTGGCGCATATCTATAATGCGAACGCTTGAGGAACTGCCTATGAACGAAACGATCATCGACCGGCCGGCACGCAGCGAGGTAGCCAGTCCGCTGCAGATCGATCTGGCGCGGCGGATCCTGGAGCGGATCAGGGATTCGGGCTGGACGGTCGGAACCCGCGTTTCGGTGCCGGACCTTGCCCGCACGTTCGGCGTTTCGCGTTCCCCCGTCAGCGCGGCGCTGGAACTGCTGGTCGCCCAGGGCGTCTTAAGCCCCTTCGAGACGAGGGGGCTGCAATTGGCACGCGATGTCGCCGACCTCGACCCTGAGGATATCCTGCCCAGTTCTCCGCTCGAGGAGCTTTACCGCAGGATGATGCGGGAGCGCGCGCTCGGTCAGTTGCCCCAGGAGGTGTCCGAGGCGGAATTGATGCCGCGCTATCATGTGTCGCGCGGCATCGTGCGCAAGCTATTGCTCCGCTTTGCCGCCGAAGGACTGGTGCAGCGCCTGCCGGGGCATGGCTGGCGTTTTGCCGACACACTTGTCGGCGAGGACGCCTACCGGGAAAGCTATGAATTCCGGATGGCCGTCGAATGTGCGGCGCTGCGGTCGCCCATGTTCAATGCGGATCCCCAGCAGCTGGCGCCGGTCCGGCGCGCTCACGAGCGCATCCTGGCGATCGTGTCGACGGGCAAGACGCTGATCGGCGGCGACGAATGGTTCCGGATCAACGCATCCTTTCACGAAGGGCTTGCGGCCTGTTCCGGCAACCGATTCCTGGCGGATGCGGTGCGCCAGCAGAACAATCTGCGCCGGTTGCAGGAATCGGCAGGTTTCGAGGAACTGCCGGCGGAACGCATCGAGCAGTCATGCCGGGAACATCTGGCCATCCTCGATGCTGTCGAAGCGGGCGAGATCGAATGGGCCGAGGCGCTGCTGCGCCAGCATCTACGGCAGGCCGCCGAGTTCGCTTCGCCGCAGCGCTCGATCTGATGCCTGCGACGGTGAGCATCATTCCATCATCCGCCTGGGCGCACGCGCTCGATGGCCGCGCAATGCGCCGATACCGGGCTCCATGAGGAAGTGGCGATCTGGAGCGAGCGTCCCGCCGATCGCTTCACACCAATCCGCTCCGTCATATGCCGGGATTGGATGTTTTAGGACCGATTTTCAGCGGCGCATCATTTTCGTCCGGATTGGGGACGGGAGCTTCGTCGGGAAGTCTGTCCGGGTCCGGCTCACGCACCGGCTTCGGTTCAGGAAGCGGCGGTGGCGTGGGCGCCGGAGTGGGCGTTGGTTCGGGAGTGGGAAGAATGGCCATGGTGTGATTTCCTTCCTCGCTGCACTCTGCCTTGGCGGGTCACCGACGTCGGCCTTTGACGCCACCCGTTTCGACCGGTTTCGCTCTACGGGCTGGTGCACGCAGAACGACCACGTGTGGCTATGGTTCCGATGGGAACCTGCGATGATCCCGCAGGCATCAGGCACTCGTGGCAAGACGGCCCGCCAGAAAAGTGATCGAATCGTACGCGCATGAGGGCCTTGTCGGCGTCGTGGAGCGCCATAATTTCCATTTCAGGGTGGGACGAACTCACCTACTGAATAGGAGGCGGCCGTGAAGCACCAAACACTTGACCAACTGCATACCGTTGCCGACGTTCACGCTGAAGCAACAGACCTCGTAGCGACCCGAAGCCAGCGTCTCGAACGTTGGGCGAAACTGCTGGAAAAAAATCCCGATCGGCGTCTCGAAGCGTTGACGGGCACCGAATACAAGTCCCCTGAGATACGCGAAAAGATGCGTTACAACGACTCGCCTCTCACGGTTGCCTTCGAGGACCCGATCTTTCGCGCGCAAGGCTTGAGAGACGACACCTACGGTGAAGCCAGGCGCTTCTTCGAACTGACCGACTGGCAGTTGCACGAAATCGTCTGCCATTGCCATGTCGGCGCCACGATACGAGCGCGATGGGCTGCCTCTCGCGTCCGTGCAGCAATGTCCGAGAGATTCGGGTTCTTCGCCTGGCTGCGAGGAACATTCATGCATTGACGCAGCATTGACGCTACGGGCATTGACGCTGCCGGCATTCACGCTAGGGGCCGGCACGTTCGGGTGATGGAGGCGGCGAAGCGATTTCCACGCCTCGCATCAGTGGTCGTTGATGTGCGGATATGCCGTTCGGCGGCGATCCGCCATCGGCGAAGCTCGATACAATCGGCCTCGATACCACAGCGCATGGGCGGATTTCAGTCGGCGGGCGCGGTGTAGCGGCGATGGACCGCTTCCGCGATGGCGGCGCGGCTTCTATGCGGATCGAGACTATCGTCATCCTCGATGACAGCCGCTTCCTCCGCAAGTCCCTGGTCCTTGACCTGGTCGCGGAACCAGGCCGAATAGTCGCCCGCGCGCAAGTGATGCTCCCAGGTGCGGTCGTCGATCCCCTCGGCGATATGGAGGAACATCATGAGATTTTGCGCTTTCAGGTTAGCTTGCCGTCAGCGCCGCGGAAATAGAAACTGTTGTCGCCAAGATCGCCCTCGGCATACTTCCGAATATGGCGCTTGCGTTCCTGCCGGGGACGCTCGATTGAGATCGGCCTTGCGGGATCGGCTGTCGACCGGTTCCAATACAAGACCTTGTTTTCCGGTGGCGGCACGACGCCCGGTGGTACGCCCTCGCCAATTGCGGCACAGAAGCTT
The DNA here is from genome assembly GCF_055811615.1 of Mesorhizobium sp. WSM4807. NCBI lineage: Bacteria > Pseudomonadati > Pseudomonadota > Alphaproteobacteria > Hyphomicrobiales > Phyllobacteriaceae > Mesorhizobium > Mesorhizobium sp. WSM4807. The sequence goes on from NZ_JBVVQY010000007.1 coordinate 193,208, forward strand.
TCAACGACCTTGTCGGCTTCCGGGCCAAGAGCCAGTACCGTGTCGACACCTGCCAGCACATCCCGCGAAACCAGATCGGGATGTACTGTGACCAGAATGGTCGCCGAAAGGCTTTTTGGAAGCGCAAAGGATGTGCCATCGCGCGCGTGCGGCAAGAGGTGGTGTGCCTCGTCGATGATCAGCCAGTGCGGGCGTCCGGTGCGGGCGCGAAGCGCGGCAAGCTCCGGCAGCAGCTTGGCGAAGGCGTTTGGCCGCTCCGCAGTCTTGATCCCGAGCATGTTGACGGCGACATTGTTGGACGGCTTGGACAAGAGGTCGAAGATTTCGCGCGAGCTCGGCGGGCTTTTGGCGTCGCCAACCACCAGCACGTCCTGCAGGTCCTCGTAGTCGCCCTCCGGGTCGAGCACGCAAAACTGAAAGCCTTGCTCGACGAAGCGTTCGGTCAGTGCGGTGGCGAGGGTGGATTTTCCGATCCCCGACGTGCCGGTCAGCAGGACACTGCCGCCGCGCGGTGAAAGGTGCATCACTGTGCCCGATCCGTCGTCCGCGCCAATTTCGATGCGTTGCCGTGCTGTGTCCAGCAAGGCGGCGTCATGCGAGATCAGGCCCTCGATCAACTCCCTCACGCCCGCGCCGCGGGCACCATTCGTCACGTGGCCCGCCGTCTCCCTTACCTTCGGCAGTGCATTGGCAACTGCAACTCCGAAACCGACGGCGCGCAGAAAGGCATGGTCGTTCTCCGCATCCCCGATGCCGACGACATTGTGGGCGGACAACTCCATATCCTCAAGGGCAGCCGCAAGACCGGTCGCCTTATTGACCCCGCTTGGCAGCACCATGACGGCGCCCTTGTTGAAGATGATCTCCAGCTCCAGGCCAAGCTCCTTGATCACTTCCAGCACGATGGTCTCGTTAGGTTCCCTGGTGGCGACGACGGAACGTCCCATCGACAGGGGCGCGATCTTGAGCATCATCAGCCTGTCGACGAATTCCGCCGGCGGGGCAGGCGCCAGGACCCGTATCTTCTTCGAAGCCGGCGTGTAGACGAGCGCGCCGTTTTCGGCGACGACCTTGTCGAAAATGCCAAGCTCCGGAAAAACGCTTTCGAGGTCGGCAAGCTCGCGACCGGTCACCATTATCAACTTACGGCCGGTTTCCTTCAACCGCTCGAGCGCAGTACGCGTCGTATCGGAAACGATCCCGTTTTCCGCGAGTGTGCCGTCGTAGTCAGTGGCTAGTGCAAGAGCATACATCGAACTGTCGTCGGCAGTCCGAAAGCCGACCCGAGATGCTTTCTCGCCGAAACTGAACGGAAAGCCATCTGCTCGGGTGACTTCCATAGGCCGAATCCCGTCATTGTTTGTCATGCCCGCCCGCATCGGTTCCAACGGCGCTGGCTGTCGATTGTTCCCGACGGCGCAAGGCAAGAGTCGCGTAGGCCTGGCTTTTTGGTGAGCAATCGGGTTTTCCCAAAGCCGATATACACTTTCTAGCCGATGATCCTGAATCCGTTCGGCTCCTGGCCGGGGTCGACATCTTGGGATGTCACGCGGGACACCGAGGCTCCGGTCGGCCCTTTCCAGAACCGGTTCATCATCGTCGAAACCGCGCCTTCGGCCCCGACGATCAGTGCCGTTACGGATCCGTCATCCTCGTTGCGAACCCATCCGGACAGACCGAGCCTCTCGGCTTCGGTCCGTGTCCACACGCGAAAAGAGACGCCTTGCACCCTTCCCCTGAGCCTGACACGTACCGCCTTGCGCTCGTCCTCCATGGTCACCTCCGTGCTGGTGGTTTTCTCATACCTTCAACTCCTCGGCGGCGAAAAAGGCTCCGCCATCGCATTTTTAACGGATTTGGCGGCCTGGCCGTCCGATGGAGGTGTCCGGCTGCATGATATCGACAACGGAACCATGCGGCGGCGGCTTTGTTAAGGACGGACAGTTGCAGATTTGCTGGGGTTTTGGAGCCACGGTTTCATGACCAATGATTCTACACCGGAAGGCGCCATCCCGGCATCCGTTCCGACGATCAATGCAAAAGCGGCGCCGACGCTTCGCCACGCCGAAGCAGAGGTCTTCTACACCGAGGCGATCCGCGAACTCGCCGCGACGGATATCCCCTTTCTTGTTGCCGGCACCTATGCGGTGAGCGCCTACACAGGCGTCACGCGCCAGACGAAGGACCTCGACATTTTTTGCAAGGCCGGCGACTACGCCCGCATTCTCGCGCATTTCAAGCAGGCCGGCTATGCGGTCGAGATCGTGGACGACCGATGGCTTGGAAAGGTTTTCAAAGGCACGCATTTTTTTGACGTCATATTCGCTTCTGCCAATGGCACCATGCCGGTCGGCGACCAGTGGCTGGAGCATGCACGGCAATTCGAGCTGCTGGGCAGTCAGGTGCGGATCGTAGGTCCGACCGAGCTTATCTGGTCCAAATGCTTCATCCAGGACAGACGCCGCCACGACGGCGCCGACATCGCTCATACCATCCTCAAGGCGCAGGATCAGATCGACTGGCATAGGCTGCTTTCCTACCTCGAAGTTCACTGGGAGGTGCTGTTGATGCAGCTTCTGAATTTCCGATGGATCTATCCGAGCGAGCGCGATCATGTTCCCGCCTGGCTGCTCGACGAATTGCTTGACCGTCTCGCCAAGCAGAGGGAGTTGCCTACCCCCCGGATGAAGATCTGCCGCGGACGACTGCTTTCGCCGACCGACTACGAAATCGACGTCAAGGAATGGGGCTTTGCCGGCGTCGGCGGAACAGGAGAATTTCGCGATGGCTGAGAAGGGCGGAACTGCCACGGCAAGGACCGAGAGAAACCGCACAGTCAAGATTGCGGCCGTCGGCGACCTGCATGTGCGGGAAGACGGCCAGGCCTCCTGCCGTGATCTCTTCGGCGAGGTCTCGCGCGAAGCGGACGTCCTCGTGCTCACTGGCGACCTCACCAATCTCGGCAAGCCCCGAGAGGCCGAAATCCTTGCAGAGGATTTGCGCGCCTGCTCCATCCCGGTCGTCGCCGTGCTCGGCAACCATGACTATGAATCCGGCGCGGTCGAGGACGTCGCCCACATCCTTCGGCAGGCAGGCGTCCATCTTCTCGACGGCCAGACAACGGAAATCAAGGAGGTCGGCTTTGTCGGCGTGAAGGGTTTCATCGGCGGTTTTGGATCACGCATGCTCGGCTCGTTCGGCGAGCCGGCGATCAAGGCGATGGTCGCCGAAAGCGTCAGCGAGTCGATGCGGCTCGAAAACGCGATGCGGCAGGTTCGCACCAACCGTACGCTCGTCGTCCTGCACTACGCTCCGGTGGTCGAGACGGTCGTTGGCGAGCCGCTGGAGATTTTTCCGTTCCTCGGCTCGTCGCGGCTGGCTGAGACGATCGATCGGTTCAAGGTCAGCGCCGTCGTGCATGGCCACGCGCATCGCGGCGTCTATGAAGGTCGCACGCCCGGTGGTGCCCCGGTATACAACGTCGCCATGCACGTGGCGAAGCCGACCGGCCGTCCCTACGCCCTGCTCGAAATCTGAAACACCCCGCGCCTCGTCAGCGATCGATTTCGCCGAACACGATATCGAGCGACCCGATGATCGCGGCGACATCGGCGATCATGTGCCCTCGCGACAGAAAATCCATCGCCTGCAGATGGGCGAAGGACGGCGCCCGGATCTTGCATCGGTACGGAGTATTGCTGCCATTTGACACCAGGTAGACGCCGAACTCGCCCTTCGGCGCCTCGACCGCGGCGTAGACTTCTCCAGCGGGCACGCGAATACCCTCCGTGTAGAGTTTGAAATGGTGGATGGTCGCTTCCATCGAGCGTTTCATCGTCGCCCGCGGCGGCGGCGTGATTTTGTGGTTCGGAATTGCCACCGGCCCTTGGCCCTCGGGCGATCGCAGTTTTTCCAGGCATTGCTTCATGATCCGCACCGACTGGCGCATTTCCTCCATGCGGACGAGGTAGCGGTCATAGCAGTCGCCATTCTTGCCGATCGGAATGTCGAAGTCCATCTCCGGGTAGCATTCATATGGCTGCGCCTTGCGCAAATCCCACGGTGCGCCCGACCCGCGCAGCATGGGGCCGGAGAAGCCCCAGGCCCAGGCGTCGTCGAGGCCGATCACGCCGACATCGACGTTGCGCTGCTTGAAGATACGGTTTTCGGTGAGCAACTCGTCGAGGTTGCCGCAGACCTTGAGGAACGGATCGCAGAAATTCCAGATGTCGTCCAGGAGCTTCTCAGGCAGGTCCTGGTGCACGCCGCCGACCCTGAAATAATTCGCATGCATGCGGGCGCCGGAGGCGCGCTCGTAGAACACCATCAGCTTCTCGCGCTCGGCGAAACCCCAGAGCGGCGGGGTCAGCGCGCCGATATCCATCGCCTGTGTCGTGACGTTGAGGAGATGCGACAAGAGCCGGCCGATTTCGCAAAAGAGCACACGGATAAGTTGTCCGCGCCTCGGGACTGATATTTCGAGCAGCTTCTCGGCGGCGAGGCAGAACGCATGCTCCTGGTTCATCGGCGCGACATAGTCGAGCCGGTCGAAATAGGGCAGGGCCTGCAGATAGTTCTTGTACTCGATGAGTTTTTCCGTGCCGCGGTGGAGCAGGCCGATATGGGGATCGGCGCGGTCGACGATCTCGCCGTCCAGTTCCAGCACCAGCCGCAGGACGCCGTGAGCTGAGGGATGCTGCGGCCCGAAGTTGAGGGTGAAGTTGCGAACTGCGGCTTCGACCATCACGGTGCTCCGCTGTACTGGGTTTTCAGGGCCGAAGCCGGGTGGTCCGGTCCGCCACGCCCGGATCGCCGATCAGGTGGTTGTCTGGATGATCAGCGTCAGCATGCCATCGCCATCGATGTTGGCGGCAACAACTTGCGAGGAATCCAGTCCGCTCGCCGCCAGCGCCGTTGCTGCCTGCGGCGACGCATCGATCGAGCTCTGCAGGGTAAGCAGATCTTCAACGCTGGTCTGGGTGATCACGGCCTCGGCTTGTGTCTTGAGTTCCGGCGGCAGATCCTCGAGGGCGACAATCGCAATGCCAGTAAAATTCTGGTCGGTGAAACCTTGATCCGGCAGGGCTTGGTCAGGCAGGGCCTGGTCAGGCGTTTGGTTAGGCAAGCTTGGATCGGGCAGGGCTTCCGGAGCCGGGGGTGTGATTTGAGGAAGCTGCGGGCCGGTGGATTGCGCGTGGATCGGCTGCGCCAGGGCCAATCCCGAAAGGGCGGCAATTGTCGTCAATATGCGCATGATCGTTCCTTCCGTTTTCCGTTTTGCTCGGGGAGGATCACTTGGTGATCACACAACCATCGTGCCGGATTATGGTTCCCGTCCGCCACTGATATGGCCCGTGGCAGAGCTATCCCGTCGCGCGTGCCCGCTGCGCGTGGTCGAAAGATGGAACAATTTCTAAAGGCGTTCATTCTCCCCTGATCACACCTTCATCACAGGATCGGCGGGGCGCTGCAGCTCGAGGAGAAGGCTATGAGAATCAGCGAGTGCATGACACGGAATGTTCAGGTCGCCAGTCCGGACCAGTCCTTGCGGGATGCCGCACGAGCCATGGCCGATCTTGACGCCGGTGTTCTGCCGGTCGGTGAGAATGACCGGCTGGTCGGCATGATCACGGACCGCGACATTGCCGTGCGTGGCATCGCGGAGGGCAGAGGTCCCGATGCCAAGATCAGGGATGTGATGAGCGCGGAGGTACAATGCTGCTTTGACGACCAGGAAGTCGGTGATGTCCTTCAGAATATGCGCGAACTCAAAGTGCGGCGAATGCCGGTGATCAGCCGCGACCGGCGGCTGGTTGGGATTGTCTCGCTCGGCGACCTAGCCACGAATGGCGAGCCCGCCTGGGCCGGCGAAGCGCTGGGCGGCATTTCGCAGCCGGGCGGCCACCATTCGCAGACGGCGCATTGATGCATCATCATTGAGTTTGAGGTTCCTGCTCCATCGACGGCAGGAACTTCGAACTCCAGACATGCGCTGGGCCGACGCTACGCAACCGAGAATCGATCGATGACCCACAGCCATGTCCCGTCGCCTTGGCGGCGGGCGACCTCGGCGGTTACGGTGCCATCGGGAAGACGGGTTGACGTCAGCGCCAGGTCTCCGTTGACAACGGCCGGGGCCTGATTTCCGGCAGCAAATTTTCGGCCCGTTGCGGTGATGTCGGCGAAGAGTGCCCGGATCGCTTCGCAACCACGCGTCAGTCGCCCTTCACCGCTGTCGACGACGGCATGCGGCTCAAAAAGCGCGGCCATGCCGTCGATGTCTCCCGCCCACTGCCGGGAGATCAGCAGGCGCTCCAAATCCTGGGGATCACGCGCCGGCTCGCGGCCTGTTTCATTTGTCATGGTGAGACTCCCTCCGACGCTCGGTACCAAAGCGTTCGATCCTCGGTCAAGTTTCGTTGCAAGACGATCTGTCGAAGCGCCGCCATGGCCGATCGCGAGGTAGCGCAGCTTGGCGATCATCCTCCCCGGCCAGTATCACAGTCGGCAACAGCGCCATTCGGCGGCGCTTGCGCGGCGCCGGTGCTGCGGCTGTCGTTGAGGAAGTCGGCGATCCTTGCCGCCGACTTCACCGAGGCGAAGGTGAGCAGCCGGTCGTGATGGACGACGGGCTCGCCGGCCTCATTGTCCCAGATCTCGAACCGGCAGCTTGGGTTCGGCATGGCTTCGAAACGGTTCTTCATATCGATGGTCCCGGTGATCGTCGGACCCAGGTTCCGCGACCCCGGCTTACGGATGGCTTACGGGCGCGCTCGCGCGGGTCGCCTTCGGCTAGCTGGCCTTCGGCGCGACGCACTTCGCGACATGGTCGGCGATCGCTAGGCCTGACGTCAGGCCGGGACTCTCGATGCCGAACAGATTGACCAGGCCCTCCACGCCATGCACCGCCGCATCCTGGATGACGAAGTCGGCATTGGCTTCGCCGGGACCGGAGAGCTTCGGCCGGATGCCGCTATAGGCCGGCTGCAGGCTGCCATCGGCCAGGTCCGGCCAGTATTTGCGGATCTCGTCGTAGAAGCGCTCGCCACGCGTTGGATCGACGCGATAGTCGAGTTGATCCGTCCATTCGACGTCAGGTCCGAAGCGGGCGACGCCGTCGAGGTCGAGCGTCAGATGGACGCCGAGCCCGCCGGGTTCGGGCACGGGATAGACCAGCCGTGAGAATGGCGCCCGGCCGGCGACCGAAAAGTAATTGCCCTTGGCATAGCGAAGATCTGGCACGAATTGCGGGTCGAGCCCGTCAAGCGAGCTGGCAAGTGCTGTGGCGCCAAGCCCGGCGGCGTTGATGAAGCGGGTGGTGGCGATTTCAAAGTGCTCGCCGCTTGTGCTGTCGACCGTGTCGAGCGCGATGCGCCCGCCCTCGATGCGGCCGCAGACGATGCGGGTGTTGAGGCTGAGCGCCGCCCCGTGCTCCTCGGCGTCGCCCAGCAGCGCAAGCATCAGGGCATGGCTGTCGATGATGCCGGTGGCGGGAGACAAAAGGGCCGCCGTGCACCGCAGCTTGGGCTCCAGCCTGCGCGCCTCTGCTGCGGTCAAGCGCGTCAAATCGCCCGCGCCGCAAGCAGAGGCGTTGGCCAGGATGGAAGCGAGCACCGGCTCCTGTTCGGCATCCGTGGCGACGATGAGCTTGCCGCAGCGCGCATGCGGCACCGCCCGCTCCTGGCAATAACGGTAGAGCTTTTCCCGGCCTGGCAGGCAGAGCTGGGCCTTCAGCGATCCGGCCGGATAGTAGATTCCGGCATGGATGACCTCGGAATTGCGCGAACTGGTCCCGGTGCCGATGGCGTTCTCGGCCTCGAGGATCAGGGTATCCATGCCACGCCGCGCCATCTCTCGCGCGATCGCAAGGCCAATGACGCCGGCGCCGGCGACGATGCAGTCGACATGGTCCACGATCAGGCCACCTCAGCCTTGTTGTTGTGCCTGCTGGTGACCCGTTCGGGGATCAAGTCTTGGCGACGCGCACCGCCGGCTTGGCGCAGGTTCTCGCGTTCCGCAGCCTCGAAGCTGAAATTCTGCATGTCTTCCGTCCATCCGCCAGCCCTTCCGAAATGGCTTGACACCCTTACAAGAAACGGATGCACCAAACAGCATTAATTCAGAGGCCGATGCGCGAGCCGAACGGCGGCAGGACGCACGTCCCGGCATGCAGGACAGGAGCCATCATGGACGCTCGACCGAATTCTCCCGAAGCCCGCGACATCAGCTACCACATGCACGGCTACACCAATGCCCGCAAGCATGAGGAAGCAGGGCCACTCGTCATCGAGAAGGGCGACGGCATCTATGTCGAGGATCTCGCCGGCAACCGCTATATCGAGGCGATGGCCGGACTTTGGAGCGTCGCGGTCGGCTTTTCGGAGAAGCGGCTGGTCGATGCGGCGGTGCGCCAGATGTCCAAGCTGCCTTACTATCACGACTTCGGCTCTAAATCGCATTCGCCGCTGATCGATCTCGCCGAGAAGCTTGTGCAGATGGCGCCAGTGCCGATGAGCAAGGCGTATTTCACCAATTCCGGCTCCGAGGCCAACGATACGGCCATGAAGATGATCTGGTACCGGTCGAATGCGATCGGCCAACCGGCACGCAAGAAGATCATCAGCCGCAATCGCGGCTATCACGGCGTCACCATTGCCGCGGCAAGCCTGACCGGCCTGCCCAACAACCACACTTCCTTCGACCTGCCGATTGCCAATGTGCTGCATACGGCGACGCCGCACCATTGGCGCGATGGGTTGCCAAATGAAAGCGAAGAGCAGTTTTCGAGCCGGCTTGCCGACGACTTGGAAAAGCTGATCCTGGCCGAAGGACCGGAAACCATCGCCGCCTTCTTCGGCGAACCGATCATGGGCGCCGGCGGCGTCATCGTGCCGCCGGCCGGCTATTGGGAGAAGATCCAGGCGGTCCTGTCGAAATACGACATCCTGCTCGTCGCCGACGAGGTGATCTGCGGTTTTGGCCGAACCGGCGAGATGTTCGGCTCGCAGACCTTCGGCATCAGGCCTGATATCATGGTGCTGTCGAAGCAGATTTCTTCGTCCTACCTGCCGATCTCGGCCTTGCTGATCAACGAAAAGGTTTTCGAGCCGATTGCCGACGAAAGCAATCGCATCGGCACCTTCGGCCACGGCTTCACCGGCGGCGGCCATCCCGTTGCGGCGGCGGTCGCGTTCGAGAACCTGAAGCTGATCGAGGAGCGCGACCTTGTCGGCAATGCGCGCAGGGTCGGCGCGCATATGCAGAAGCGGCTGCGCAAGCTCGCTACGCACCCGCTTGTCGGCGAGGTGCGCGGAGTCGGCCTGATCGCGGCGGTCGAACTGGTCGGCGACAAGGCGAACAAGACGCCGTGGGAGACGGTCGGCGCGCTGGGCGGGCTCGTCAACGGTTTCATGCAGCAGAACGGCGTGATATCCCGCAACATGGCCGACGCGCTGGCTTTCTGTCCGCCGCTGATCATCACCGAGCCACAGGTCGATGAGATGATCGACGCGTTCGAAAGATCGCTTGAAGCCGCGGTCAAGCAGATCCCGCAATTGGCGCGCGCGTAACGGCATGATCTCGAGCGACGCAATCGGCGTTATAAGAAAACTGCGAAAAACTTATAACGCCGCAGGAGAGGATCAGGAATCCTTGTTGCAGTCGTGCAGCCAAATCAGAATGGTTTTGCAGATAAACAAAGCCATCACGAAAAACGCCTCGTGAAAGCCGCCGCGTATTGAGCGTTGAAAGCCAGGTACGCTTTGAGCCTTGCTGCGGCATCCAATCTTCCGCCGGGGGAGATCGGCAGCTTTGCCGGCGGCGCCACGATCGGCAATTGCCCCCGGATCGTACTTGAACATCCACCGCGCCGGTGCTACGTCCACCCAATCGACAGGGGCGCTCCGTATTGCCGGGGCTGAGATGGAAGGTGCCAAGCCTTCGGTCCCTCAAGCTGATCTGGGTAATGCCAGCGGAGCGAGGCGACGATGTTTTCAGGTGCACAGATTTCCCTGTATCCGATGTGCGACGATTTCGTCGGCGTCATCCTCAAAGCACTTTCGGCGATGGATTCCTATCGGCCGAATTTCCGCATCGAGACCGACGACATCTCGACGCTGATCGTCGGCCCGCCGGAACAGCTTTTCCCGGCCATGCGCGATCTGTTCGCCTCGGCGGCGGCAAGTGGCGTGCACTGCGTGTTGTCGGCGACGGTGTCGCGCGGCTGCCCCGGCGAGCCCGACGATCCGATCTGCACACCGATTTCCGGCAGCAGTCACGAGCTCTCCCTGGCCGAGCGCATCGGCGCGGCGCGGTCGTATGTTGACGGTGCGAAAAAGCTCGGCCAAGAGGTCGCCGCGCAGTTCTCGCTCTATCCGCTCGGCGAGGGCCATCACATGGACGAGATCTACGGCTGCATCGACTTTCTCAAGACTTCGGGCGTCTTCGACAGGTCGAAGAATTTCTGCACCAAGCTTAGAGGCGATGCCGGACCGGTGTTCGCGACGCTATCGGAAGCCTTCCTTCGCTTCGGCGCGCCGCAAGGCCATGTCGCGCTCGATTTTACCGTGTCGGCGAACAGCCCGAGCCCTTGTTAGGGCGTGCCGATATTCATCCGGCCTGCGAACGGCGGTCTCCTGCGCTTCCGGTACTCACGTATCCAAAAGTACGCTCCGTTCCGGTTCTCGGACCCCACCATTCTCGGCTCGGCGACGACCTCGATCGGCCGGCCCTGATCGCCGCATTCACGGCGGCCTTGTGCAGTGCCGAGCGCCGTTGATATGCTCGCTCATTCAGTCAGCGGGGAAGGATGTTCGATATCTCGCGTCGTGACCTGCCGATCACGTTTGTCGACGCGGCCTGCGCTCAACAGGCCGTCGCTCAACCTTTCCGAAAATACAAGGTTGGCGACATTGAAGTCTTCTCTCTGATTGATGGCATGCGTGACGTTCCGCTGCGGGAGGGTATGGTCAGGAATGTCAGCGTCGAACAGGTCAAGGCGGCGTTGCGTGGTGCCGGTTTTCCCGACAATCAGGCGCCCCTGCGGTTTATCGTCATGGCCGTCAAGCTGCGCGATCAAGTGGTCCTGATCGACTCGGGCACGGGCGGTCATCCGATTTATGGTGAAGGGAACGGCCGGCTATTCGAGAGCATGGCCGCGGCGGGCCTTGACCCCAAGGCAGTCAAGACGATCCTGATCTCCCATCTGCACGGCGACCACATTTATGGTCTCATGAACAATGAGAGCAATGCCCAGGTCTTCCCGGATGCCGACATCGTGGTGCCCGCCGCGGAATTGAAATGGTGGACGCGCCCGGGGGTCGAGTCGATCGATCTCGGACCGACGCGCAAGGGCCTCGCCCAGCGCATTCAGGCCACCGTGGCGACGTGGAAAAACGTCAGGACCTTTGAGGGAGAACCGGAACTCCTGCCCGGCGTGCACGCCGTTCAGGCGCCGGGTCATAGCCCGGGAATGGTCGCGCATCTGGTCACATCGGGCGGCAAACAGTTCCTGATCAGCGCTGACGTGGTCAATCTTGCGCCCCACATTTCAACAAATCCCGAGTGGCAGCTTGCTATCGACCAGGATCCGCAAATGGCCGTCGAAACGCGAAAGAAGATCTTCGATCGCGCGGTCGCCGACAAGATCACCATTTCGGGTACTCACTGGTTGATGCCGAACGTCGGCACGCTGTCCAAGGATGGCAACAGCTACGTATTCGCAGCCGAGGGGTGATATCCCTGCCACACTACCCGTTGCCAACTAGACGACGACGGCTGCCCGTAGCGGACGAACCGGTCGGCGTCTGAGCCAGCTTTTGGCCCATCATGTCGATCGCAGAACTAAGCGAGAGCAATAATCTTGGCTGTCAACGGGTTGCAGCGAGGTCCGAGACAGCATCAGGCACGACAACTAACTTGCCGACAAAATCCTTGGCGATGAAATCCGCCTGGGCGCGGTGGAAATCGGAGAGCTTGTAGACCCCGCCGACCAGCGGCCGGATCTTCTTCTCCTCGATGTAGCGGACGATACGGCGGAAGTCGTGCCGCGTGCCCTGGCTGGACCCGTGCAGCTGCAATTGCTTGAGATACATGGTGCGCAGATCGAGCTGCACGACCGGGCCGGCAATCGCGCCGGCCGTTGTGTAGCGGCCTTCGGGCCGAAGAATGCGCAGCAGATCATTGAAGATCGCGCCGCCGACGAGGTCGGCAACCACGTCGATCGGCTGGCCGCCGGTCGCCGTGTTCACGGCGGCGGGAAGGTCGGCCACGCCACGGGTGATCACTGCCTCGGCGCCGATGTCGAGCACCGCCTGTTCCTTGCCCTTGCCGACGACGGCATAGGGAATGGCGCCGCGCGCCCGCGCCAATTGCACGATGCCGGAGCCGACGCCGCCCGACGCGCCGGTGACCAGCACGCGCTCTCCGGCCATCAATGCGGCGCGTTCCAGCATCTGTTCGCCGGTAAGGTAAGCGCAGCAGAAAGTGGCGAGTTCGACGTCAGTCAGGTCGGTAGCGACGACATGGACATTTTCGGCCGGCACGGCCTGGTACTCGGCATAGCCGCCGTCGCGGCCGTGGCCCATATAGTCGATGTCGGCGAGTGAATCATCGTCGCGGTTGTAGATGGAAAAATCGACCATCACCCGCTCGCCGATGCGGGCCGAAGAAACACCATCGCCGACGGCAACGATGTTGCCGACGGTGTCGGTGCCCTGGATGCGCGGGAAAGTCAGCGTGTTGCCCTGACGCCGCCAGGTCGACACGGCGGCAGCATCTTCCTCCGTGCCGTAGGCGCCCTGTCGCACCCAGACATCGGTGTTGTTCATGCCGCAAGCGGTGACCTTGACCAGCACCTCGCCCGGGGCGGGCGAGGGCACTTTCACGTCGGTGCGATAGACAAGCTTTTCCGGTCCGCCGTAACCGGTCAGAAGCACGGCGGCCATGGTGGCGGGGAGGGGTTTGGTTATGGCATTCATGTCGGTTCTTCAGAGGTTCGCAAACACGCTCTTCACCGCATCTGCCGTCTTTGAGACGACGATGTCGGCCTCTTCGCGGGTGAGGCACAGCGGCGGCGCAAAGCCGAGAATGTCGCCCTGCGGCATGGCGCGGCCGATGACGCCGCGCTCGGCAAGGGCGGTTGCGACCTGCGGCCCGATCTTTTGCGAGGCATCGAAGAACACGCGATCGTCCCGGTCGGCGACGAATTCGATAGCCGCCAGCATTCCGTCACCGCGCACCTCGCCGACATTCTTGTGGCCGCCGACGGCTTTCGCCAGCTCGGCGCGGAAATAGGCGCCGGTCTCGCCGGCGTTGGTGACCAGGTCCATCTCGTCAATCAGTTCCAGGTTGGCGACGCCGGCGGCAACGCAGATCGGATGCGCCGAATAGGTCCAGCCATGGCCTATGCTGCCGAGCTTGTCGGAGCCCTGCACCAGCACCTGCCAGACCTTGTCCGAGACGATGACACCCGACAGCGGCGCATAGGCCGAGGTCAGGCCCTTGGCGATGGTGATCAGGTCGGGCCTGATGCCGTAATGGTCGGAGCCGAACATCGTGCCCAACCGGCCAAAGCCGGTGACCACTTCGTCGGCGACCAGCAGCACATCATATTTTTTCAGCACCGCCTGGATCTTTTCCCAATAGAGAGCGGGCGGCGGCACGATGCCGCCGGTGCCGAGGATCGGCTCGCCGATGAAGGCGGCAACCGTGTCCGGGCCCTCAGCCAGGATCATCTCTTCGAGCTTGTCGGCGCAGTATTGGGAAAACTGTTCCTCGCTCAGCGAGCGGTCGGCGCGGCGGAAATAGTAGGGCGCTTCGGTGTGCAGGATCGGCGCACGCGGCAGGTCGAAGGCGTTGTGGAACAGGTCGAGCCCAGTCAGCGACCCCGTCATGACGCCGGAGCCGTGATAGCCGCGCCAGCGCGAGATGATCTTCTTCTTCTCGGGACGGCCGAGCACGTTGTTGTAGTACCAGATCAGCTTGATGTTGGTTTCGTTGGCGTCGGAGCCGGAGAGGCCGAAATAGACCCTCGACATGCCTTGCGGCGCCCGGTCGATGATCATCTTGGAAAGCGTGATCGACGCCTCGGTGCCGTGGCCGACATAGGCGTGGTAGTAGGCCAGGTTCTTGGCTTGCGCGGCGATGGCGTCTGATATCTTCTGGCGGCCATAGCCGACATTGACGCAATAGAGGCCGGCGAAGGCATCGATGCTCTTGCGCCCGTTGTTGTCCCAGATGGTGACGCCTTCGCCGCCGGCGATGACGCGGGTCGGCGATTCACCCCGTGCATGCGTGCCCATATGGGTCGAGGGATGGAAGAAGTGGTCGCGGTCCCAGGCGGCGAGTTCGTTGGACTGGTCGAGCATTTTTTTGACTCCTTAGAGAAAGATGGTCCCGACGCGGCGGCCTAAGGTGTGTCGAGATACAGGTCAGGCCGAGTCGAAAATGGTGGCTTCCGAGAACCGGAGCGGAGCGTACTTTTTCGTATGTGAGCACCGGAAGCGCAGGACGCCGCCATTTGCAGACCGGCATCACCTGAATGTCGATACACCTTACGCCACATCCAGGCAGAGATATCTAAGATCGGTAAAGGCTTCGAGCCCGTGGCGCGAGCCCTCGCGGCCGATGCCGGACTGTTTGACGCCGCCGAACGGGATCGGCGCGCCGGTGATCTTGACGCGGTTGATGGCGACCATACCGTAATCGAGCGTACGGCCCACGCGCAATTGGCGGCCGCCGTTCTCGGTGACGACATAGGCGACGAGCCCGTATTCGGAGGCGTTGGCGCGGGCGATGACCTCGTCTTCGCTGTCGAAGGGCGTCACGGCGGCGACCGGACCAAAAGTTTCCTCGCGCATGATCAGCGCGTCGTCGGTGACATCGGCGAGCAGGGTCGGCCGGTAGAACAGCGGTCCTGCAGAATCGCGTTTGCCACCGGTGAGGCAGCGTGCGCCATGGGCGAGCGCATCGGCGACCTGTTCCTCGACCTTCTTGACGCCGCGCTCGTGCATCAACGGCCCAATATCAGTGTCATCAGCCAGGCCATTGCCTGTCCGCAGCGTCTCGATGCGTCTGGCGAAGGCGGCGCAGAAACGATCATAAATCGGGCGCTGGACATAGATGCGGTTGGCGGCGAGGCAATCCTGGCCGGAAGTGGCGAATTTGGCATCGATGGCGACGGTCACAGCCTTGTCGAGATCGGCGTCGGCAAAGACGATCAGCGGCGCATGGCCGCCAAGCTCCATCACCAGCCGCTTCATCGTCGGCGCACTTTGCGCGGCGATAAGCCTGCCGATCTCGGTCGAGCCGGTGAAGCTCATGGCCCGGACGCGAGCGTCTTCGCACATCCGCCCAACGATGATCGAAGCCTTGCCGGTGAGAACGTTGAAGACGCCAGCCGGCAGGCCGGCGCGTTCGCCGAGTTCGGCCAGCGCCAGCGCCGACAGCGGCGTTTCCGAGGAAGGATGCGCCACGATCGTGCAGCCGGCGGCAAGGGCGGCCGCGGCCTTGCGGGTCAGCATGGCCGCGGGAAAATTCCACGGGGTGACGACGCCGACGACGCCGAGCGGTTCGCGCCGCACCATCATTTCGGCGTTCGGCAAATGGCTGGTGACGCTTTCGGCGTTGAGGCGTTTTGCCTCCTCGGCATACCACTCGACGAAGGAGGCGGCATAGTCGATCTCGCCTCGCGCTTCCCTAAGCGGCTTGCCCTGTTCCAGCGTCATCAACAGCGCCAGGTCCTCTTTGGCGCCGATGATCAGGTCGAACCATTTTCGCAGAATTTTCGAGCGCTCCTGCGGCAAAAGTCCTCGCCAGGCGGGAAAGGCACGCGACGCAGCATCGATCGCCTTGCTCGTTTGCCTGCTGTCGAGCGCGGCAACCCAAGCAACGGTGGCGCCTGTAGCAGGGTCGGTCACCTCGAAACTCTCGGCGGCCTCACTCGCAGTCCAGTGGCCGTCGACATAGGCGAGTTCGCGCAGCAGCCGGCGGTCGGTGAGCCGGTCGAGCGCTTCGTGGCGTTGTGGGCGGGCAAAATGCGCGGACATGTTCGAGGTCTCCCGGTTCGGAGTGATACGGAGAGACTATACGCGCCGCGCAGACAGAGAGGCTGTTTGGGTGCCTGCGCGTAGAGAGATTGTCTCTATTCGATCACCCGGGCAGACGATCTCTCTAGCCCTACGGCAGGCTGTAGCAAACCGTGGAGATTGGTGGAACCTCCTTGCTTCGCCCCAGGATGACGAAGCGACAAATGTCTCGGCTAATCTCCTAGGCGTGTGACCCGGGAGATCGACTCACGGTGACACCGGCAGCAGGTCGGCCACTGACAAGACAATCTCCTCCTTCACGGTCTTGGTGACGATGTAGGTGAAATAGCGGTCGATGCCGATCTCGCGTTCGAGCAGGGCGTCGACCAACCGCTGATAGGCGTCGATGTCGCGCGCCATCACTTTCAGCAGATAGTCGACGCCGCCGCCCACCGACCAGCAGGCGACGATTTCGGGGACGTCGCGGATGACGCGCTCGAAACGGTCGAAATCGGCCTGGCGGTGGCTGGCCAGCGTCACCTCCATCAGGACGGTTGCGACCGGCGCGACGGCGCGCATCGCAACCTTGGCGTGATAGCCGGAAACGATGCCGGCCTTTTCCAGCTTGCGCAGCCGCATCCAGCACGGCGTCGGCGACAGGCCGACCTTGTCGGCGAGCGCCAGCTTGGTGATGCGCCCGTCGCGCTGGACCGCGTCGAGGATTTTGAGGTCGATCTGATCGAGTTTCGGTGCGGCCATGAGCGTCCACTTTTTCGTCCCTGACACCATGACGGCGCATTATTTCGATTGTCAATTGCACTGATTTCGATCTCTAATATGTCATGACATTGTGGCGTCCAGATCCCGCGCTCATCCGGCGGCCGGCCTATCAATCGCTCGCCGACCAGTTCGCGCGCGCCATCCATGATGGGCGGCTGGCCAATGGCGCGCGGCTGCCGACGCATCGCCGGCTGGCCGACGAATTGAAGCTTTCGGTGCAGACAGTCAGCCGCGCCTATGAGGAACTGATCCGCCGGGGCCTGGTCTCCGGCGAGATCGGCCGCGGCAGCTTCGTGCAGACGCAGCGCCGCGAGCCGGAGCCGCCCTATCTGCCGGAACGCCTTGGCGAGGTCATCGACCTCTCGATTCTGAAGCCGGTCTGCGAGCCGATGCATCTGGAGCGACTGAAGCAGGCGCTGGGCTGGCTTGCCGAAAACCTGCCGTCGAGCTCTGCCCTGTCGTTCAGGCCGAACATGGTGTTCCCACGCCACCGCGCGGTGGCGGTCGAATGGCTGCGGCACTGCGGTCTCGACGTGTCCGCGCAGAATGTCAGCCTGACCAACGGCGCCACGGCCGGCATGACGGTGGCGCTGATGAGCGTGGCGCCGCCCGGTTCGACCGTCGCCACCGAAGCGATCGGCCATCACACGCTGATCCCGCTGGCGCGCTATCTCGGCTTCAACCTCGAGGGCCTGCCGATCGACGACAACGGCTTGATCCCGGAGGCGCTGGACGAGGCCTGCCGGCTTTCCGACATCCGCGCCGTGTTCGTGCAGCCTTCGGTGATCAACCCGACCGCAACGCTTATGGACGCCGCGCGGCGCGAGCAGATCGCCGCGGTGGCGCGCCGGCACGACATCGCGATCATCGAGAACGACGTGCTCGGCCCGCTGGTCGAGGCCCGTCCGCCGCCGGTCGCCGCCTTCGCACCCGAGCGCACGCTCTACGTCACCTCCTTCACCAAGATCGTCGTGCCGGGCCTGCGCATCGGCTATCTCGCGGCACCCGACCGCTATGCCGCCGCCGTCGCCAACCGCCATCTCGTCTCCAACTGGATGGCGACGCCGATGGTGGCCGAGATCGCGACAAAATGGGTGACCGACGGCACGGCGATGGGGCTTGTCCGCTGGCAGCGTTCGGCGCTGCGGCGGCGGCAGGAGATTGCTGCCCAGGTGCTTGCCGGGGTCGACTATCGTGCCCATCGCGACGGATTGCATCTGTGGCTGCAGCTGCCCGGCGACCGTGCCGAGGAGAGTTTCGTCGCGCAGGCCCGCCTGCAGGGCGTGGCGATCGCACCAGGCACATCGTTCCGTATCTCGGCGGCGCCCTGGCAGCCAGCGGTTCGGATCTCGCTGGGCTCGACCACCGAGGGGGAACTGCGCGCCGGCCTGAGCGTTGTCACCAAACTTCTGCTCGGCGACCCGGAGCATCTCCTGCTGGCGATCTAGGCAGACATTGCCGCGAAATTCTGCGGAGCCAGAAACATTGTCATGAGTTTATTTTCCTGATTGACATGATTTGGCGCGTTCCGCATCGTTAAAGCACAGCTTCTCCAGCACGGGGAAATTCTTTGTCCGCGCCCATCATCAAGATCGACGGCATTTCGAAAAGCTTCGGCACCTTCAAGGTTCTGGACGGCCTGTCGATGCAGGTCATGCCGCGCGAGAAGCTGGCGCTGATCGGCCCATCCGGCTCGGGCAAGACGACGATCCTGCGCATCCTGATGACGCTGGAGCGGATCGACAGCGGTCACATCCAGATCGATGGCGAGCAGCTTTACCACATGGAGCGCAACGGCCAGTTGCTGCCCGCCGACGAACGGCATCTGGCTAGAATGCGCCAGAAGATCGGCATGGTCTTCCAGCTGTTCAACCTGTTTCCGCACAAGAGCGTCATGGACAACGTCACGCTGGCGCCGATCCTGACCAAGGGTATGCCGCGCGCCGCCGCCGAAAAACGGGCGATGGAACTGCTCGACATGGTCGGCATGGCCGACAAGGCTAAAGCCATGCCGGCGCAGCTCTCCGGCGGCCAGAAGCAGCGCGTGGCGATCGCCCGAGCGCTGGCACTGCAGCCCAGGATCATGCTGTTCGACGAAGTGACATCGGCGCTCGATCCGGAACTGGTCGAGGAGGTGCTGAACGTCTTGTGGAGGCTCTGCTCCGAGACCGACATGACCATGCTGCTCGTCACCCACGAAATGGGTTTTGCCCATGATTTCGCCGACCGGGTTTTGTTCTTCGACCGCGGCAAGATTGTCGAAGAAGGCAAGCCCGACGAGATTTTCCGCAATCCCAAGCAGGAGCGCACGCAAGGCTTCCTGAAGAAGATCATCGCGGCCGGACATCGCGTCTGACTGCCATGCCAAGGCGGCAACGCCGTCCCCTCAGGGGCGGCGAAGCCGTCTCGACCAAAGCGAACCAAGAAGAGAAGCAAGGAGTTGGGAACAATGAAGAAACTTGGCATTCTGGCCGGCCTGGCCGGTGTTGCACTGACCGCGATTCTGGCCGCCTCGACCGCGGGATCGGCCGACGACAGCAAGCTCGAAGAGCTCAAGGCACAGGGCTTCGCCCGCGTCGCCATCGCCAATGAACCGCCCTATACGGCGGTTGCGGCCGACGGCAAGGTTTCGGGTGCGGCGCCCGACGTGGCGCGTGAAATCTTCAAGCGCCTCGGCGTCAACGACATCGTCGCCTCGATCTCGGAATATGGCGCGATGATCCCCGGCCTGCAGGCCGGCCGTTTCGACGTCGTCACCGCCGGCCTGTTCATGAAACCGGAGCGCTGCGCGGCGGTCGCTTATTCGGAGCCGGTGCTGTGCGACGCCGAGGCGATGCTGGTCAAGAAGGGCAACCCGAAGGGCTTCAAGAGCTATGAGGATGTCGCCAAGGATGCCACCGCGACGATCGGGGCGCCCGGCGGCGGCACCGAGGAGAAGCTGGCGCTCACTGCCGGCGTGCCGCGTGACCGCGTCATCGTCGTGCCGGATGGCCAGAGCGGCCTGAAGATGCTGCAGGACGGCCGCATCGACGTCTATTCGCTGCCGGTGCTGTCGATCAACGATCTGGTCAAGAAAGCCAACGATCCGAACCTCGAAGTCGTCGCCCCGGTGGTCGGCGCGCCGGTCTATTGCGACGGCGCGGCCTTCAAGAAAGGCGACGAGGCGCTGCGCGACGCCTATGACGTCGAGCTGGCCAAGCTGAAGGAGTCCGGCGAATTCGCCAAGATCATCGAGCCCTACGGCTTCTCGGCGGCGGCAGCGATGTCGACGAGCCGCGACAAGCTCTGCTCGGCAAAATAGGCGCTTTTTTCCTTCTCCCCGTTGACGGGGAGAAGGTGGCCCGAAGGGTCGATGAGGGCAGCGCCATACTTTGGCTGGTTCGCGCTGCCCCTCATCTGCCTGCCGGCATCTTCTCCTCCCCGTGAACGGGGAGAAGGGGCTGTCGCGGCAGTCTCGCATAACCGCAAACGATAGGAAATTTTTGACCGCAATGACCCAATGGTCCGGCTATTTCGGCCTGATATTGCAGGGAGCACTTGTTACCATCGAGCTGACGCTGATGGGGTCGGTGCTTGCCCTGATCATGGCCTTTCTCGCCGGGATGGGGCGGCTGTCGCGTTTTTTCGCCATTCGGGCGCTGGCCACCGCCTATATCGAATTCTTCCGCGGCACCTCGATCTTCGTGCAGCTGTTCTGGGCCTATTTCGTGCTGCCCTTCATCGGCATTTCGCTGACGCCGCTGCAGGCCGGCGTGCTGGCGCTCGGCCTCAATGTCGGCGCCTATGGCGCGGAGGTGGTGCGCGGCGCCATCCAGTCGATCGGCCGCGAACAGTACGAGGCCTGCACCGCGCTCAATCTCGGCCGCTGGCAAGCCATGCGCTACGTCATCCTGCCGCAGGCACTGCTGGTCATGCTGCCGACCTTCGGCAACAACGCCATCGAATTGCTCAAGGCCACCGCCGTGGCTTCGCTGATTTCGCTCACCGACCTGACCTTCCAGGCGCAGGTGGTCCGCTCGCAGACAGGCAACACGATGGTGCCGTTCACCACCATTCTCGTCATCTATTTCGCCCTTGCGCTGATCATTTCCTGGGGCGTGCGTTCGCTGGAACGCCGCATGGCGCGCGGCCTCGATGGGGTGCGCGTCTGATGGATCGGGCCTCATAATGGAGTGGGATTGGAATTTCGTCTGGGAGATCATGCCGACGCTGATCGAGGGCGTGAAGATCACCATCCTGGCGACGCTGCTCGGCTCGGTCCTGGCCGCGATCGTCGGGCTGGCGATCGCCCTGGCGCGGCGCTCGCCGAACAAGGGCTTGTCGCGCACCGTCGGCTTCCTCGCCGAGTTCATTCGCGGCACGCCGCTTTTGGTACAGCTTTACTTCATCTTCTACGTGCTGCCGGACTTCGGTATCCTGCTGCCGCCGCTGGTGGCGGGCGTCATCGGCCTCGGCCTGCATTACGGCACCTACACGGCCGAGGTCTATCGCGCCGGCATCGACAATGTGCCGCGCGGCCAATGGGAAGCCGCCAAGGCCTGTAATCTCAACGCCAGGCAGACCTGGACCCACATCATCATGCCGCAGGCAATTCCGCCGATGATCCCGGCGCTTGCCAACTACTTCATCGCGATGTTCAAGGAGACGCCGCTGCTGTCGGCGATCACCGTGCTGGAACTGATGAACCAGGCCAAGAGCGTCGCCAACACCTATTACCGCTATGTCGAGCCGATGACCTTGGTCGGCGCCTTCTTCCTCGTCATCAGCCTATTTTCGGTCGTGCTGCTGCGCTGGCTGGAACGCCGCTATGGCAAGATCGAGAGATGACTTCGATGCTTTCGCTCTACGGCGCCCCCCCTGTCCTGCCCTCTTTGCCAAAACTTGGCATCTCCCCCACTTGGGGGGAGATCGGCTGTCACGTCTGGTTTCGCCAATTTGCAACATTGGTGAACAGGCGCTGTCAGCGAAGCTGCCGATCTCCCCCCCGTGTGGGGGAGATGTCCGGCAGGACAGAGGGGGGCGCCGTAGAGTGCAGACGTTGGTAAGGAGAGCCTGGTGACTGTCGACATCCGCTTGCATTCGACACGGCCGGCGCTCGACGCGCGTCCGCTGGAAAAGCGCGTCGGCCTGATCATCCTTGCCACCGACCATACGACCGAACCGGATTTTCGCCGCATGGTGGCAAGCGAGCGGATCGGCGTCTATGTCGCGCGCATCCCCTACGCCAATCCGACGACGCCGGACAATTTGCGCAAGATGCAGCCGTCGCTGACGTCGGGCGCAGCGCTCATCCTGCCCGACGAGCCGCTCGACGCGATCTGCTATTCCTGCACCTCGGCCTCGGTCGTCATCGGCGATGCCGAGATCGAGGCGGCGGTGCAGGCGGCCAAGCCCGGCGTACCCGTGGTTACGCCGCCGATGGCAGGGGTGCGCGGCTTGAAGGCGCTGGGCGCCGGAACGATCAGTATTCTTACTCCCTACACGGTCGAGACCAGCCGGCCGATGGCGGCCTATTTCGCGGCGCATGGTTTCGAGATCGCCAGCTTCACCTGTCTCGGCTTCGAGGACGACCGCGAGATGGCGCGGATTGCGCCGGCGGCGCTGGTCGATCTAGCGCGCGAGGCGACCGATGCGCAAGCGGACGCTCTGTTCGTCTCCTGCACGGCGCTGCGGGCCGCACTTGCCGTGGTCGGCTTGGAAGAGGCAATCGGCCGTCCGGTCGTGACCAGCAACCAGGCAACGGCCTGGAACTGCCTGCGGCTTTGCGGCGACGACGAGCCGCGCGCCGAATTCGGCCGTCTGATGACGCTGCCATTGGGACAATGAGGCCATGACACTTGCGCCTATCACCCTCTCCGACATCCGCGCCGCGCGCGAGCGCGTCGCAGGCAAGGTCGAGCGCACGCCGACCGTGCTTTCCCCGAGTCTTTCCGGGCACTTGGGCGCGCCCGTTTATCTCAAGCTCGAACATCGGCAGACCACCGGCAGCTTCAAGCCGCGCGGCGCCTCGAACGCCATTGCTTCGCTGAACGCCGAGGAGAAGGCGCGCGGCGTGGTCGCCGCCTCGACCGGCAATCACGGCCGGGCGCTGGCTCATGCGGCGAAGCTCGAAGGCATGCGTGCGACGATCTGCATGTCGCGACTGGTGCCGCAGAACAAGCTCGACGAAATCCGCCGGCTTGGCGCCGAGATCCGCATCGTCGGCAACAGCCAGGACGATGCCCAGCAAGAGGTCGACCGGCTGGTGGCGGAAGACGGTCTGATCATGCTGCCGCCCTTCGACCATCCTGATATCATCGCCGGGCAAGGCACGCTTGGGCTGGAGCTCATCGAGCAGGTTGCGGACGCCGCTCTCGTGCTGGTGCCTTTGTCAGGCGGCGGGCTGGCGGCTGGTGTCGCCGCTGCCGTGAAGGGCGTCAGCCCCGGCACGAAGGTCATCGGCGTTTCGATGGCGCGGGGTGCGGCGATGAAGGCGAGCCTCGACGCCGGACATCCAGTTTTGGTCGAGGAACTGCCAACGCTGGCGGATTCGCTCGGCGGCGGCGTCGGCCTCGACAACCGGCTGACCTTCTCGATGTGCCGCGACCTGCTCGACGACGTAATCCTGCTCAGCGAGGACGAGATCGCCGCCGGTATCCGCCATGCCTATGAACAGGAGCGCGAGATCGTCGAAGGTGCCGGCGCGGTTTGCATCGCCGCCGTGCTGGCCGGCAAGGTCAGGGCGGGCGGCCCCGCTGTGCTCATTCTGTCGGGCCGCAACATCGACATGACGCTGCACAGGAAAGTCGTTTGTGGCGAAGCAATTGAGGAGAGCGCCGCATGAGCCGGATGACGATACTCACCGAAGCTGAACTGCGCGCGATCGTGAAGCTCGATCTCGATGCCGTCGCCTGCGTCGAAAATGCGTTCCGAGCGCTTGCCACCTTGCCGGTGGCGATGCCGCCGATCCTGCGGCTCGACATTCCCGAGCATCGCGGCGAGGTCGACGTCAAGACCGCCTATGTGCCAGGGATCGACGGTTTTGCCATCAAGATCAGTCCCGGCTTCTTCGACAATCCGAAGCTTGGCCTGCCCAGCGTCAACGGCATGATGGTGCTGCTGTCGTCAAAAACAGGGCTGGTCGAGGCTCTGCTGCTCGACAACGGTTATCTTACCGATGTCCGCACGGCGGCGGCCGGAGCTGTCGCGGCAAAACATCTTTCGCGAACCGACTCCTCTGTCGCCGCGATCTTCGGCGCCGGCGTTCAGGCGGGGCTGCAGCTCGAGGCGCTTTTGCTGGTGCGGCCGATCGCGGAGGCCCGCATCTGGGCGAGGGATGCCGCCAAGGCCGAGGCCGCCGCAGATGCATTCCGCGAGCGGCTGGGCATCGTCGTGCATGCCGAGCCCGATGCGGCAACGGCGGCGGCCGGCGCCGACATCATCGTCACCACGACGCCGTCGACCGAACCGCTGATCAAGGCAGGCTTCATTTCGGCCGGCCAGCACATCACCGCTATGGGCTCGGACGCCGAGCACAAGAACGAGATCGCGCCCGCGATCCTGCGCATGGCCGATCTCTACGTCGCCGACAGCGCGAAACAGACGCGGCTGCTGGGCGAATTGCATCATGCCATCGCGGCGGGCGTGATGGCGGCCGATGCCGAGATTACCGAGCTCGGCCAGATCATCGCCGGCGAAAGACATGGCCGGCGCTCAGCCAGCGACATCACCATCGCCGACCTCACCGGCACCGGCGTGCAGGACACGGCGATCGCCATGCTCGCCCGCGATCGTGCCCGGGCGGCCAAGACGGGTACGATTTTCGAAAGCTGATGCCGGCCGCGAGGCCCAACAAACGAGGACCAAGAACAATGCAGCCCAATTTGAAATTCTCGCGCGGCGAATATGCGGAGCGCCTCGCCAAGACACGGACGGCCATGGAGGCCAAGGGAGTCGATCTCCTTGTTGTCAGCGATCCGTCCAATATGGCCTGGCTGACCGGCTATGACGGCTGGTCGTTCTACGTGCACCAGGCCGTCATCGTGCCGCCGTCGGGCGAACCGGTGTGGTACGGGCGCGGCCAGGACGCCAACGGTGCCAAGCGCACCGCCTATCTCGCCCACGACAACATCGTCGGCTATGCCGACCACTATGTGCAGTCGACCGAGCGCCACCCGATGGATTTTCTCTCGCAGGTACTGGCCGATCGCGGCTGGGGCAAGCTCAGCATCGGCGTCGAGATGGACAATTACTGGTTCTCGGCCGCTGCCTTCGCGTCGCTGCAGAAACACATGCCCAACGCCCGCTTCGTCGACGCCACTGCACTCGTCAACTGGCAGCGCGCGGTGAAGAGCCCGACCGAGATCGATTATATGCGCAAGGCCGCCCGCATCGTGGAAGCGATGCACCAGCGCATCGTCGACAAGATCGAAGTCGGCATGCGCAAATGCGACCTGGTCGCCGAGATCTATGATGCCGGCACCCGCGGCGTCGACGGGCCAGAGGGAAAAATTGGCGGAGACTATCCGGCGATCGTACCGTTGCTGCCGTCGGGCGCCGACGCGGCGGCGCCGCATCTGACCTGGGACGACAGGCCGATGAAATCGGGCGAGGGCACCTTCTTCGAGATCGCCGGCTGCTATAACCGCTACCATTGTCCGCTTTCCCGGACTGTGTTCCTTGGTAAACCCACGCAGGAATTCCTCGATGCCGAAAAGGCGACGCTGGAAGGTATGGAGGCCGGGCTTGCGGCGGCAAAGCCCGGCAATACATGCGAAGACATCGCCAACGCCTTCTTCGCGGTGCTGAAGAGATACGGCATCGTTAAGGACAACCGCACCGGCTATCCGATCGGTCTCAGCTATCCGCCGGACTGGGGCGAACGCACGATGAGCCTGCGTCCCGGCGACCGCACCGAGCTGAAGCCGGGCATGACCTTTCATTTCATGACCGGCCTGTGGCTGGAGACTATGGGGCTCGAGATCACCGAATCCATCCTGATCACCGAGACAGGGGTCGAGTGCCTGGCCAATGTGCCGCGTAAACTGGTGGTGAAGGATTGAGCCCGATGTCCCACCTTCGCCCATCACCGATTACGCCGACCGTCGATTTCGAACGCGACGGCGTGCAGCACGGGTTCCTGCGGCTGCCCTATAGCCGTGACGATTCCGCCTGGGGATCGGTGATGATCCCGATTTGCGTGATCCGCAACGGCAACGGGCCGAGCGCATTGCTCACCGGCGGCAATCATGGCGACGAATATGAGGGGCCGCTGGCGCTTTATGGTCTCGCCCGCACGCTCGATCCGAAGCACGTCAGCGGCACGGTGATCATCGTGCCGGCGATGAACTATCCGGCCTTCCGTGCCGGCACCCGCACCTCGCCGATCGACAAGGGCAATCTCAACCGCAGCTTTCCCGGCCGGCCCGACGGGACGGTGACCGAGAAGATTGCAGATTACTTCCAGCGTGAACTTTTGCCGCGCACCGACATCGCGCTCGACTTCCATTCCGGCGGCAAGACGCTCGACTTCGTGCCGTTCTGCGCCGCCCATATCCGGCCCGACAAGGTTCTGGAGGCGAAGGGGTTCGCGGCGGTCGAAGCGTTCTCGGCGCCGTGGTCGATGAAGATGCTGGAAATCGATGCGGTCGGCATGTTCGACACTGCCGCCGAAGAGATGGGCAAGCTGTTCATCACCACCGAGCTTGGCGGCGGTGGCACATCCCGCGCGGAAACGGTGCGGATCGCGCGTCGCGGCGTGCTCAATGTGCTGCGCCATGCCGGCATTGTCGCCGGTGCGGTCGAGATGCAGCCGACCCGCTGGCTGGACATGCCGTCGGGCGATTGCTTCTCATTCGCCGAGGATGACGGGATGATCGAGACGATGATCGATCTCGGCGAGCCGGTCGAAGAGGGCCAGGTCCTGGCGCGCATCCACTCCATCGGCCGCACTGGTGCCGCACCTCAAGAGATCAGGGCGACGATGTCGGGTCTATTGGCCGCGCGGCATTTCCCCGGACTGGTGAAGGCGGGCGACTGCACCGCCGTGGTCGCTGTGGTCGTCGATTGAAGGCAAGGCAATCGCTTCGGGATACGTGCGAAATTCCTCACGCTCGGCCTCGGCATCCGAACCGAGCGGTACTCCTCGTTGGCGGTCCGTAAAATTGCTTGCGACGGTGCTACTCGATCAGCAGCAAGCCGCGCTTTTTGTCGCCATCAGCGCCGCACCCGGCCAGGCAGCCATCCGGTCCTGCAACAGATCTCGCGGATCGGTCGGCGATCACAGGACCTTCTGCCGGAACTTCGAATGACAGCTTGAGCAATCCTGCAGGATAAGATGCAGGAGGTGCTCGGCTGGAGCCTTGGCAGGATCGGCTTCTGCCGCTGCCGGCCGCTTGCCGAGCAGGCTGCCGCCGCCCATCGCCGGGCCGGAACCCATCCTCATGTCGTCGGTGATGCTGGCGGGCGCCCGCTCGGCCTTGGCGGCCAGCGTGCTGGCCAGCGTCCCGATGTGACGGGCCAGCGCCTCGAATTCCGAACGGGCCTGGTCGATTTCCAACCTGGCGCCCGAAGGCGCACCCAATGTCGCGCTGGGAAATTCCGCAATGAGGGCAGGGCCGGTGCGGGCAGGTAACGTCCCGGCCGCCGCCTTGAACGCCGCGGCGTCATAGGCCAGCTTGCCATCGAACATTCCGGCGATCGTCTTTGCGGCAGCGGCCATCTCCTTCATCGAGGACTGGCGCGTCGCGACGATTGGGTCAGGTCCGGCCGCGGCCACCACCGCGGAGGCGCAGGCAAGCGACAGCATCACCACGGCGGTCCACTTCACTGAACCATGCGCTCTCCCGCCAATTCGTCGATGATCGGGCAGTCCGGCCTCTCGTCGCCATGACAGTGCTCGACCAAATGATGAAGCAGGCCACGCAATCCCACGAGTTCGGCGAGCTTCCTGTCGATCTCCCGCAACTTGGCTTCTGCGATAGATTTGACGTCGGCGCTCTCGCGGTCCTTGTCTTGATAGAGCGACAGCAACTGGCGGCATTCGTCGACCGAAAAACCCAGGCTGCGCGAGCGCTGCAGAAACCGGAGGCGGTGGATGTCGGCTACCGAATAGTCACGATAGCCATTGTCTGTCCGGGCCGGGCGCAAAAGCCCGATGTCCTCGTAGTAGCGTATCGTCTTGGACGGCAGGCCGGATTTCTCGGATGCGATGCCAATGTTCATGAGGAAATCTCTCCGTTTGCACGGAAAATAGACCTTCCATCTGCTGGAAGGTCAACCGCTGTGGTGATTTTCACCTGCCACAGCCCCTCTCAGCCGGGAAAGGGCTCGAGCGGTAGATTGTGACCATGCGGAAGGACCCAAATCGAGCGGATGCGGACGTCACCCGCTCAAGGCAGGAAACGCGGCGTCAGATGAGAGCGCTGGTCTTGGAGGATATTCAAGCCGGCAATTGTTCTTAGGATCGGGGAAGCCCGCGCCTCTGGAGGAGCGCGGGCCGACCGGGGCCCCGATCCAGCAGCCAATATCCGGGAGATACTCGCTGTCATCCTACAACTGTTAGTATTCGCTAATGTTCCATCGATCAGCAAAAAGCCCGCGCCCAGTGAGGGCCGGACGCAATGGCGTCTCGGCCCGAAGCGCGGGCTCTTCGGTGGACGCCTCAGTGATGGAGCCTATGTTCCTAGTGCCGGCGAACCGAAGCATAGCCTGGCAAACAGCACATGCTGAACCTTGGGATGAAATCAGTTCTCTGAAACGTTCATCGAACAACGCTCAAAACCTGATGTCCACATCTGGTGCTGATGACCAAACAACCTCCGGCGGTGGCCCCACAGTATACCGTGCACAACGCGGAGGAGACAGAATATGCCGGCCAAAGCGTATATCAACCGGATCGCAACAGCGGTGCCGGAGCACGAGGTTCATCAATTCTATCTGCGTTTCGCGGCCTCCATGCTTGCGGCCGATCGCCGAAGAATTTTCAAACGCATGGCTGACCTTGCCGGCATCGAGCACCGCTATTCCTGCTTTGCTCCTGCCGGCGACCCCGAAGGACCATCAGCTGATCTGGCCGGGAGGTTCATCCGGGGCGCCTTTCCTGGAACGGCCGAGAGAATGGCAATGTTCTGTCATGCCGCACCTGTTCTGGCGCAAAATGGCGTCGACGGATTGGAGCTTGGTGGCGGCGCTTCCCGCATCACGCACCTCATCGTCACCACCTGCACCGGCTTTACAGCGCCCGGCATCGACCTGGAGCTGGTTGCGCGATGCGGCCTACCGGAAAGGGTCGAACGCACGATGATTGGTTTCATGGGCTGCTACGCGGCGATCAACGGCCTCAAGCTTGCCCGCCATATCGTCCGCTCCGACCCGCAGGCCAGAGTCCTGCTGGTCAATATCGAACTCTGCACAATGCATCTGCGCGAAACGACCGAACTGGAAAAGCTGCTGTCGTTCTGCCTCTGGGGCGACGGCTGTGCGGCTGCGCTCGTCACCGCCGAGCCGCACGGCATCGAGCTCGAAAGCTTTTACTGTATCGTGGCGGACGAGCGGCGGGACCTGATGAGCTGGAGCATTCGCGACCACGGTTTCGAAATGGTTCTTTCCGGCCAGGTGCCGGCAGCGATCCATGAAGCGTTGCGGAGCAACCAGGACGCCATCCTCGGCGACCGGCCGACCGAGGCGATCGACCTCTGGGCCGTGCACCCGGGTGGACGTTCGGTTCTCGACGCCGTCGAACGGGCCCTGAAACTTGCGCCGACCGCGCTTGAGCCGTCGCGCGAGGTGTTGCGCCGATATGGAAACATGTCGTCCGCGACCGTCATGTTCGTGATGAGAGAGATGTTGAAGGCGCCACCAGGCCTGCTCGGCTGCGGCATGTCGTTCGGACCCGGGCTGACGGCCGAAACCATGCTTTTCCGAACGGTGTCATGAGCGGCCTGGAGCACCGTATGCTTGAGCCGGAAATCCTCGACGGACTTGCGGGCGACGATCCGCGAGCGCTTGCCGCGCGCCGCGACCTCCGTCGCATCAACGCGCTGATGTTTCAGGCGAAGATCATGGCGTCGCTGCTCAGGAAATTTGTGCCAAGGCCGCCACGCCGGATTCTGGAGATCGGCGCCGGCGATGGCTCCTTCATGCTGGCGGTAGCGCGGCGCATGGCCGGCCGTTGGCCTGGGGTCGAGCTGATAATGCTCGACCGCGTCGACCTCATCACCGCGCAATTGCGTAGTGATTTCGACAGGCTGGGATGGACGGTCGAAGGCGTCACTGCCGATGTCTTCGACTGGGCAAGAAAGAAGGACGGCACGCGGTTCGACGCGATCACCGTCAATCTGTTTCTGCATCATTTCGACGATGCCGAACTCGTGCGCCTGTTTTCGCTGATGGCGCCGAAGGCCCCGCTGCTGTTGGCGACAGAGCCGTCGCGGACGAAACTGGCGTTGGCCGCGACCCATTTTCTGCCGGCAATCGGCGCCAATGACGTCACACGAAACGATGCGGCTCAAAGTGTGCGTGCCGGCTTTCGCGGCAACGAGCTTTCCGGTCTCTGGCTCGCAGCAAACGGCAAACCGGTCGAGGAACGGCGCGCCGGCCTTTTTTCCCACATTTTCGTCGGCGCCAGCGCCGGTCATGACCTATGACGCGATTGTCGACCCATGACGCGATCATCATAGGCGCCGGCCCGGCGGGCACATCCGTCGCGCTGACGCTGGCCCGGCGCGGATGGGCCGTGGCTATTGTGGAAAAGAGCGTGTTCCCGCGCCGCAAGGTCTGCGGCGAGTATATATCGGCAAGCAATCTTGCGCTTCTGGGGCGGTTGGAGATCGGCGAAGCGTGGCGTGCCAATGCCGGCCCTGAAATCCGCCGTGTCGGCTTCATTTGCGGCGATGCGATTGTCGAGGCGCCAATGCCTCCTGCGAAAGATGGGCCCTGCGAGAAAAGAGATGGTTTCGGCCGGGCGCTTGGCCGGGACATTCTCGACTGTCTGCTTTTGCAGGCGGCGCGATCGGCGGGCGTCGAAATCTTTCAGCCTTACCGCGCCGTCGCCATCGATCGGGATGGCGAGATACAAATGGTGCGAATTCAAGCCGGAAACGAAACTATGATGTTGCGTGCGCCGGTGATTGTCGCCGCACACGGCTCCTGGGAACCAGGGCCGCTGCCCAGTCAGCTCGGAAAGACCAACCGGCCTTCGGACCTGCTCGGCTTCAAGGCGCATTTCACCGGGTCGTCCCTGGCGCCTGATTTGATGCCCCTGCTGGTGTTTCCCGGCGGTTATGGCGGCATGGTCTTGGCGGATCATGGCCGGCTGTCTATCTCGTGCTGCATTCGGCGCGATATGCTTGCACGGTTGCGCAAACAACCCAACCACCAGAGCCATTTGTCGGCCGCCGATGCGGTCTCCCGTCATCTGATGGAATCGTGCCGGGCTGTCAGGGATGCCCTGGAGTCAGCTCGCGCCGACGGTGCATGGCTTGCCGCAGGACCGATCCGGCCGGGAATTCGCTCCTGCTACGAACGGGACATCTTCCGCGTCGGCAATGCAGCCGGAGAGTCTCATCCTATCATCGCCGAGGGCATCTCGATGGCGCTTCAGTCCGGCTGGCTGCTGGCTTCGGAACTCGCATCCGCGCCAAGCGGCAGCGCAGGGCGGCAGGCTGCCGGCAGACGCTATGAGGCGGCCTGGAAAAGCCTGTTTTCGACGCGGGTCTACGCCGCTGCAGCGATTGCCGGCATTGCCCTTCGCCCCGGTAACGCCACCTTGATGGCGGCAATTGTCCGGAATTTTCCGCAGGCACTGACATTGGGCGCGCAACTAAGCGGCAAGACAAAGCCGGCTCCCGGCTTTATCTGACAAGTGGTGCGGCGCATCATGAGCAAACGCAGGCACTACAGCGTGCTCGACCAGCGCCAGCTCCGTCACTTGGGGCAATTCTCCATGTCCGAAGTTGCAGTGCCACTGGCGGCGTTTGTATTCGCATCGGCACCTGCCGTTTCCTTACACCGGTCACCCATGCCGTCGCCGCCATCGGTTGTTGAACCGGTTACGTTTGGATCGGCAGGAGTTGCATTGTCGGTGCCGGGAGCCATGGTGCCGGTCCCAGTCCCGGTGGTTGCTCCCGGATCGCTGGTGCCGGAACCGGTACCGCTAGATTGTGCCATCGCCGATGTGGCAAGGGCGATGCTGAGTACGGTTGCGGAAAGAATTTTCTTCATCATGGTCGGTCTCCATTCGAGTTGCATCGCTGATTGCGATAAATATCCAACGAGCGTTTTTTGCAGTTGTTCCGCCAGACAGAAATCGTGATCGAAGGGTTGAGCCCTATGGCGCTTAAGCAGCAACGCTGGGGAGCAATGCTGGCGAAAACGGCAAACGGGCGCCGTCTTTTTTCGGTTTCGATGGAACAAGATCCGCCGGCCATGGTTGGAAGCGCAGTCGTTCTACTCCAGCGACTATGAAAGCCGTTCGCACGGCGTTCGCACAAAGGCCCCGCGCTTCCTCCCCGCGGGGTCTTTTCTGTCGCTGCAGACTGCGCCGTTCGCTGCCGCCCGGCCTGCAGCGCCAACTCCAACGCTGGCGATTAGCCATGGCCCACCACGCCTTCGTCATCCTACGGCGGAGCAAGGAGCGAAGCGACGCGGCGCAGACCCTGGGATCCATTCCGTCACGTCAGCCGAAGAATGCAGCGGCTCAAAACAACACTTGTATCCGCAACGGTGCCAGCTACCCTTCCGTCATGACCGGCTATGCCACCATGACTGCAAGCCAGAAGCGCGGCACGATCTACATTGGCGTCACCAACGATCTCGGCCGCCGCCTACCGGAGCCCAAATCTGGCGAAGGCTCGCGCTTCACCAGCCGCTAGGGCGTGCAGCGTCTGGTCTGGTACGGGAACATTTCGGCATTCGCGATGCCCATTCAGCGCGGAAAATCGCTGAAGCGTTCGCCTCGCCAATGGAATATCGAGCAGGCCAAACGCAGAGTTGTTCGAGCTTTTTCGCGGAACGGGGGTGGTAGCGTTCGGGTCTGGTCCGCTGCATTCTTCGGCTGAGGTAACGGCATGGATCCCAGGGTCTGCGCCGCGTCGCTTCGCTCCTTGCTCCGCCCTAGGATGACGAAGTGGAGGGGTGTTTCGGCCAATCCGAGAGGTTTGCGATTTGCCATCAGATTGGCGACTGACAGAAACCACGGGCGGTCGCTGCAGATCGGCCCCGGCCTAGCAAAAATCAATGTGCAGAGACAGTAGCCGCGCCCATGAGCGCTGCTGCTGTTCACGGCTCGTCGATATCTTGCTTCGAGGGATTGCGCGAGATGGCGCGTTCCTCTTCGTCGTCCGGCAGCGCCTCGTCACTTTCCTGGTACGGATTGTCGTCGTCTTCCTCGGGCAGTTCAGCCTCCTTCTCGACGTCGTAACGGATGTCGCCGTTTCCCGGCACGCTGTCCGGTAGAATTTTGCCGCCTTTGATCGCGTCCCAATCCTGCTGTTCGATGGTCGGGCCTTCGGACGGATCGTCGGGTTTTCTGCGCGGTGCCATCAGAGCTCTCCTCTGCATTGGTTGCTCATACGCCTAACTCCGCGGACCGCTGCGTAGTTCCTCGATCGAACCGGCGGGATCGTTTCACGTCGATCCAGCACCCATTTCGGCTTGGCCCGCCGGCGGGGCTTTTTATCCGGGCCTTTAGTCTCTGGCCTTTAGTCTCAATGAGAGCTGACCGTTAGGCGGGGTTGCAAAAGTTGAACTTGGTCGGGGAACACTCCGTCTGTCTCGCTGTTGGTTTGCCAGCGCATCCCGCGCATTCGGAACAGGAGAACGACGATGAAACGGATCCTTCTGGCGTCGGTCATGCTGGCATTATCGGCCGGGCTTTCACTTGCCCAGACGACGAGCGGAACTTCGACGAGCGGAACGTCGACGACCACAACCATGCCCAGCACCACCGATCAGGGAACCAACTCCACCACCACAAGCGATCAGGAAACTGACTCGACCACCACCAGCGGCACGAATCCGAACTCGGCCAAGGATTGCGCACCTGGCCAGCAAGCCGGCAGCGCGCAAGAGGCCGCTCCTGGTCAGCAGGACGCGGAGGCCAAAACCGCTGCCCCCGGTCAAATGAAGAAGACTACAGAAGATTGCTGATCGGCAAATCGCCACAGGTCGGTATTGCCGGCCTGTGGTTCGCCATCCGGCCGCCTGCGTCATGCGCGATGCGTGGCGATGTCTCCGGCGGCTTTGCTAATCTCGGCGTTGCGCTGATCGCCATGCCAGAAGCGCTGCTCTACCTGGAGAGCAAGGCGCTTCGGCGCCTCGTCCCCGATTGTATGCCGACCTCGGTTCGATCTCGCTCTACTACGCCACCCGCACGCTGCTGCCGGCCAAGACGCGTGTCTTTATAGATTTCGTTCTCGATGCGCTTTCAACGCAACCATCTGGCCGAACGCTTTGCGGGACTCTGGGCTAGATCTCGTCCGATTGAGCGCAGCCATGCAACCGCCGATGCGTGCCCCAGATGCCAGCCAGCAAGCGGCTATGAACTTGCGTGACCTCTAATATAGGGGCACACTTCGAAACGGGTGGAGGGAAAACGGCTCAAAAAAGCAATCGGGAGGAAAGCCATGGACAGCATGAGCCTCACTACGCTTGAACGCGGCAAGACGACAGTCGATGCCGCAGCCCTGGAGGCGCTTTCGGCAAAATTGCGCGGTACTGTACTGAGGGAAGGCGACGCCGCCTATGACGACGCACGCAGCATCTGGAATGCCGTGATCGACCGGCGGCCCGGGCTGATCGTGCGCTGCGCCGGCGCCGCCGACGTTATCGCCGCCGTCAATTTTGCCCGGGAAAACAGGCTGCTCGTCGCGGTTCGCGGCGGTGGCCACAACATCGCCGGCAGCGCTGTCTGCGATGGCGGCCTGATGATCGATCTGTCGCCGATGAGATCGGTGCGGGTCGATCCGGCGACGCGGCGGGCATGGGTTGAACCTGGCGCGATGCTCGCCGATGTCGACGCGGAAACACAGGCCTTCGGATTGGCGGTGCCGATCGGCATCAACTCGACCACCGGCATTTCAGGCCTGACGCTGGGCGGTGGCTTCGGCTGGATCACGCGGAAATTCGGCCTGACCATCGACAATCTTCTCTGCGCCGATGTGGTTACCGCCGACGGCAAGCTGCTGCGCGCCAGCCAGACCGAAAACCCGGACCTGTTCTGGGCGCTGCGCGGTGGCGGCGGCAATTTCGGTGTCGTCACGGCTTTCGAGTTCAAGCTCCACCAAGTCGGTCCGCAGGTGCTGTCGGGGCTTGTCGTTCATCCCTTCGCCGATGCCGAAAACGTGTTGGGGGAATACCGAGCTGCGCTCGAAGCAGCGCCCAATGAGCTGACCTGCTGGGTGGTCATGCGGCAGGCGCCGCCGCTGCCGTTCTTGCCGGCCGAATGGCATGGCAAGGAGGTGCTGGTCCTGGCCATGTGCTATTGCGGCGGCCTTCAGGAGGGCGAGAAAGCGACGCAGAGGCTTCGCGCCATCGGCACACCGATTGCCGATGTGGTCGGCCCTAACCCGTTCACCGGCTGGGAGCAGGCATTCGATCCGTTGCTGACTCCCGGGGCCCGCAACTACTGGAAGAGTCATGACTTCACCGAGCTTTCCGACAGCGCGATCGAGGTCGTCACGGCCGCGATACCCCGGCTTCCGGGGCCGGAATGCGAGATATTCTTCGCTCATATCGGCGGTGCCGCGGGCCGCGTGACAGCGGATGCAACGGCGTTTCCGCAACGCAGCGCGCATTTCGTCATGAATGTTCACGCCCGCTGGCGCGAACCGGAAATGGACCGCGCCTGCATCGACTGGGCGCGCGGTGTTTACGAGGCGGCCAGGCCCTATGCCGCCGGCACGGCCTATGTGAACTTCATGCCCGAGGACGAGGTCGACCGGGTCGAAGCCGCCTATGGCGGCAACTACCGGCGGCTTCTGGAAATCAAGCAGCGTTATGACCCGCTGAACCTGTTCCGCATGAACCAGAATTTGCGCCCGGCGGAAAGCCTGCGCGCCGCATAGGCGGGAGCACGCAATGGCCCGCGCCTCCGACGGAGGACGCGGGCCAAGGCGGCGCCGGCAGCGCAGCCTGCGCGCACGATCATGGGGATGCGAACGCTTTTATCCTTCAACTGACGCCCGCCCAGGCAAGGTCTAGTGCTTTCGTTTTCTTGACTCGGCCTGCAAAAACGGGCAGCAAAGCCTGACACGGAGGGCTTTTCCGCCATTTTCATAGTTTTTGGAGGGAGCTTTTTTGATATCGACCTTCGCCCAATCGGCGATCGGTAGTGGGATTGGTTAACCAAGTTTGTCCATCTTTTGAATCAATCGGCAACAGACGCGAAGCGTGCAGGGGGCACTAGGCGACTGTGATTGTGACGGCTGCGAGCCCCGCGTGCCGCAAGGCCGATTGAGGTTGGTGTATGGCGTTTGTGCGTTTGAAAAACCGGGGTGACAATCCTGATTCTGGATTGACTTCGATGAGGCCCGGCCTGCGCTGGGCCGCGATTCCCATTGTCGGCGTGGCGATCGCTCTGTGGTCGGTGGCGACCGTGGCCGGTCTCCATTCGGTGGGAACCTCGCTCACCGCCGCCTCCAACAGTCTTCCGCAAAACCTGCTCGCGCCGCGCACCATCGCGCTCGCCGATCCCCAGCGCACGCTTCCCAATTCATGGACCAATTCGTGGGCGCCACTGGCAAGCCGGCAGCGTCAGGCGTCGCTGCTCAGCCGATGTGATGCCGGTTGCGCGCAGGCCGCCGCGAGCTTCGTGCATGAAGGCAAGGTGGCGCGTCTCAAGCCCTCAGCGAAGTCGAATATTGTGCCGGTTGTCGCAGAAATCTCGGCGCAAGCGCGCTTCGACCGCGTGGTGGCGAAAGCCGCGCTGTCGCCGCAAAAGCTTGCTGCTGCCTTTGCCCACGTCACCGCGGCACCTCCTATGCTTGCCAGCCAGCCGCCTGCCGCGCGCTTTGCGGAGCCGGTGCGCCTGCCCGATCAGAACGGCCCGGCCCCGGTGCGCTTCGGGCCGGAGGTCGCGGAGATCGAACGATCCTCGCGGCTGGCGCTGGCGCTAGCGAATGCATTGCCGGAACAGATGATCGATGTGCTGCCGGAGGTGGCGACAGCCGACCCAGCTGTCCCGCAAGAGGGCGAGGTGCAGATGGCCTCGCTGCCGCCGCAGGACGAGATACCCGACAGTATTCCCTTGCCGACCTTCCGCCCGCATGCGGAAATCGATCAGTCAGACGAGGCGCCCGAGGTCGAGGCACCCAAGGTCAAAGCGCCCAAGGTCCAGGCATCGAAGGCCGCCAAGGCCCAGTCTCAGCCATCCAAAGCCAACAGGGTGCAGACCGCAGATGCTCCGCAGGTCGAGACGCCCCGGGCGCCAGCCTTGTCACCGAGGAGTTCGTCACCGGCGGCGATACCAAGCATGCAAGCCAACCAGGACATGCAAGGCAGGCCGGGCATGCAAAGCAGCCCGGGCATGCAGGGCAGCCAGGGCAAGCCGGCCAAGCGGTCGAAGGCCGCAGACATGCTGGCCTATGCCAAGCCCGACAGCCCGGCGGGCGGCGGGGCCTTCCGCAACCTGTTCAGCAGGCCCGGCGTGGGCAACGGCGTCGCCGTCTACGACATCTCGGCGAAAACCGTCTATATGCCGGACGGCTCACGGCTCGAGGCGCATTCGGGACTGGGCTCGATGGCCGACCAGCCGCGCTATGCCAACCGGAAGAATGCCGGCCCGACGCCGCCCCACACCTACGATTTGAGGCTGCGTGAATCGCGCTTCCATGGGGTGGAGGCGCTGCGTCTCACTCCTATCGATGGCAAGAACAAATATGGCCGCGACGGCTTTCTTGCGCACACCTACCTGCTGCGCAGCGGCCGCGCGGAATCGAGTGGCTGCGTCGTCTTCAAAGACTACGCCCGCTTCCTCGCCGCCTTCAAGAAGGGCAAGATCAAACGCCTCGTCGTGCGCGGTTAACCAAGCCGCTGATGCAGGTTGCGTCGGAAGGGACGGGGCCCCTGACCATCTGCGGCGGTGTAGAAACAAGGCGTTCTGTAGCGATCCTTCGCGCCCCCCTCTGTCCTGCCTCTTTGCCAAAACTTGGCATCTCCCCCACAAGGGGGGAGATCGGCAGCTTCCACGCTCCGCTCATTCCTACAACGTTGGCGATTTGCGAAGCCGACGTGACATCCAATCTCCTCCCAAGTGGGGGAGGTGCCAAGTGGTGGCAAAGAGGGCAAGACAGAGGGGGCGCTGTCCCGCCGGGATCGCCGGATTTCCACCCAATTGTCAGCAACCGACCTCGAAAGCGTTTTCATTCCCGGCCAGGGATACTATGACTGACCGGTACCGGGGCGGCGGCGGCTTCAACCAATCGAGAGGATGTCATGACTATACGCGCTGTCGTTTGGGGCGAGAATATCCACGAGCGGACCAATGAGGTGGTCGCCGGGATCTACCCCGAGGGCATGCACGCCACGATTGCCAACGCCCTGAAGCTCGACCCCGAAATTTCCGTATCGTGGGCGACCCTTGAGCAGCCGGAGCATGGCCTGCCGGCCGAGCGTTTGGCGCAAACCGATGTGCTCGTGTGGTGGGGACACAAGGACCATGGCGCCGTCGCCGACGAAGTCGTCGAGCGCGTGGCGCGCCGCGTTTGGGAAGGCATGGGGCTGATCGTCCTTCATTCCGGCCATTTCTCGAAGATCTTCAAGACGCTGATGGGCACGCCCTGCACGCTGAAATGGCGCGAGGCGGGCGAGCGCGAGCGGCTCTGGGTGACGAGCCCCAACCACCCGATCGCTGCCGGGATCGGCGAGTATTTCGAGCTCGAGAGCGAGGAGATGTATGGCGAGCAGTTCGCCGTGCCGGAGCCGCTGGAAACGGTGTTCATCTCCTGGTTCCAGGGCGGCGAAGTGTTCCGGTCGGGGCTGACCTATCGCCGCGGCGCCGGCAACATTTTCTATTTCAGGCCAGGCCACGAGACCTATCCGACCTATCACGACGCCACCGTCCACAAGGTGCTGCGCAACGCCGTGAAATGGGCGCACAACCCGCTCGGCTCAAACCCGGCCATCCTCGATGCGCCGAATGTGCCGGTAGAGAAGGCGCTCGAGCCGATCGTCGAGCGCGGCGGAAGACTTCATGCCGCGGGCGAAGCCGGTTTTCGCTAGGCGCCTATTCCGAAGCTTCGGTTCGGAAAATCAACGCTCAAACAAGAAGATAAAGCCTCATCCTAAGGATAAGAATCATGCGTCTCCTGATACTCGGCACCGGCTGGATGGCGGAAGAGCACGCCAGGCAGTTCAGCAAGATCGAGGGCGTCGAACTGATCGGCGCCGTCGACCTCGACAAGAAGCGCGTCGACGAGTTCTCGGACAGGTTCGCTATCCCCAACCGGTTCGCGTCTCTGGAAGACGCGCTCGCATGGGACAAGTTCGACGCGGTGGCGAACGTGACGCCGGATCGCATCCACCATCCGACCACCATGATGCTGATCGCGGCGGGCAAGCCGGTACTGTGCGAAAAACCGCTGGCCGAAAATTACCAGAGGGCCAGTGAAATGGCCGATGCCGCCGAGCAAGCCGGTATCATCAACATGGTCAACCTGACCTATCGCAACGTCGCCCCGCTGCAGAAGGCGCGCGCCATGGTGCTGGCCGGCGAGATCGGGCAGATCAGGCATGTCGAGGCATCCTATCTGCAGAGCTGGCTGGTTTCCAAATTCTGGGGCGACTGGCGCATCGATCCGAAATGGCTCTGGCGGCTGTCGCGCGGCCACGGCTCCAATGGCGTGCTGGGCGATGTCGGCATCCACATCCTCGATTTTGCCAGCTATGGCGCGGCGCTCGACGTCGACCATGTGTTCTGCCGCCTCAGGTCGTTCGACAAGGCGCCCGGCAACCGGATCGGCGAGTACGAGCTCGACGCCAACGACAGCTTCACCATGGCGCTGGATTTCAGCAACGGCGCCTTCGGCGTCGTCCATGCCAGCCGCTGGGCAACCGGTCATCTCAACGAATTGCGGCTGCGCATCTATGGCGACAAGGGCGGCATCGAGGTCGTGCACAATCTGAAAAACTCGGAGCTGAAAGCGTGCATGGGCGAGGACATCGAGAACGCCAAATGGCAGGTTCTCGATGCCGGAACGGTGCCGACCAACTACCAGCGCTTTGTCGATGCGGTGCGCACGGGCGTTCCGCCTGAGCCGTCGTTCCGCCACGCGGCTGAATTGCAGAAGGTGCTCGACCTCGCCGTCGTCTCCGACGAGAAGCGGGCAGAGCTCAGGGCCCATGCGGATACACAATAAGCTTGGGTTCCTCGCCCCGGCGAGGCGGGGGTGAGGAACCCAGGTCCTACGGAGTCATCGTCCGCTACAGACCTTCAACCTTGCGTTGCAGACGACAGCTAGTCGTCACCCGATGGATCGGACCAAGCGCCGTTAGGCCTGGAGGAAGTCCAGGGCCTTTTTCACGAAGGCGTCGTGATACTGAAAAATGGCCGTATGCCCGCCGTCCTCGTACAGGACCAGCTCGGCATTGGGAAAGCGCCGTGCCATGTCGACGGAATTGCTGGTGGGCACCATTCTGTCGTGATCGCCATTCACCACGAGGACCGGGTGCCGGATACGCGACAGGTCGGCAGGGCGCTCCTGGCCAAAGGCGCGGACCGCCTTGAGCTGCTGGCTGAAGGCGCCGAGAACGATGGGCTTGTCGCGGTCATTGGTCCGTTCCTTCAATCGCTGCAGAAACTCGCGCGCAGCCTTCTTGCCGTTGGGGCTTTGGGTGAAGAAGAGGTAGTTCTTTGGGTCCTTGATGGTCAGCGCGGCGCGGATCATGTCGAAGATGGTGACGAACGTCACCCTGTCGATGCCGGTACCCCCGGCTGGGCCGGTTCCCGCGAGGATGATCTTGCGAACCAGATTAGGCTCCAGCTGAACAATCGCCTGGGCGATGAAGCCGCCAAGAGATAGGCCGAGCAGGTCGACTTGCTGGAAACCGAGGGCCCGGATGAAGGCGACCGCGTCGCGGGCCATCGCCTCCACCGTATTGGGAGTGGAGCCGCCTGATGCGCCAACACCACGGTTATCGAAGGTGATAACTCGCCGTTTTGCGGCAATACCATCGACGACCCGGGGATCCCAATTGTCGAGAACTGCACTCAGATGGGTAAGAAAGATCACCGGTACCCCGGTTGTGGGCCCGAGTTCCCGGTAGGCGAATTTCGTACCGCCGACGTCGACCGTTTTCGTCGGCACGTCCCTGTGTTTGACGATCGCGGCAGGTCGCGATAGTCGCGATAGCTGATGCACGTTCATGATGGTTTCCTTTCTTCTGGCTTGCCGTTCTCGTGGGGCTGGAGCAACGCCTTCGCCGCTACCGCGCCAGCCTCAAGAATGCGATCGGACAGTTCGGTTCCGTTCACCGCGCGGGACAGCTCAAGCGTGCCGATCAGGGTCGCGAAGACACCGAATGCGACAGCCTCGGGGTCGCGGGCGTCGGGCGTCAGTTCGGCCGCCACCTGGCGTACGAGCTTGAGCAGGTGTTCGGCGTAGACTTGGCGCGTCTCGACCGGCTCACGCGCAATTTCGGGCAACAGCGCGGCTGAAGCGCAACCTTTGCCTGGATTGTCTCGGTGTTCCGCCGACAGATACGCGTCGATGGCCAGTGACGGGCCGCCGGCGGCCAATAGCTCCTGAATCTGGGTCGCCTGAATCTCCAGGGCGGCCGCCAAACTCTCACGAACAAGCGCCGCCTTGGACGGAAAATGGGGATAGAAAGCTCCATTGGTCAGTCCCGCCTCGCCCATGATACCGGCGAGACCTGATGCAGCGATGCCGTCGGAGCGAAACCGGTCGGTCGCCACATCCATGATCCGCTGCCGCGATGCTTCCTTCCTGCCCTTCTCGTAGCGCATGTTTTTCTCCTTCGATCAGCTATTGCATTACGAGCATATTATCATTAAATGATCGTAATGCAATAGGGCGACGCATCGGAGATGTCGATCGGGCGCTCCGGGTCTCCTCAATTTGGGAAAGCTACAATGAAGGCCTTCGTCGTCGATCGATACGCAAAGAACGCTCCCCTCCGGCTTGGAGAGGTTCCGGAGCCGGAAATAAGGGAGAATGACGTGCTGGTGCAGATCCATGCCGCCAGTCTCAATCTGCTGGACTCAAAGCTCAGGGACGGAGAATTCAAACTCATCCTGCCCTATCGCCCACCCTTCGTTGCAGGCCATGACGTGGCCGGAACGGTCGTTCGCGTCGGCTCGAAAGTCCGACAGTTCAAACCGGGCGACGAGGTCTATGCGCGACCGCGCGACGGTCGGGTCGGGGCTTTGGCCGAGTACATCGCCATAAATGATGCGGACTTGGCCCTGAAGCCGAAGAACCTCAGCATGGAAGAGGCTGCGTCCATTCCCCTGGTGGGGCTGACCGCCTGGCAGGCGCTGGTTGAAAGAGCGAAGCTGAAGAAAGGACAGAAGGTCTTCATTCAGGCGGGCTCCGGCGGAGTGGGAACATTCGCCATTCAATTGGCAAAGCACCTCGGCGCGACGGTCGCCACGACAACAAGCGCCTCGAACATGGATATGGTCAGGAAGCTGGGCGCCGATGTCATCATCGACTACAAGAAGGATGATTTCGAGAAAGTCCTTTCGGGCTACGACGTCGTCCTGAACAGCCAGGACAACAAGACCCTCGAAAAGTCCCTGCGTGTGTTGAAGCCAGGTGGCGTCGCCGTTTCGATTTCCAGTCCGCCCGATCCTGGATTTGCCAAGGAGAAGGGTCTGAGTGTGGTGCTGAACTTGGTCATGCGCTTTTTGAGCGCCGGCATCAGGAGGCGGGCGAAACGCGCAAATGTCCGATATTCGTTCCTGTTCATGGCGGCCAATGGGGAGCAGTTGACCAAAATCACGTCTCTCATCGAAACGGGCGTCATCCGCCCGGTCATAGATCGGGTCTTCCCGTTTGAGCAGACCAATGAGGCCTTGGCCTACATCGAGCAGGGCCGCGCCAAAGGCAAGGTTGTCATCAGGGTCAAATAGCTTGGCAATGCTTCAGGCGACTATCCACTCCTCTCGGCCATCGGCGCAGCCAACTGGGTGAGTCGGAACTCTTAATGCTGCAGGATCTCGCTCAGGAAGGCGCGGCTGCGGTCGGTCTGGGATTGGGCGTTGCCGGTGCCGCAGCCGACCGAGGACACGCCGGCTAACGCGGCTTCCCAATCCCCGGGATGCCGCCGATCCGCTCGGCGAGAAAGTCGACCAGCAGCCGGACCCTGGCAATGCCCGCGCGCTCCGGAACGATCAGCATGCTCAGCGGAATGGGAGGCGGGGCGTAGTCCGGCAGGATCACTTCCAGCCGGCCGGCCGCCAGGAGATCGTCGACAAGCCAGTGATGGGCAGGTGCGATGCCGCGCCCGGCGACGAGCGCTTCGCGCGCTGCAAGCCCATGATCGATCCGAAATCGGCCGCCGAAAGGCACCGCATGGCGTTCGCCGCCCGGCCCCTGCAGGGCGAGCGTGTCGCTTCCTGCGATGTTCGACATCCGGATGCCTTCATGGCCAGGCAGGTCCTGCGGGACAGCCGGTCTGCCCCGCGCCGCCAGATAGGCCGGCGACGCCACCAGCAGGCGCCGGGACTGGCCGAGCGCCCGCAGCTTCATCGAGCTGTCGGTGAGCGGACCGAGGCGAAGTGCGATGTCGACTCCCTCCCGCACAAGGTCGATGCACTCGTCGGTGAGGTTGAGATCGATCCCGATGTCGGGATAGCGGTCCTGAAAGGCGAAGATCAGGCGGCTGACGTGCAAGACCCCGAGCGCCGCCGTGCAGGATATCCGGATCGTGCCGGCCGACGCCCCGCGGGTGCCCCGTGCCTCATCGCCGGCCTGCTCGACGAGGCGCAGGATCTGGATGCTGTCGGCATAATAACGGCTGCCTTCATCGGTCATCGTGACGCGCCGGGTGGTCCTGCTGACCAGGGGCACCCCGACGGCGTC
The DNA here is from genome assembly GCF_055811615.1 of Mesorhizobium sp. WSM4807. Classification (NCBI taxonomy): domain Bacteria; kingdom Pseudomonadati; phylum Pseudomonadota; class Alphaproteobacteria; order Hyphomicrobiales; family Phyllobacteriaceae; genus Mesorhizobium; species Mesorhizobium sp. WSM4807. The sequence continues at coordinate 237,033 of NZ_JBVVQY010000007.1, forward strand.
TTCGAGCTCGCGCAAATGCCGTGTGACCGTCGACTGCCCAACTCCGAGTTCGCGCGCCACCGCTGACAGGCTGCCGCGCTCGGCGACGCGAACGAAGGTGCGCATGCGCTCGAGGGTCACATCAGATCTATCCATTATTCGGCATAATCTTATGCATTGCCTGGATATAGCGGATCACCCCAGGGCTGGCTACCTTCAGCGTTCATTGTCCTTCGGAGTTGCCCCATGAAAGTCCTGCTTGTTTTTGCTCATCCTGAACCGCGTTCGCTTAACGGCGCACTGCGTGACGTCGCCATCAGGGAACTCGAGGCCCAGGGCCACGAGGTGCTGATATCGGACCTCTATGCTGATGGCTGGAAATCCGAGGTGGACCGTGCCGACTTTCCGTCGCGGCCGCCCGAAGAGCGCTTCCTGCCGGCTGGGGCATCCAAAAAAGCTTTTGCAACCAACACTCTGACCGGTGACGTTAAAGCGGAAATCGACAAGCTGCTGTGGGCCGACACGCTGATCCTCCAGTTCCCGCTGTGGTGGTACGCCATGCCGGCGATCCTCAAGGGCTGGGTCGACCGGGTGTACGCCTACGGCTTCGCCTATGGTGTCGGCGAGCATAGCGACAAGCGGTGGGGTGACCGCTTTGGCGAGGGAACGCTCGCCGGCAAGCGCGCGATGCTGATCGTGACCGCCGGCGGCTGGGAGGAGCATTATTCCGCCCGCGGCGTCAACGGCCCGATCGACGACCTGCTGTTCCCGATCAATCACGGGATCCTCTATTATCCGGGCTACGACGTACTTCCGCCGTTCGTGGTCTACAGAGTGGATGGTTTCGGGGAGGCCGATTTCGAGCCTGTTGCGGAGCGCCTGCGCGAAAGGATGCGGACGCTCGAGACAACCCGACCCATTCCCTATCGGCAGCAGAATGGCGGCGACTATCACATCCCGAGCATGCAGCTCCGCTCTGAACTGGGCGACCCGGGCGCCGCAGGGTTCGCGCTTCACGAGGATCGCGCAACCGCGAAATCGGCGACGCCGCGTTCGACTTTGCGGGACGTGGCCTGACGCAGCATCCCGAAAAGATCGGGCAAGGCGCCCGAAGCCTATGGGATGAATCAGCGACCGGCCCGGAAGATCGCGACGGCAGCAGCCGTCAGTGCGGCATTGCCTGATGCCGTAGTGCCGTCCGGAAGCGCCTTGCCGTCCTCCAGCCCGACGCGCGTCGACCAGTTGCGCTCCGCCGCCCGGTGCACGAACGGCCAGACCGTGGCGTCGGCACCGTGCAGCAAGATGGCGCGGCGCATCCCGGCGCGGTCGAGCACCGCCGCGATACCGGCGCAGACTTCCCACGCAGCGTCCAGTTCCTGCTCGGAGATCTCGATCAGGATGCGCAGCACCTGGCTGCCACGGTCGAGGCGGACCAGGCGCTCGGCATCGGTGACGGAGGCGAGCCCGGCCTCGATGCCGATGCCGCGCTGCCGCAGGCTTTGCATGACCTCGGGCGCGGCTTCCTCGCTCAGATTAACCGACGCGTAGTCAGGCAGCTCGTTCCAGCCGGCGATCGCGGCAAGCGTCCGCTCGTTGTCGTTCTCGATCCAGGCGCCGGTGGAGACGCCGATCAGCGTTCCAGGGCAGGCGCGGCGAAGCGCAAGGATGGTACGGTCCATCGCCGCCGGCGCGAGACTTTCGCGGCCATCGAGCCCGCGCGCATGGACATGCAGCTCGGCCGCACCGGCGGCCACGCATGCGGCGCCGTCACGCGCCATGGCGTCCGCGTCAAGCGGCAGTTGCGGGTGGAAGTCGGCGCCGCGCGCGCCATTGATGCAGGTCTGGACAATCATGGAGGTGGCGCCCGGTTGAAGTGGACCAAATGTAGCGCAGGATGGCGGATACCGAAATTGGGTTCGTGTCAGGAGAGTTGCTGCGGAGGAGGGATGTTCGCAGACGTTGGCGCTGCCCTCATGGCCCTGCTGCAACCCTACCTTAAAGATCTCAGCGTAGCGCCATCGGCGAAACTGGCGATCTCCCTTGCGGGGGAGATGCCTGGCAAGGCAGAGGGGGGTGCTGTCCCTCCGACCTGTCAACCAACTTACAGCCACGCCCCTGGGCTGTTTCCGGTTGAGAATGGCTGAGGTCGAAGTTGGCGATCCCTCCCACCGCCCTCTGTCCTGCCGGACATCCCCCGCCAGGGGGAGATTGGTTGCCGATACGGCTTTCGCCAACCACCGACGCTGGAAGTCAGGGCAGATGAGGGCCAGAGCCGGCCTATCGCCCCATTACCTCGAAAACTCGCTGCGCACGATGCCGTGGCGCTGGAGCTTGTCGTAGAAGGTCTTGCGCGGAATCCCCAGTGCTTCGATCGTGCGCCTGACGTCGCCCTCGTTGCGGCCAAGCGTCTCGCGGATGATGTCGGCCTCGTAGCGCTCCAGCCGCTCCGGCAGCTTCATGGCGGCATCCGGCTGGGCTGGGGCAGGGGATGGCGCTCCGGCACCTTCCTCCAATCCAAGCACAAACCGCTCGGCGAAATGCGCGAGTTCGCGCACATTGCCCGGCCAGTCATGCTCCCTGAGATGGCGGAGCGCCGAGGCCGGCACCGCCGGCACCGGGCGCCGGAAGCGGGCGGCGGCGCGCTCGGCGAAATAGAAGAACAGCAGGGCGACGTCGTCGCGGCGCTCGCGCAGCGGCGGAATGGAAATCGTCACCACGTTGAGCCGGTAGTAGAGGTCCTCGCGGAACGTGCCGCGCTGGTGCGGGTCGCCGAGATCGACCTTGGCGGCCGCAACGACGCGCAGGTCGACGGGCCGCATTTCGTTGGTGCCGAGCGGCGTGACCTCGCGCATCTCCAGCACGCGCAGCATCTGCACCTGTGTCGAGACCGGCATGCTTTCGATCTCGTCGAGGAACAGCGTGCCGCCGCTGGCATGTTCGATGCGGCCGATCCGCTTCTTCTGCGCGCCGGTGAAGGCGCCCGCCTCATGGCCGAACAATTCGCTCTCGATGACCGTCTCCGGCAGCGTGCCGCAATTCAGCGCAACGAAATTGCCCCTGGCGCGGCGGCTCCAGCGATGCAGAAGGCTGGCCACCACCTCCTTGCCGGAACCGGTTTCGCCGGTCACCAGCACATCGACATCGGTGTCGGCGATCTGGCGCAGCGTCCGGCGCAGCCTTTCCATCGCCGGCGTCTGGCCGATCAGCGGCAGCCCGTCCTGCGCCTCTCCGGCCGCTTCGCGCAAGGCGCGGTTTTCCATCACCAGGCGGCGCTTTTCCGCGGCGCGGCGCACGCTCTGCACCAGCCGGTCGGCGGCAAAGGGCTTTGTGATGAAGTCGTAGGCGCCGTCCTTGATCGCCTTGACCGCCATGGCGATGTCGCCATGCCCGGTGACGAGGATGACCGGAACGTCCGGGTCCAGCCGCAGGACGCGGTCGAAAAGCAGCAGGCCGTCGATCTCAGGCATGCGGATATCCGACACCACCACGCCGGCAAAACCGGCGTCGAGCGTCGCCAGCGCCTCGGCCGCCACCGAAAAAGCCGAGACAGAAAAGCCGGCAAGCTCCAGCGTCTGCGCAGTGGCCCTGAGGAGATCGCTGTCGTCATCGATCAGGATGACCGGCGCGGCGTCATCGTTCGTCATTTCTGCTTTGGCCATTACGCTGCTTTTGCAAGATGGATGGTGAAGCGGGTGCCGCTGTCGTCGCTCGAAACCTCGATGCGGCCGCCGTAGTCGGCGACGATGTCCTTCGAGATGACGAGACCAAGGCCGAGGCCCTTTTCCTTGGACGTGTTGAACGGCGTGAACAGCGATTTAAGGATCGCAGGCGGAATGCCCGAGCCGTTGTCGGACACGCCGACCGTCACGCCGTCCGCCTTCTCTTCGACCGAGACCTGCACCCTGGCATCGTCGCGGCCGTCCAGCGCTTCCAGCGCGTTCTGGAAGAGGTTGATCAGCACCTGTTCGAGCCGGACCCGGTTGCCCATCACTTTGAGGTTCGGCGGCGGCAATTCGATGGCCAGTGCGTCGAGCCGGCCGGCAAAGCGGCTTCTCAGCAGCACGACGGCGCCTTCGATGACGCCGCGCAATTCGACAGGCTCGGCGGCAGTGCGGCCCTTGCGGGCAAAGGCCTTCAACTCCTCGGTGATGGTGCCGATGCGTTCGGTCAGCGCTGCGATGGCGCCGAGATTCTCCTCGACCGGCGCGGTCTGCTTCCTGTCGAGGAAGACGCGGGCGTTGTCGGCATAGGCGCGTATGGTGGCGACCGGCTGGTTGATCTCATGGGCGACGCCGGCGGCAACCTGGCCGAGGATGGCGAGGCGGTTGGCCTGGACCAGATCCTGCTGCACCACCTGCAGCTTGGCTTCGGTGCTGCGGTGGTCTGATATCTCGGCCTGCAGCCGGTCACGGGCGCGGCTCAGATCCTCGGTCCGTTCGACGACGCGGCGTTCGAGCTCGGTGCGCGTCGCCTGTTCGGCGGCGATCCGCATTTGTCCTGACTGCCGACGCCACAACAGATACGCAGCAAGGCCGAGCAACGGAACAATGACGCCGAGCGCAAGGAGCCGCATTTCACGGGCCGCGGCGGCGATCGGCGCCTCGGCCGGGACGAGATAGTCGAGCCGCCAGGGGGTTGAAGGGATCAGGGTTGAAAGCCTGAGATATTCCGCATCGCTGCCGCCGGGCGTCACGGCATGCACGATCGACATGTCCGGGCTAAGTGCCTGCGGGCGCGTGATCGGCAATGGCATCAGCAGTGCATCGCCGAACTGCTGGCTGTCCTGGATGGCGGCAAGATCAGGCCCGGCAAGCCGCGCCGTCGTCATGAAGCGCCAGGACGGCACGCTGGTGATCAGGACGACGCCATGCTCGTCGCTGACATAGGCCGGGCGGTTCGCCTCGTGCCAGTCGGCCTCGAGCTGATCGAATTCCGCCTTGACGACGACGACGCCGAGCGGTGCGGCAGCATCGCCGACGCGGCGCGAGATGTAGAGGCCGGGGCGTTTGCTGACATTGCCGAGCGCGAAATATTCGGCGGTTCCGGATTGCATCGCCGCGGAGAAATAATCGCGGAACCGGTAGTCGTTGCCGACGAAGCTGATCGGCTCGCGCCAGTTGCTGGAGGCGATCGCCAGCCCGTCGGTGCCGATGACATAGAGCACCGAAGCCTTGGTGCCGGAGACCAGCCCTTCGAGCTTGCGGTTCAGCACATCGATTGCAGCACCACTTTTCTGCGCCAGCGCGTCGAGCACCTGCTGGTCTTCCGACAGCAGCAGGGGCAGGGCGCGCGGGCTTTCCAGCACAGCGCGCAGCAGCGCGACCTTCAGATTGGCATCGGTGCGACCTTGCGCCGCCAAGGCCCTGACCTCGGTGGTGCGGCCATAGAGGCCGGCGCCGTAAAGTGCGACCGTGGCGATCGCAAGGGCGATGGCCGCAAACAGCAGCCAGGCATGGCGCGCTCGCCTGCCGAGTTGCTCGGGCGTCGACGACAAGGCAGCGGCGGGGCGTTGAAGCATCGCCTATTTGTGCATGATTTCGCACAAATCACAATTCGGCTATGCGAATATCCGCACTTTCTGTGTACGAAGCGACCTCGTGAGTTCTGGAATACTCAATAAAATCAAATGGATAGGCTCTTTTCCGCGCACTTGGCACGGCAGTTGCAGACACGACTTCCAGCGGTCGCGAGGCTGCTGGGGGTCAACGCAATTGCTCCGGGAGGTCGAGCTTTCGATCGGAGCACAATGGAGGACGTCATGCAGACAGTATTCGCTGCCGCCGAGCCGCGCGGCAAACTTCCTTTCTACCGGCATCTCTATGTGCAGGTGCTGGCGGCGATCGCCGCCGGCGTGCTTCTCGGCCACTTCTATCCCGAAACCGGTGAGGCGATGAAGCCGTTCGGCGACGCCTTTATCAAGCTGGTGAAGATGGTGATCGCGCCGGTGATCTTCCTCACGGTGGCGACCGGCATCGCCGGCGTTTCCGACCTGCAGAAGGTGGGCCGCGTCGCCGGCAAGGCGATGATCTATTTCCTGGTGTTCTCGACGCTGGCGCTTGTCGTCGGTCTCGTCGTCTCCAATGTCGTCCAGCCCGGCGCCGGCATGCACATCAATCCGGCTACGCTCGACGCCACAAAGGTGGCGACGTATGCCGAAAAGGCGCACGACACCAGCATCGTCGGCTTCCTGATGAACATCATCCCCGACACGATCACCGGCGCTTTTGCGAAGGGCGACATCCTGCAAGTGCTGTTCTTTTCGGTGCTGTTCGGGCTCGCTCTTGCGCTGGTTGGCGACCGCGGCCGCCCGGTCGTCGATTTCCTGCAGGCACTGACCACGCCGATCTTCCGCCTCGTCGCCATCCTGATGAAGGCCGCGCCCATCGGCGCCTTCGGCGCCATGGCCTTCACCATCGGCAAATACGGCATCGGCTCGATCGCCAACCTCGCCATGCTGATCGGCACATTCTACCTGACCGCGCTGCTGTTCGTGCTGGTGGTGCTCGGCGCGGTCGCCCGCTACAACGGCTTCTCGATCCTGGCGCTGATCCGCTACATCAAGGAAGAGCTGCTGCTGGTGCTCGGCACCTCGTCCTCGGAAGCGGCACTGCCGGGCCTGATGGCCAAGATGGAGCGCGCCGGCTGCAACCGCTCGGTGGTCGGCCTGGTCGTCCCGACCGGCTATTCCTTCAACCTCGACGGCACCAACATCTACATGACGCTGGCCGCGCTGTTCATCGCGCAGGCGACAGACACGCCGCTCACCTTCGGCGACCAGATCCTGCTGCTCGCCGTCGCCATGCTGAGCTCCAAGGGTGCCGCCGGCATCACCGGTGCCGGCTTCATCACGCTTGCTGCGACGCTTTCGGTAGTTCCCACCGTGCCTCTCGCCGGCATGGCGCTGATCCTCGGCGTCGACCGCTTCATGTCGGAGTGCCGGGCACTGACCAACTTCGTCGGCAATGCGGTGGCGACCGTGGTCGTGGCGCGCTGGGAAGGGGAACTCGACCAGACCAAGTTTGCCGCCGCTATGGCCGGCGACTTGCCGGAGGAAGCCGATCTGTCGCTGCCGGGGCTGCAGGCAGCCTGACGTTCAGGCTGCACGGTCATATACCGAAGCCGGCTGCCGCCGGCTTCGGTATAGCCGCCGCCAACCTCCCAACCTCTGCGATTATCCACAGTCCACGCCGCTGCGCGCTGCCTCAGATGTAACAGACTTGTGAGTCTTGTTCTTGGTGCGGGGCTTGTTCCAGCCGTATTTGAAGGTCAGTATCCGCCATGCCTTCAAGGCGCCCGTCCACCTCGATCCCGACCTGATCGCGACCGAAGGGCGAGACATTTCCGTCGGGCTCGGTTGCGACCGGCCGAAAACCGTCGGAGCTTCTGCTGCCGCCGACCACAACCTTGACCAAGGCGGCAGCCCTCGAAGGCATGGCGGCCTCAGTACGAAGTCGCAAAGCGAGCCCGTCTCCTGATGGAAAGCCGCAGGCTTTTCCTCAGGAAACTCGTCGGGCACTTGAAGAGGGGGCAGGTCCGTGCGCGGGATTTTGCCGAAACCAAAGCAAGATGCGAGGTCAAATGCGATGCAGTCTGTCCCGAGGATTCCGGTATCCATCATCATCCCGAACTACAATTACGCGCGTTTCCTCAAACGCAGCATCGACAGCGCCCTGGAGCAGGACTACGCGGATGTCGAAGTCATCGTCGTCGACGATGCATCGCAGGACAATTCGACGACAATCATGAAATCATATGGGGACAGGATCCTCGCCTGCCCGCGAGCGCAAAATGGGGGGCATGCCGCCGCTTTCAACACCGGCTTTGCGGCAAGCTCGGGCAAGATCGTCCTGTTCCTCGACGCCGACGACTTTCTCTATCCCACCGCCATTTCCAGGATCGTCGACACCTGGGACGCGGCAACCGCCCAGGTACAGTCCAGGTTGCATATCGTCGACGAACGACAACGCATCAAGGATGTCTTTCCGCCCCCCGAACTGCCTTTCGACAGCGGCGACGTCATGCCGAAACTCCTGCACAAGGGCCGCTATCAGACGACTGTGACCAGCGGGCTGGCCTTTGACCGTTCAACCCTGGAATCGATCATGCCGATTCCCGAGCCGGAGTTCCGCCAGGGAGCCGATGGCTATCTTGCAACGCTGGCGCCGCTTTACGGGCACGTCCAGTCCATCGACGAATGCCTCGGCGCCTACCGGATCCACGGCGCCAACCATTCGGTCTTCGGTGAAAAGCTCGCCGAGCGGGCACGCTGGAGGGTAACCCACGATTTCCGCCGCATGCAGGCGCTGTCGGACCATGCTTCCGGGATCGGCCTGACAATTGTGCCGTCGGAGGCTGTCCGCCACGATCCGGTCCATCTGGAAGAGCGGCTGGCGTCGCTGTGCGCAGACAAGCGCCAGCACCCCGTGGCCAATGATTCCCGGCTGGCGCTCGGGGCGGCGGGCGCCGTGGCCAGCCTCGAAATGACGGCGTCCCTGCGCCGGCGCGCCGTCCTTGCCGCCTGGTTCCTATCGGTCGGGGTGTTGCCGCGGAAAATGGCGACCGCGGTGCTGTCTTGGAAGCTTGACGCCTCGTCGAGGCCGGCATTCCTCAGCCGTCTGTCCAAGACCATCCGCCACGCCATGGGGTAGCTTGCCTTAGTATGGCCCGCCATCTATCCGGCTCTGTTCGGCCGCTTACTCGACCAGAACATGCGCCTCCCGCGCGGCGCCGACAAACGCATCCCTGGCGATTTCGGTCGAAACGTCGCCGTTCATGGCCCGGCGGCATGCGCGCAACGCGGCGCCATGTTGCAGGCTGCCGGCGTCGCGCCACTGGCCTGTCAGCAATTCGACGGCCTGTTGTGCGTTGGAAATATGTCGGATCGTTCCCGTGATGCCGACCGAAACCGCAACCGGCTTGGAAAACCATCCTTGATCCATGGTGGAACCTTTGGTGAGTTGAACCCACCAAAACGCACGCCGTGGTACAAAGTTTCATTTGCGGCTGTCATTATGGCGTGAAAGCGGCGTTCCGCCGCCAGAGGGTCGGCGGGCTTCCCGTTCCAATCGGAGTCGCCAACTAAGCCGCCGCCCGGATAGGGCAGGCCGCGTACCCCTACCCCTAATACGCCCCGCGCAGCCTGACCATAACACTGCGCGCCGCAAGCACCAAAACCGTGATGATGATCAGGATCACCGAGAGGGCGGCGATCGCCGGGTCGATGTTGTCGCGCAGGCCCATCCACATCAGCCGGGGCAGCGTGATGGCGTTGACCGAGGTGATGAACAGGGTGACGCCGATCTCTTCCCATGACAGCACGAAGGACAGCAGGGCGGCGGTGACGATGCCGAACTTAATGTTGGGCATGATGATGCGCGTGGCGCGTTCCCATACCGTGGCGCCGAGGCCGCGCGCTGCAAGGTCGATGCGCCGGTCGAGCTGGCTGAGCGACACCAGGATCAGCACCGTGGCGAAGGGCACCGTCATCACCGCATGCGCCATGGCGACGCCGAGCCAGGTATCGTAGCCGAAGAATGAGCTGACACCCGAGATCGAGGTCAGCAGGAAGTAGAGCGTGATCGCCGAGACCACCGGCGGCACCACCATCGGCAGCAGCACGAAGCCGACAAGTGCGGCGGTGAAGCGTGGCTGGAACATCCACACGCCAAGGCTGAAGCAGAGCGCCAGCACGGTGGAGAAGGCGCTGCTGACGACGCCGATCCTGATCGAGAGCAGGATCGAGTTGATCCAGCGCGGATCCTCGATCAGCGCCCGGTAGTGGCGCAGCGACAATTCGCCGGACGGCATTGCCAGCATGCGGGTCGGCGTCAGCGACACCGGGATCACGGCAAGCAACGGCAACAGCAGGAATAGCGCAACCAGGGCGGCGAGGACCAGCGAGACGGGGCCGGGGCGGTAGGTCGGCATCAGATTAGCTGCTTCGGTCTGACATAGCGGAACACCAGCGCCATCAGCGCGCCGACGAACAGCACCAGCACGACGCTGATCGCCGCCCCCAGGCCCCAGTCCGGGCTCTGGAAGATGCGGAGATAGATCAGCTCGGCGACCATAACGCTGCGGCCGCCGCCGAGGATCGCAGGCGTCACAAAGAAGCCCAGCGAAAAGACGAAGACGATGAGCGCCGAGCCGATGATGCCCGACCGCGTCATCGGCACGAAGACCGACCAGAAGGTGCGCATGCGGCTGGAGCCGAGCCCGCGCGCCGCCAGCAACACGCGGTCGTCGAGGCTGCGCATCGAAGACGCCAGTGGAAACACGGCGAAGGGGATAAGGAAATGCGTCATGCCGACGATGACGCCGAATTCGTTGCGTACCAGTGTCAGCGGTTCTGAGATGAAGCCGATCGCCTGCAGCCAGGTGTTGAACAGGCCGCGATTGGAAAGCAGCGCCACCCAGCCGAAGGCGCGCGTCAGCACCGAGATCCAGAACGGCACCAGGATGCAGAACTCGGCGATCACGCGCTGCGCCGGCGTGCCGCGCACCCACACCACGGTGATGGCGTAGGCGGCGGCAACCGAAACAATTGTGACGATTGCGGCGATGCGCAGCGTGCGGACAAACACCGACTGAACCAGCGGGTCGCCTAACAGCGTGCCATATTGCCCGAGCCCCGGCTCGGGCAGGGTGAAGCTCCAATTGACGACGCCGAAGAATGGCCAGGCATAGGCGGCGGCAAGGAAGAAGAGCAGCGGCGCCATCAACAGCGCCGCGCCCATCCTGTCGGAGAGATATGCTTTCATCTCGGCCCCGGTTATCCCGGTCTATCAGGCGGAGATGATCTTCGTGTATTCGTCGAGTGCGGCCCCGTAGTTCTTGGCGTACCACTCCATGTCGAGCGCGATCTGCTTCTTCATGTTTTCGGGGTCGACCGGGTTGATGCGCTTCTTGTCGGCGGGGATCAGCGCGTCGGTGGCCGGATTGGCCGGACCCTGGCCGAGCTTGTCGAACATGATCAGTTGCTTCTCCGGATCCTGGGCGCTGGCGATGAACTTCATCGCCGCGTCCTTGCCGCCGGGATTGCCCTTGAGCACGGCGAGCGCGCCGGGCGAGATCAGGCCCTGGTCCCAGATGAACTTGATCTTGCCGCCGGAATCCTGCTCGATCAGTGAGGCGCGGGTCGACCAGACGATCGCCATCGAAGCCTCGCCGTCGAGCAGCACGCTCTGGCTTTCGGCGCCGCCGCCCCAATAGGCGACGACATTCTCCTTGAAGGCGGCGATCTTGTCATGCGCGCGCTTGAGGTCGAGCGGGTAGAGCGAGGCCGGCGCGATGCCGTCGGCGAGCAGTGCCGCTTCCCAGCTCGACACGCCCCATTTGTAGAGCGAGCGCTTGCCGGGGAATTTCGTCACATCGAAGAAGTCGGCCATGCCGGTTGGTGCCTGGCTGCCGAATTTTTCGGAATCATAGGCGATGACATAGGAGAAGAAATAGGTCGAGGCGGCGTGCTCCCAGCCGAAGCCCTCGCGCATCTTCTTCTTGTCGACGATCGAATAGTCGATCGGTTCGAGCATGCCTTGCGCGCCGAGAGTGATGGCCGAGAACGGGTCGACGTCGACCAGGTCCCAGGTCGGGGCGCCGCTCTTGAACTGCGCCGCGATCGCGCCCTCGGTCGGGCCGGAGCCATCCATCTTGACGGTGATGCCGGTCTCCTTGGTGAAGGCCTGGCCATAGGCCGCGTCATAGGCGGTGATGGCGTCACCACCCCAGTTGACCAGGACCAGTTCCTTGGCTTGCGCGAAGGCGCCGGTCGAGCGCAGCAGCATCGGCGTCCCGGCCAGCACGAGTGCGGCCAGCTGCGTGAACTGCCGGCGCGAGATCTCGCCGCGCGCGGCCCTGGCGGAGAGCGTCTCGATCGAGTGTTTCTTGGTTTCGCTCATCTTTGAATTGCTGGTCATGTCAGTTCCCCTTTTTGTCGTTGATATTTCCCGAAAGTCAGCCTGGCGATTTCAGCTTCGCCACACCGATCGTCATTGTCCTCCATCCGGAAGGAGGAAACCTTTTTCCGCCGGCCATGTCAGCCACACGGAATTGCCCTTGCCGAGTGCCGAAGCGGCGACCTCGTTCGGCACCGAGACCGTCACCTTGGCACCCTGGCGCGTCGTGAGATCGAGCCGTGTCGCAGCGCCGAGATAGGTCGAGGCGACCGCAGTCGCGGCGATGCCGTTCTCGCCGGCTGTCGCTTCGGGCGCGATCGACATGTATTCGGGCCGGATCGCCAGGATGGCGTTGCTGCCGACGGCGCTTGCATTGCCGCGCAGCGTGATGGTGCGGTCTTCGCACAGGCCGGTGGCGCCGTTGTCGGCATTGCGCACGTCCTTCAGCGGCAGCATGTTGATCTCGCCGAGGAACTCGGCGACGAAGCGGTTGGCCGGCCGGTCGTAGACCTCGTCAGGCGCGCCGACCTGCAGCAACTTGCCGTGGTTGAAGATGGCGACGCGCGACGACAGCGCCAGCGCCTCGCTCTGGTCATGGGTGACGAAGACGAAGGTGGTGCCGGTTTCCTGGTGCAGCCGCTTCATCTCGGCCTGCATCTGGCCGCGCAGGCCCTTGTCGAGCGCGGAGAACGGCTCGTCGAGCAAAAGCACGCCCGGCTCGAACACCAAGGCACGCGCCAGCGCGACGCGCTGCTGCTGGCCGCCGGACAATTGCGACGGCAGTTTCTTCTCGTGACCCTTCAGCCCGACGCGCTCGATCATCTCACTGATGCGTCGCTTGATGTCGGCCGCCGATTTCTTGCGCACCTTGAGCGGGAAGGCGATGTTGGCCTCGACGCTCATATGCGGGAACAGGGCGTAGCCTTGGAAAACCATGCCGGCGGCGCGCTGCTCGGCCGGCCGCTCGGTGATGTCGACGCCGTCGCTGAACAGGCGACCGTCGGTCGGCTGCACGAAACCGGCAAGGATCATCAGGAAGGTGGTCTTGCCCGAACCTGACGGCCCGAGCAGGGTCAGGAACTCGCCGCGGCCGATATCGAGCGTCAGGTCATCCAGCGCACGGAACGAGCCGAAGCTCTTGCCGATCCCGATTGCCTTGATCTCTGCGGCACGGCCGGGTTGCTGCATCCTGCCTTTGTCCTCAATGCTGATTGAAATCGTAGGCAGGGCGGCGGCTCACCGCAACCGAATAGTTTTCGCCTGACCGGCAAATTTGATTCATCTATGGCGCCTCAAGGGGGAGATGTCGCCGAAGGCGACAGAGGGGGTCGGATCGACCGGCGGGGGCCCCGGGGGGTTTAAAAAAAAAAGGGATGAGCCCACACCCCCCGACCCCCCCCCCA